>JAULUH010000556.1:0-7844 GCA_032111745.1 Anaerolineae bacterium | reverse complement strand
CCACCCCCGGCTGCTCCTCCGGCTCGATGTGCAGCCGCTCCTCCATCAGCTGCAGCGAAAAGGCCTGCCCCACCGCCTGCGCGCCCGCGAAGGCCGTCTGTGCCACCGTGGGGTCCGAGCCGTCGATCACAAAGGCCACCTGCGCCTGCTGGCCGCGGGCCAGGTCCAGCCCATAGCCGGCGGGGATGATCAGCCCCGCCCGCACCTCCCCCCGGTCCACCAATTGGCGCAGCTCCGCCTCCGTCTCCACGAAGCGCACCAGGTCGAAATAGTTGGAGGCCCGGTACACGTCCAGCAGCTCACGGCTCTGGCGGGTGCGGTCCCGGTCCAGCACCGCGGTCGGCAGGTGCTCCACGTCGTTGGTCGCCGCGTAGCCCAGCAGGATCAGCTGGATTACCGGGATCATGAACATCACGGCCAGCACGCGCGGGTCCCGCAGGATGTGCAGGAACTCCTTGCGCATCACCGCTACCGTACGCGTGAGACCAGCAAAAGCAGCAGCACCCATGGCCGTAGGGACAGCGCCCACGCGCCTCGCGTCACACCTGCCGCACGTCCGTCCGGTCCAGGTAAGTGAGCAGGTACCGCGTGCGGCCGGCCGGAACCTGCTCCACAAAGGTCGTGAACTCCGTCTCCACCTCCAGGTCGAAGGGCCCCTCCGCCTCCACCACCAGCAGGACACCCCCGCCCGTGTCTCGCTCCGCGGCCAGCGTGATCCCCTGCCCATCCACGGTGGCTCGCGCCACCACCGGCAGCTCCCCGCGCAGCCGCCACACCACCCGCCCCTCTTCTACCACCAGCTCCGCTACTGCATCCTGGCCGTCAGTCACCGAAGGCACTCCTGTTCCATAGCCATCCACTCCGATTCTAGCACAAAACCCCCTTTCCCACCACCCAATCCCATCTGTCACTAACAAACTTTTTCAACACTTATGTTTTGAAAACTCCTGTTCTGTCTGCGACTATTAAAAACTTGTTCAATATTTATGTTTTTAAAGTCACCACTCAACGCTGGTCCCTTGACTACCTTTTTCAGCACTTCAACTGTCAAACCACCCATGGTAGGGGTGGACCTCCGTGCCCACCCACCCCACCAACAGATCGGCTTGGAGTTTCACCCAATACCTCTTATAATGGATATCAGGGCTGTGAGATCGTCTGTTCCACGAGGACATCAGCATGACAGTTGACCAAATGCAGTTGAAGGCAGTTCTTAAAGAAGCGGTGTGGGAGCTGTTCCAGGAGAACAGGGAGGAGTTCTCAGAGCTCTTTGCCGAGATCATCGAAGATATGGCACTTGCTAATGCGATTCGCGAGGGCGAGGCCAGCGAACCTGCCAGCCGAGATGAGGTCTTTGCCGTCCTCGGCCCGGAGCCATGAACGTCGAGTTCCGGCGCAGCTTTGTCAGGGACCTGGAGAAGATCAAGGACAGCCGGCTCACGCACCGGGTGCGCGAGGTGATCATCGCCGTGGAGGGGGCCCAGGCGCTTGCCGAGATCACCAATGTCCGCAAGCTACGCCATGGGGAGTCTCACTACCGCATCCGTGTCGGCGACTATCGCGTTGGCATAGCCCTGGAGGGAGAAACGGTCGTGTTTGTCAGGTTCCTGCACCGCAAAGACCTGTATCGCTACTTTCCGTAGTTTCGTGTCCTCCTCTTCCCTTTAGTTATCCCCCCAGTCGCGGTAGTCTCTCTGCCTCCGGCGTTCGTGTTCGTCCCCGCGCGTGTCTCTCCATCAGCACCTTTGACCTCCCCACACTTAGCACCACAAGATTCCGATTGTGATCCGCGTGCCTATCGGATATACTCCGGAACAAGCAGTCTGTTGGCAACATCGCAGCCCTGCCCGGCAGCAAGGTTCGCACTACCGGGCCTGAGCATTGCCCCTTCCCGGGGCCACTCCAAACAGCCAGGCCTGGCCAGATCAGGACACCACCCACCATGCGTTCACGCGACTGGATCCAATTCGCCCTGCTCAGCATCGCCTGGGGCGCCTCCTTCCTCTTCATCAAGATCGCCCTGGCCGACCTCTCCCCCCTCATGGTGGGCTGGCTGCGCCTGGTCATCGCCTCCCTGACCCTCTGGATCATCGCCCTCCTGGCCCGGCTGCGTCCGCGCTTCAGCCGTCGCGCCTGGCTTACCCTGGCCGCCATGGGCTTGTTCAACAACAGCCTGGCCTTCGTGCTCATCCCCTGGGGCGAGCAGTACATCGACAGCGGCCTGGCCGCCATCCTCAACAGCACCGTGCCCCTTTTTACCATCGTCCTGGCCCACTTCTTCCTCTTCGACGAGCGCCTCTCCGCCCGAAGGCTGGGCGGCCTCGTCCTGGGCTTCGCCGGCGTCGTCCTCCTCATGGCGCCCCCCATCATCGCCAGCGGCGGCGACTGGCTCACCGCCAAGAGCGTGCAGGGCAGCCTGGCCGTCATCCTGGCCTCCGCCTGCTACGCCATCGCCACCGTCATCGGCCGCCGCTTCCTGCGCGGGGAACCACCCGTGCTCACCGCCGCCACCCAGCTTTCCTTCGGCATGCTCTGGCTCCTCCCGCTGGTGCTGCTCACCAACTCCCTCGGCAGCCTGGCCACCATGTCCATGCCCACCTGGGGCTCCATGCTCTGGCTGGGCGTCGTCGGCTCCGGCTTCGCCTACCTGCTCTACTTCTCCCTGCTGCGCAACGTCGGCGCCACCCAGGTTGTCGTCGTCACCTACGTGCTGCCCCTGATCGGCGTCACCCTCGGCGTGCTCATCCTGGGCGAACAGCTCACCTGGACCATGCTCGCCGGCCTTGCCCTCATCCTCGGCGGCCTCATGGTGGTCAACGGCGTCCCCTGGCGCCGCCCCGCCCCCCTTCCGGCTCAAAACTGACCCCGGTCACTTAGGCTGGTTCGGAGTCGCACTTCAGTGCGCTCGGGAGCGCTGAAGCGCTCACTGCAAACGATCACAGCCGGTCTTGAACACACCCACAAAAAAGCCCCTATGTAGGGGCTCTCAGCCATCGGGTGGCGCCGTGGTCGATCCCTCTGGCGGCCCACTCGCATCCGTCGCCGGTTCCTCCGGCAACGCCTCCACCTTCGGCGGCTCACCCCCATTGGCCACCAGGGTAAAGTAGTCCCACGCCGCCTTGCTCACGTCGGCCATGATGCTGCTGCTAAGGTCCCACTCCACCCAGCCGTACTTATAGATGTACAGGCTCACCACGTACGGCCCCGCCGGCCCCCACACCGCGGCCACGTCGCCGTGGCTGTCCTCCACAAAGCCATGCTTGTGGATCAGCTTGGCGTCCGGCGGCACCCCAGTCTCCAGTAAGATGCCCTTCTTGTTGTAGGCGATGAAGTCGATCATCCGCTGGCATTCCTCCGGCGTCAGCTCGTCCGGATAAGCCGCCAGCAGGGTGCCGCCCCCCTCGCTGCACTGCACGATCCACTCCATCAACAGCGCCACATCCTTGGCCGTGGTCTGCATATGCGTGTCCGGCAGCGTGGTCACGTCCGTGCGGCTGTTGGCCGGCGTCGAGTAGCTCCGGGGCAAGGACTCCTGGTCGTAGGGTGTGGCCATGAAGCTGTTGCGTAGCCCCAGGTCCTGCATCATCCGGGTCACCTTCTCCGCGCCCTGCCACTCGTTGCCAATCTCGCCGCCGCCGATCTTGCGCAACAGCAAGTTGGCCGTGAAGTTGCCGCTCATTCCTAGGGTCTGCGTCAGCAGCTTGGTCGTCTCGATGCCCGGCGGCTCGTCCAGCATGCGGAACAGCTCCACGATGATCGGCACCTTCATGGTGCTCATGCCCGCAAACGCGATCTCCGGGTCGATGGACACCTCCTCGTCGCCGTTCACCTGCCGCACGAAAACGCTCACCAACCCCGGGAAGGCGTCGGCGCGGCGGGCTAAGAGCTTCTCCAGCTCCGCCAAGGTCGGCGGCGGTGGCGGCACCTCCACCAGCACCAGGTCCACCTCCCGCTGCGTAGGCGACAGTAGGGCCTCGATCACCGCTGGCGCCGACAGGTTCGGCTCCAGCTCCAGCCCCGGCTTGCCCGCCTGGAACATGAACGTGCTGGTGTACGGGGTGCCCGGCGCCAGGGCCACCCCATAGGGCGGCCGCGCCGTCGTGTCGTGTTTCTCCGCCACCCTATCGAACCAGGCCGCCAGCTTCCCCTCGTCCAGGGTATAGCGCGACGGGATGTCGACGGTCTCCACCGGCTGCTCGAAGACCTCCCCCAGGAAGGGACGCCAGAAGCCCATCCCCTCCCCCAGGGGCACCGCCTCGACGATCATGGCGTTGACGTCCACCTGGAAGTCGATCTCCGCCGGGTCTAGGATCACCCGCTCTTTATCATAATACGCCGCCACCGGCTGCTGGTAGATCTCGTGCAGGTTGGCCGCCACCTCCTCCAGCGTCTCCCCCGCCGGCTCCATGCCGCCCAGGGTCACCCCACCCGGCAACGGCCCCTGGCTGATGTAGAACGCGTACGCCCGCGGCCCCAACAACACCGCCACCACCACCAGGATGATCAACACCAGCAACAGTAAGGATCGTATCATAGCTCGTCACCCGCTCCGGCACACTACCGCACGATTATACGCCATCCCCTGCCGGCCTACAAGCCGCAGGTCCGAAGCCTTTCTGTAGCCGGCCAGCCCGGCCTTCCCCTGACCAGTCCTACCCTCAGGTTTCTCTGGGCCACGGTTCCCCCGTGCGCTCTCCACAGTTCAACTCCGGTTCTCCTCTGGTCTCCTCTGGTTCGATGTCCCCTTTGCGTTCTCTGCGTCTCTGCGGTTCCCTCTCCGGTGTCCATGCCCGCCGACGATCGCCCTATTCCCACTCGATCGTCCCCGGCGGCTTGCTGGTGATGTCATACACCACGCGATTGACCCCGGTCACTTCGTTGACGATGCGGTTGCTCACCCGTGCCAGCAGGTCGTAGGGCAGCCGCGCCCAGTCCGCCGTCATGAAGTCGTCCGTGGTCACCGCCCGCAGCGCTACCACGTCAGCATAGGTCCGGTTGTCCCCCATCACCCCCACGCTCTTCACCGGCAACAGCACGGCAAACACCTGCGCCGTCTCCCGATACAGCCCGGCCTCCCCTAACTCCTCCAGCAGGATCGCATCGGCCCGGCGCAAGACCTCCAGCCGCTCCCAGGTCACCTCGCCCAACACGCGGATCGCCAGCCCCGGCCCCGGGAAGGGATGCCGCCACACCACCTCCGCCGGCAACCCCAGGGCCTCCCCCACCGCCCGCACCTCGTCCTTGAACAGCAGGCGCAGCGGCTCGATCAGCTGCAGCGTCATGTCCGCGGGCAGCCCGCCCACGTTGTGGTGGGTCTTGATGGTGCGCGCCGCCCGCTCCCGGCCGCCGCTGGCGCTCTCGATCACGTCCGGGTACAGCGTGCCCTGGGCCAGGAAGCCCACTTCCCGTGTACCATTAATTGTTTCTGTGGGAATCGTGTTGTTAATGGGAATCTTTTCCGCCACCCGCCAGCCCGCCGCGATCCGCGCCGCCTCCTCCTCGAACACCCGCACGAAGCGGTTGCCAATCAGCTTGCGCTTGCGCTCCGGGTCGGTCACCCCGGTCAGGTCGGCCAAAAAGGCCTCGGCCGCGTTCACCGCCACCAGGCGCATGGCCATGGTACGCTGGAAGGTCTCCACCACCTGCACCGCCTCGCCCTGGCGCAGCAGCCCGTGGTCCACGAACAGGCAGGTCAGCTGGTCGCCGATGGCCCGGTGCACCAGCGCCGCCACCACCGATGAGTCCACCCCGCCCGACAGCCCGCAGATCACGTGCCCGCCGCCCACCTGGGCCCGGATCGCCGCCACGCTCTCGGCGATGAAGTTGGCCGGCGTCCAGTCGGCCATGGCCCCGCACACGTCCACGGCAAACGCCCGCAATAGGGCCGCGCCCTGCGGCGTGTGGGTCACCTCCGGGTGGAACTGCAGCCCATATCGCCCCCCGGCCGGGTCGCCCATGGCCGCGTAGGGCGAGTTGGCCGAGTGGGCCAGGGCGCGCCACCCCGGCGGTAGCGCCTCGATGCGGTCCCCGTGGCTCATCCACACCGGCAGCGTGCCGTCGTCCGCCGGGTCGCTCCCGGCTCGGGCGGCCTGCATCCCGCGCAACAGGGGGCTGGGGTCCTCCGCCAGCGCCACCGCGGCCGGGCCATACTCCCGGGCTGCCGCCGGGGCTACCCGGCCGCCCAGGGCCTGGGCCAGCAGCTGCATCCCGTAGCAGATGCCCAGCACCGGCAGCCCGGACTGCAGCACATAGGCCGGCAGGCCGGGCGCGCCCCGCTCGTAGACGCTGGCCGGCCCGCCGCTGAGCACGAAGCCCTTGACCGCCCGGCCCGCCAGCACATCTTCCGCGGTGGCGTCCCAGGGCACCAGCTCCGAGTACACCTGCTGCTCCCGCAGCCGCCGCGCGATCAGCTGGGCGTACTGCGAGCCGAAATCCAGGACGACAATGGTATCGTGGGCCATCCCTCAATCCTCGAAGATGATCTTGCCCTCGTCCATGTTGATGATCACCGCCAGCGCCTCGATGGGCACCTCCCACCGGGCCAGCTCCTGGCGGCCGCCCTCGAAGGTCTTCTCGATCACCGCGCCCACCCCCACCAGCCGCGCCCCCGCGTTCACCACCAGCTGGGCCAGCGCGTCGATGGTCTTGCCCGTAGCGAGGAAGTCGTCGATGATCAGCACGCGGTCCCGCGGTCCCAGGAACTCCGGCGACACGATCAGGTCGGTGATCCTGCCCTTGGTGTGGCTGGGCGCCGAGGCCACGATGGCGTTGGGGTGCATCGTGATCGGCTTGGTCTTGCGCGCGTACAGCACCGGCACGCCCAAGGCCAGGGCCGTGGTCAGCGCCGGGGCAATCCCGCTGATCTCGGCCGTGAATACCTTGTTGGGATGCAGGTGGGCAAAGCGGGCCGCCAGCGCGCCGCCCACGGCCAGCATCAACGTCGGATCCACCTGGTGGTTGATGAAGCTGTCCACCTTGAGAATGCCGTGACCCATGTTTACCCCATCACGCACAATGCGCTCCTTCAGGATCTCCACATCGGACCTCCACACTACCATAAACGCAGCCGGCGTAGAGACGCAAGATTTTGCGTCTCTACTTCAACCGATCTCAAACAGCCGGCGTAGAGACGCAAGATTCTGCGTCTCTACTGCGACCGATCTCAAATTCGCCTCAACGACTAGACTGCCATTGTAGTCCAGGCCAGGATGCCAGGCAATTATGGAGGGCGACCGCACCACCCTGTGGTATAATCTCCGCGCGTGCCGCGTGCCGCAGTCCACACTCAGCGCCCTCGGAGGCTCTATGATCACGCTCTTGCTAGACGGCCAGCACCTGACCATTGAGGATGTGATTGCCGTGGCCGATGCCGGCCCTGGCGAGGTCCAGCTCGACCTCTCCGCCGAGGCCCGCCGGCAGGTCGCCCTCGCCCGCAACGCGGTCGAGACCTTCGTCGCCCGCCGCCAGGTCGTCTACGGCATCACCACCGGCTTCGGCGCCTTCTGCGACCGCTTCATCGATCCGCAGCAGACCGCCGAGCTGCAACGCAACATCGTCATGAGCCACGCCGTCGGCGTCGGCAAACCCCTGGAGACGCCGGCCGTGCGCGCCATGATGCTGATCCGGGCCAACACCCTGGCCAAGGGCCACTCCGGCTGCCGCGCCGAGGTGATCGACCTCCTGCTGCGCATGCTGGAGCGCAGGGTGCACCCCGTCGTGCCCCGTCAGGGCTCCCTGGGCGCCAGCGGCGACCTGGCTCCCCTGGCCCACATGGCCCTGGTCATGATCGGCCTCGGCGAGGCCGAGCTCGACGGCGCCACCCTGCCCGGGACCGCGGCCCTGGC
>JAULUH010000555.1:5207-9175 GCA_032111745.1 Anaerolineae bacterium | reverse complement strand
AGGTGCTGGTGGGTGTCGATGATCGGGATGCTCACGTTGTCTCCTCTTTCTTCTCACGCTAGTGAGCCACGGCCAGGCATGGGCCTCAGGCAAACATGTCGTCCGCGATCTCAGCCGGGTCCGGCCACGGGCTCTCCCGGGCAAAACGGGCAATCTCCTCGATCTCAGCCGCGACCTCGGCCCTGACCTGGTCGATCTCCTCCTGGCTGAAGCCGAACTCGTCTATGAGGCGCTGGGGGAAGGCTACGATGGGGTCCTTGGCCCGCCATTCGGCCACCTCTTCCCTGGTGCGGTAGGGCTCACTATCGCCCACCATGTGGCCGAAGAGCCGGTAGGTCATGGCCTCGACGAAAATGGGCCCGCCACCATTGCGTGCTCTTTCCACAGCGGCACTGGTCGTCTCGTAGACTGCGATGGGATCGTAGCCGTCCACCGTGGCTGTCGCCAGCCCGAAGCCCGCAGCCCGCTCGGCCAGGGTCGCCGTGCCGATCATGCTGCGGATGGGGGTCATCTCCGAGTACAGGTTGTTCTCACAGAAGAAGATGACCGGTGCCTGCCAGGCCGCGGCCAGGTTCAAGGCCTCCATCAGCGCGCCCTGGTTGACCGCGCCGTCGCCGAAGATGGTCATGGCCACCTGACCCGTGCGATCCAGCCTGGCCCGCAGCGCGGCGCCTACGGCGATGGGAGCACCCGCGCCGACGATGGCGTTCTCACCCAGCAGTCCCACGGCCAAGTCGGTGTAGTGCATGGAGCCACCCTTGCCCTGGCTGCAGCCCGTGCGCCGGCCCAGTAGCTCGGCCATGCCCTCTTTGGGATCAAGCCCTTTGGCAATGGCGTGGCCATGCCCGCGATAGGTGCAGGTGAGGTAGTCGTCCCGGCGCAGCGGGAACACAGCACCCACGGCCGTGGCCTCCTGGCCGATACAGGGGTGCAGAGAGCCGCGCAGCTCGCCGGACTGGAAGAAGGCCACGGCCTGTTCCTCGAACCGGCGGATCAGCAACATGGTCTTGAACATGCGGCGCAGGTCGGCTTGGGTGAGCGTGGCAGTCATGAGAGGCTCCTAAATCGAGGGTACGAGGACGGTCGTCGATGTGATTTGTTTTACATAAGTGGCGGGGTGAAGATGGTAAGCAGTTCCACCGGCTCGTCGCCCACGTTGCGCAGGCCGTGCTCCAGGCCGGCCGGAATGGCGACGACCTGGCCGGCGTTGAACGGACGATCGGCGTCGCCGAGGGTCAGGAGGCTCGCGCCGCTGAGCACGTAGACCACCTCCACCTCGCGGGCGTGAATGTGCAGGCCGATGACTCCCCCTGGTGGCACGTGCACCCTGGCCACGCTGGCCAGGTCATGGGTGGCGGAGGTGATTAGCGGCTGCATGAGGATGTTCTCGAAACGCGGGTGGCCGGCCCAGGGGATGGCGTCAGGGTTGACGATGGCCGGCCGGGCGATAGCCTGGGTCATGGATCATTCCTTTCGGTGGCGCCGCTGCGCAGCGCGTAGCCCTGGCGCTCGTCCAGCCGGGCTTGTAGGATGCTCGTAGCGGCGCAGCCAATCACATCGTCGTCATAGGTCATGGCTAGCTGCTCGCCGGGCTGCAGCAGCAGAAAACCGCGCTCCCAGTCACCGTATAGTAGCCGGCGCAGCAGCACCATGTCGCCGGCCACCTTCTCAAACAGCCATCCGCGGCGGGCGGCATCGTCGCGGGCCTGCTGCTCAACCCGGCTGCCATCCCCCACGCCCATGTCAATGTAAGCGGCCCGCCTATAGTGTTGCTGCCAGGCTCCCATGACCTCCATCAGGTAGTCCGCGTTTTCCTGGCCGTACTTGTCGACGTACTCCTGGTAGACGGCTTCGATATCCGTTCCGGCGCCGGCCCCCATGGCCACGCCCGTGCTGCGGTCGTCGCTGCGCTCCATGTAGTCCAGCGCATACCAGTAGGTGCCCGGCTGGGCCTCGAACTCCTGGTTGTAGCGCTCCCGGCTGCCGAGGAAGAGGGTGATGCAGTCGTGCGCCCGCGGCACGACCACCGGCACCTCCTGCGCCAGCAGCCCGGCCGTGGCCTGGCCGCACAGGCCGTAGGCCATCACCACGGCATCGTAGCCCTGGCCGGAAGCGGCTGTGATCCGATCCTGCAGGGTCTGGCGCAGAATGGCAGGCGTGTTGTGCAGTCCCCGCCGGAACAGCTCGATGTCGACGATATGGGGCGAGTGGGCCGCCGAGAGATACAGGGGGCGGGCCAGGACGTCGCAAGCCAGGCACTTGAGCTTCACCGGGCACTCCTTGCACCAAAGACATGGTGCTGCATTGTACCGCGCCCGCGGCATATCCGCCAAACTCAGGCCGCCAGGCCAGGGGTCAAAAAAACGCTTGACAAGTTGTCTTTCCTGGTGTATGCTAGACAGCGTGAAATCGATATCATGATATCGATGTAAACCCAGCGCACCGCCGCCTATTGTCGCCGTTGACATCCCCCTGAGGTAACCAGGCCATGGCCATAGAGAAAAGCCCGGCTCCAGTCCCAGTCGAGATGCCTCTTCCCTGGTATAAGCGGTTGGGGAGCAGTGAAGGTTTCGGCCGCATGATGCGGGTTCAGGCCGGGCCTGTAGTGGGGCTGATCGTCATCAACGTCGTCTTCATGCTCCTGGCGCCCACCTACCGCCAGTGGCCGGCCATCCGCGATGTTCTCGAGCAATCCACCGTCCTGTTGATTATGGCAACAGGCACCACGATGGTGCTGATCTCTGGGGGACTCGACCTGTCGGTTGGGTCAGTGCTGGCCCTGGCCTGCGTCGTCGCCGGCAGCCTGTTGCTGGGTGGGGCCCCGGTCTGGGTTGCTGTGCTAGGTGCCCTGGCCGTCGGCACCTTGTGCGGGTTCATCAACGGTGCGGTGATCGTAACTACCGGCATCCCGACCTTGATTGTCACGTTGGGTATGATGATGATCGCTCGAGGCGCCGCCTTGATGATCGGCTCAGGCAAGGACATGTCGCGCTTTCCCGAGGCGTTCAGGTGGCTGGGATCGGGCTTTGTGGGTCCCATTCTGATCACCTCTATGGCGGTGATTGCAATGGCCTTCATCTTAGGCCGTACCAGGCTTGGCTTCAACACGTACGCCATCGGCGGCAACGAGGAAGTCGCACGCCTGTCCGGCATCCCTATCAAGCTCGACAAGATCGTCATCTACAGTATCGGCGGTTTCATGGCCGCCCTGGCCTCCGTCGTGCAGACCGCCCGGCTGGATTTCGCTACCCCCAACCGCGGGGAGGGCATGGAGCTGCAGGCCATAGCCGCCGTAGTCATTGGCGGCACCAGCATGTTTGGCGGCGTTGGCGGTGTTGGTCGCACCGTCATTGGAGTGCTGATCATCAAGTCTTTGGAGGCCGGGTTGATTCACCTACACGTCGGCGCGTTTTGGCAGCGCGTGGCCATCGGCGTGGTGATTATTCTGGCCGTTTGGGTCGATCGCCTGCAGCGACGAGAGAAAGTTTGATCGTCCAGGGACTACTCAGCAGCCCAGGGCGTCTGTGATGTTTCACCTTCCGGTACACCTGCAGCACAACAAGGAGAACGACATGAGACCTCAGCGACATCTCTGGCGATTGGGATTGCTCACAGTCCTCATCATCGCCGCCCTGGTGCTGGCGGCATGCCCTGCCCCAGCACCTGCACCGGCGGAACAGCCGGCCGCCACACCAGTCACGGCTGAAGAGCCGGCCGAAGCACCTGAGGCCGAGACTCCGACCATCGCCTTTTCCGGCTTTTCGTCGACCAACGAGTTCTGGCTGACCCTGGCGCGTGCGGCTGAGGCGCGGGCACAGGAGTTGGGCGTGAACTTCGTCAATGTCACGACGCCTGATCCGGATCCTCAGGCGCAGGTAGCAGCAGTCGAGAACGCGATCAGCCAGGGTGTGGACGCCATCATCGTGGGTGCGGCGGACTCGCGGGCCTTTGGCGACGCCTTCGACAAG
>JAULUH010000555.1:0-5197 GCA_032111745.1 Anaerolineae bacterium | reverse complement strand
CGGCGGCCAAGATGGCCGGCGAATACCTGGTGGAACAGGCCGGGCCGGACTGCAAGAAGCTGCTGATCATCGGCGGCACCGCCGGCCACCAGACGGGTGATGCGCGCAAGAACGGCGTGGAGGCGGCTGCGTTGGCCGCGGGCTACGAGGTGATCGTGGAGTATGCCGACTGGCTGGAGGCCAAGGCCGCGGAGATTGCACAGAACCAGCTGACGGCCAACCCGGACATCTGTGCGGTGTTCGGTGCCTGGGACCCGGGTGCGGTGGCTGCGCTGTCGGTGATCAAGCAGAAGGGGCTGACCGACCAGATCACGCTGGTGGGCTTCGATGCACTACCGGTGGCCCTGAAGGCCATCCAGGCTGGTGAGATGACCGCCACGGTCCGCCAGGACCCCACTCGCATGGGCTCCGAGGGCATCGACCTCACGGTCAAGATCCTGAACGGCGAGGAAGTGCCGCAGTTCACCCCCATCGACGGCTCGATCATCGACGCCTCGAACGTCGATCAGTTCCTGCAGCCGGAGGCTGGCGCTGCGGAAGTCGAGCCAGCTTCGGAGTACACCATCGCCTTTTCCGGCTTTTCGTCGACCAACGAGTTCTGGCTGACCCTGGCGCGTGCGGCTGAGGCGCGGGCACAGGAGTTGGGCGTGAGCTTCGTGAATGTAACGACGCCTGATCCGGATGCCCAGGCGCAGGTGGCGGCGGTAGAGAACGCCATCAGCCAAGGCGTGGATGCGATCATCGTGGGCGCGGCGGACTCGCGGGCCTTTGGCGACGCCTTCGACAAGGCGGAGGCCGCCGGCATTCCGATCATCACGGTAGATACGGGCATCGACCATCCGTGGGTGAAGACGCTGATCCAGACGGACAACGAGGCGGCGGCCAAGATGGCCGGCGAATACCTGGTGGAACAGGCCGGGCCGGACTGCAAGAAGCTGCTGATCATCGGCGGCACCGCCGGCCACCAGACGGGTGATGCGCGCAAGAACGGCGTGGAGGCAGCGGCCACGGCCGCGGGCTACGACGTGATCGTGGAGTACGCCGACTGGCTGGAGGCCAAGGCCGCGGAGATTGCACAGAACCAGCTGACAGCCAACCCGGACATCTGTGCCGTGTTCGGCGCCTGGGATCCCGGTGCGGTGGCTGCGCTGTCGGTGATCAAGCAGAAGGGGCTGACGGACCAGATCACGCTGGTGGGCTTCGATGCGCTGCCGGTGGCCCTGAAGGCCATCAAGGCGGGCGAGATGACCGCCACCGTGCGCCAGGACCCCACCCGCATGGGCTCCGAGGGCATCGACCTCACGGTCAGGATCCTGAACGGCGAGGAAGTGCCGCAGTTCACCCCCATTGACGGCTCGATCATCGATGCGTCGAACGTTGATCAGTTCCTGACGGAGTAGCGCGACCCGCACCGAAGGGTGAATGGTGGAGGCGACACCGTCTCCACTATTCACCCCCGGTTATCTCTCTAGCCGCTGACACTAACTGGCCATGGCTGATCGAGAAGCAACCACTAGCCCAGTCGTCGAAATGAGAGGCATCGTCAAGCGCTTCCCCGGCGTGCTTGCGCTCGACCATGTGGACTTCCAGCTCTTGCCTGGTGAGGTCCATGTGCTGTTGGGAGAGAACGGCGCTGGCAAGAGCACACTTATCAAGGTGCTCAGCGGCGCCTATGCGGCCGACGAAGGTGACATCTACATCTCTGGGGAGAAGGTGCAGATCGATACGCCACAGACGGCCTTAGACCATGGTCTGCGCTTCATCTACCAGGAGCTCAGCCTTGTGCCCACCCTCGACATCGCCCGCAACATGTTTCTCGGCGTGGAGCCGATGCGGCGTTTGGGGAGAGTGGACATCGCAAGGCTCTACGGCAAGGCCAACGAACTCCTGGAACGCTTCCACATCAACCTGGCTCCCACCAGCGTCGTCGGCCGGCTCAGCGTCACGCAACAGAAGATGGTTGAGATCGCCCGGGCCTTGACTACTGACGCCAAGGTGATCGTGCTAGACGAGCCAACCGATGTGCTGGAGGACCGCTCCCGGCAAGACCTCTTTCAACTGATCCATCATCTCAAGACTGCGCAGAACGTCGGCTTCATCTACATCTCCCATCGATACGCCGAAGTGTATGAACTGGGCGACCGGGTGACGATCCTGCGTGATGGTAAGAACGTGGGCACGTTTCAAATCCGTGACCTCACCCTCGATACCATGATCGAGAAGATGATCGGCGGCCAGATCAAGAAACAGTACCCACAGCTGGCGATACCTTTCGACGACGAGGCCCTCCGCGTCGACAACCTGTCGCGCGGTGAGGTCCTAAAGGACGTGAGCCTGGTGGTCAGGAAGGGCGAGATCGTAGGCGTGACTGGCCTGATGGGTGCCGGCAAAACGGAGCTGGGTCGGGCTGTCTCTGCGGTCGACAGCTTCGACAGCGGCGCGATCTACGTTGAGGGCCGTCGAGTAACGGCCTCCTCACCGGAGCAGGCCATTGACCAGGGCATCGCCTACCTGACCGAGGACCGCAAGCGCCTCGGCCTGATCCGCGACCAGAGTATCCGCAACAACTACGCCCTGCCCAGCCTGCCGCGTTTGACCACTTACGGGCTCGTACGCCACGGCCAGATCGATCGCGAGGCGGGGGATTACATGGACCGTCTGCAGATCCGCGCGCCGGGCATCCAGACCCATGCCGGGCAACTATCAGGCGGTAATCAGCAGAAGGTGGTTGTTGCCAAATGGCTGGGGGCGCAGTGCAAGGTGCTCATCTTCGACGAGCCCACCCGGGGCATCGACATTAACGGCCGCCGGGAGGTGTACAAGATCATGGAAGAGCTCCTGGAAAACGGAGTCGGTATCCTGATGCTGACGTCCGACTACCAGGAGGCGATGGAGATGAGCCATCGCATTTTGATTATGCGACGCGGCGCCATCACCTGCGAGTTTCAGCGCGGCGAGCCCACCGAGTCCGACATTTTGCGGGAGGCCATCGGCCAGGTTAGCGGCGCAGAGGCTCGCCCATGACCACTATCAGCGATGTCGCCAGGCGCGCCGGCGTCTCCCCGGTTACTGTATCCCGGGTGATCAACAACGTCGGCAATGTCAGCCCGGCCACACAACACCGGGTGGAGGCGGCCATCGAGGAGCTGGGCTATGTGCCCAGCGGCGTGGCCCAGAGCCTGCGCAGCAAGCGCACCCGGTCGCTGGCGCTGATCGTGCCCGATATCGAGAACAGCTTTTGGACTACGGTGGCACGCGGCGTAGAGGATGCTGCCCAGAGCCGCGGTTACTCGATCTTCCTCTGCAACACCGACGAGAACCCGGCCAAACAGCTGCGCTACCTCGATGTGGTCATTGCCCAGCGGGTGGACGGCGTTATCATTGCCCCCTACGACTCCGATGCCGCTAACCTGGCCAAGTTGCGTAGCCGCAATATCCCTACCGTTGTCGTCGATCGCCACGTCCAGGGCTGGGAGGTGGACATGGTCAGCGGCGACTCCATCTCCGGCGCGCGTGCCCTGGTGAAGCATCTGATTGACCTGGGCCACCGGCGTATTGCTGTGCTGACTGGCCCGGCCGCCACCGCCACAGCCATGGACCGGGTCACCGGCTACCGCATTGCGCTGGCCGAAGCCGGCATCCCTGAGGACCCGCAGCTGATCTACTTTGGCGAGTTTCGTGCCATCTCCGGCGAGCGCATGATGGCCCAAGTGCTCGATGCCGGTGCCGCGCCTACCGCCGTGTTTGCCGCCAACAACGCCATCGCCATGGGTGTGCTCGACGAGCTGGAGCGGCGGGGCCTGCGCGTTCCCCACGATATCGCCCTGGTCAGCTTCGACGACCTGCCCAATACCTCGCGCCTGTTCCCCTTCCTCACCGTCGCCGTGCAGCCGGCCTATGAGATCGGCGCCAACGCCTCCCAGCTCCTGCTCAGCCGCCTCGACGCCGGGGCCAGCCTGCAGCCGCGGCAAGTCATCCTGCCCACCCGCCTGATCGTGCGTTACTCCTGTGGCAGCAAGCTACAGCGGGGCAATGGAAACGGCCTGAGCCTGCCGCTACCGCTAGAGACCGACCGCTCGGTACGCTCTGGCAGCGGCGTTCTGGTGCCAAGGATAAGCCCTGAGCTGATGCGGCTGGCTACTCCTGCTCCCCTCAGCGCCAGCTTATCCCTGTCCCGCCGCACGCCGGGGTTGGCCGACCATGGCCGGTCCGATGTCCAACGCCTGTTGCAGGTGTTGCGCCACCAAGAGGCTGACCGGGTGCCCCACCTGGAGTTCTGGATCACCAGCCAGTCTATCTTCGAACACGTGTTAGAGCGCCGGCTGGACTACACCATTGCCGGCACTCGTAGCCATGACCGGTCGATCGCGCCCGAGGATCACGTGGAGTTTGCCCAGCGCCTGGGCATGGATGCCGTGGTCTGCAATTTCACCTGGCGCCCCAACAACGTGTTTGGCCGGGCCTCCGATGGCACCGAGCACTACGTGGGCGGCACGGTGCAGGGCTGGTCCGACCTGGCGCATCTGGAGCCGCCTCCAGCCCTGTCGCAACAGCTGGATCACCTGGAGCGCTACCTGCGGGCGGCCCAGGGCACAGGGGTCGGCGTGGCCGCCAACTTTAGCTCCTTCTTCGACAGCGCGCTGCTGGCCATCGGCATCACCGACGCCCTCTATCTCTTCTACGATAATCGGCCTTTCGTCGAGAGGCTCATGGATATCCTCTGGGACCATCAGCAACGGGTGATGCAGGCGGTATGCGACCGGTTCGCGGAGGAGCTGGCTTTCATCGTCGTCGAGGACGACATCGCCCACAACAGCGGCCTGCTCATCCACCCCGACATGTTCGCCGAGGTCTATCCGCAACGCATGCGCGATCTGATCGCTCCGGCCAGGGAGCATGGCAAGCTGCTGGCCTACCACAGCGACGGCCGGATCGACAGTGTGCTGCCGATCCTGTGCGACATTGGCTTCGATGCCGTGCACCCGGTGGCACCCGAGTGCAACGACATCTATGCTCTCAGGCAGCAGTGGGCAGGCAAGATGGCCTTCATCGGCAACATTCCCACCATGCTTCTGGCCTACAGCAATCCGGAACAGATCGAGGAGCGCGTCCGGCGCAGTTGCGCCGACCTGGCGGCAGGAGGTGGCTACGTGCTGGGGTCCTCGACCAGCATCATGGAGGGCATTCAGCCCGAGAA
>JAULUH010000554.1:0-4424 GCA_032111745.1 Anaerolineae bacterium | reverse complement strand
TGGTGATCAGCGTCGGCGTGGCCCGGCAGTCAGGCCGCCTGCTGGAGGGTGCCGAATGGCGGGGCCAGCGCCATGCCGACCGGGAGTGGATCACGGCCAGCCTGCACGTGCGGCCGGGCCACTCGGGCGGGCCCATGGTCGATGCGGCCGGCCGGCTGGTGGGCATCAACACCATCATGGCCGGACCCGGCGTGGGCGTGGCGGTGCCGGTGCACGTGGCCAAGGCCTTCTTGAAGGAGTCCATGGGACGATAGTCCCCGGCAGGAGGCGACAACGCCCAGCCGGTGCGGCACGACCCATCAGCGGCGTGGGGATACCCGAAGTTCTTCGGGCATCCCCACGCCGCTTTTTGAACCTGGCGCAGGCGCTGGCGGTGTGAAGAGGTGCAAACGGTGCCCGATCAGGCTCCGTGTTTCCAAAGGCAGGTGTGCCATGCCCGGACTCCAGAGACATCCAGCGTTGCAGGACCTATCTCGCGACCATCAGCTGATCCTGTGGCACGCGCGTGAGATGCGTTGGACCTTGGAGGAGGATCGGCGGGCGCAGCCATGGGCGGTGGTGGCGCGGGAGTTTCTGCGTTTCTGGCAGAGGGAGGGCATCCTCCATCTGCAGGAGGAGGAAGAGGTCGTGCTGCCAACCTATGGCCGGCGGGTTCCCCTGGAGGGCGACGAGACCGTGCGGCATGTGCTGGCGGATCATGCCTGGCTGCACCAGGCGACCGGGGAGCTGCAGTACCTCCTGCAGACCGGCCAGGAGGATGGTGCGCTACTGGGCGCTATCGGCCGCCGGCTGCACGACCATGTGAGGCTGGAGGAGCGCCTGCTGTTCCAGGCCATCCAGGATACGCTCACCGAGGAGGAGCTGGATCGCCTGGGGGCGCAGTCGATCGCCTTCCGGCTGCGCTGGCGGGGGCTGGCGGCGGTTGGACCGCTGGAAGCGAGCGAGGAGCCGGGTTAGATCAGCGGGCAGGGACCCGGCGCGGTCTAGCGACGGCGCAGGCCCGGCAGCAGGGCTCCCAATACGCCGATGGCGGCGACGGGCAGGGCGCTGGCGCTGCAGAAGCCGGCGACGAACTGGCCGGCCTGGTCCATGAGCTGGTCGACGTAGTCGCGGGCGACCTGGCCACCCTCGTAGCTCAAGTCGTCGGGGAGCACAATGGTACAGGCGGCCAGAAGCCCCGCCGCGACCAGCAGCGCCAAGACCGCCAGCACCACCCGGAGACTATGCCTGTTGGTCAAGTGGGCTCACCTCCTTGCGCAATGTGTGCCAGTCTCTTTCCAGCTCCATTCTAGCACAGGCTGGCTGCGCTGGCAACAGGGTTGGCTTCGGCGGCCGGGCGGGGCTATGCTACAATACCGCTATCATGACCACACGACGGGCCACGCTGATCGTGGCTGGGCTCTTACTGGCGCTGGCGATGGCGGCCATGGTCCTCGCCGCGCTGGCGGCGCTGGGCCTCCTGTGATCAGGCGGCGAAGCGGGCCAGGCTGAAAGGGGACAGGTCCATGGTGATCCCGCGGCCGGCGCCAATGGCCTCGGCGGCCAGCTGGCCCGCAACAGGCGCCTGGATGATGCCCGTGCCACCCCAGCCGCAGTTGAGCACCAGGCCCGGCACCTCCGGCACCAGCCCCAGGATGGGCCGGTCGTCGGGGGTTAGGGGGCGGACGCCGGTCCAGGCTGTCAGCATGGAGGCTCTGGCCAGCACCGGCACCCGGTGTACGGCGGTGTCGATCATCGTCTCCAGCAGCTGCGGGGAGGTCGCGACATGGCCTGGATCGTCCACCGGCTCCAGGCCCATGCCCATCAGCACGCCGTCGCCCTCGGGCCGGCAGTACCAGCCGGTGTCGAGGTCCTCGACGAAGGGGCGCAGGGGCGGGATTCCCGGCAACGGGCCCGTGACTATGATCGTGCGTGCCCGGTTGAGGATGGGCAGGTGCAGGCCGGTCCAGCGGCCCACCTCGATGGCCCAGGGCCCGGCGGCGTTGACCACGACGGGCGCGGCGATAGGGCCGTGATCAGTGTCCACCCCGGCCACGCGGCCGCCGGAGAGGTGGATGCCCGTCGCTCGCACGCCCTGGTGAAAGCGCGCGCCGGCTGCCGTGGCTAATTTTACATAACCCCAGACGATGCTGTGGGGGTCGATGGAGCCATCGTCGGGGCCCCAGGTGGCGGCGGCAATATCGGCGGTGTTGAGCTCGGGGTAGAGCGCCCGCAGCTGGCTCGGCCCGAGGACCTCGGTGGCAATGCCCATCTGCTGCAATGCCGTGGCGTTGGCGAGCAGCGGGGCGGCCGCTACGGCTGAGGCCACGGTGAGCCAGCCGGTGCGCTTGAAGTCTACGGGCACGCCTAGCTCCTCCTCGAAGGCCATGTAGCGCCGGTAGGAGTAGAGGGCCAAGCGGGCCTGCAGTTCGTCGTGGCAGAACTGCAGGCTGAGCATGGAGGCGGACTTGCTGGTGGTGCCGCTGCCGGGCTGGCCCATCTCGACCACGGCCACGCTGGCGATGCCCAGGCGAGTCAGGTGGTAGGCGGTGCTGCACCCGATCACCCCGGCGCCGATGATGACCACATCTTCCGATCGTTGCATTGTGTGGCTCCTTTCTTGGCCCTGTGCCTGCCATTGCGGCACGGCGCCATGCTATGCTACAATGGCGCGGCCAATGCGGCAAACTCATCGACAGTAGGAGCCTGCCATGCCCGCCCACAAGTTCCTGTATCTCTCCCGCGCCGACGTCGAGGCTGTCGGCGTGGAAATGCCCGAGATCATCGCCGCCCTGGAGGTGGCCTTTGCCGAGCACGGCCAGGGCCGGGTGGAGATGCCGCCCAAGCCTGGGGTGCATTCCCGCCCGGACGCCTTCATCCATGCCATGCCGGCCTATATCCCGGCCCTGCAGGCCATCGGCCTCAAATGGGTGAGCGGTTACCCGCAGAACACGGACCGGGGGTTGCCCTACATCAGCGGGCTGCTGGTGCTCAACGACGACGACACCGGGTTGCCCCTGGCGGTGATGGATTGCACGTGGATCACGGCCAAGCGCACGGGCGCGGCCACGGCCCTGGCCGCGCGTTACCTGGCGCGGCCCGAGTCGGCGGTGGTGGGCGTGCTGGGCTGTGGCGTGCAGGGCCGCAGCAACGTGGAGGCCCTGCGCACCCTGTTTCCCCTGCAGCGGGTCATGGCCTACGACCGCAAGCTGGAGAGCGCGCTGCGCTATGCGGACGACGTGGAGGAGAAGTGGGGATTGGACGTGCGGGTGGTGCAGACCCCGCGGGAGGCCGTGACGGGATGCGACCTGGTGGTGACGGCCGGGCCCATCCTGCGCCAGCCCCACGCCACCATCGAGGCCGGCTGGCTGGACGAAGGCGCGTTTGCCTCCCTGGTCGACTTCGATTCGTATTGGCAGCGGGCGGCGCTGCACGAGGCGGACAAGTTCTGCACCGACGACCTGCCCCAGCTGGAGCACTATCGTGACATCGGCTATTTCCAGGATATCCCGCCGGTGTACGCCACCCTGGGCGAGCTGGTCACCGGGGCGAAGCCGGGCCGGCAGTCGCCGCGCGAGCGGACCATGACGGCCAACCTGGGATTGGCGCTGGACGACATGGCGACGGCGCCCATCGTCTACCGCCGGGCCGTGGAGCAGGGCAGGGGCACCTGGCTGGCGCTATAGGTGAGCACGCAGGGCAAGAAAAAGACCAGGGTCTGCACCGGGTAATCCCGGTGCAGACCCTGGTCTTCTTGTTCTTCAGGCCCACGGCCTGGTTAACGGCGGATGCTTCAGCCCACGGGGCCGCAGGCTGCGGCCGAGCTGGCGGCCGCGCCGCCGCTGGTCCCTGACGCGGTGCCGAACACGCTGAAGGCCTTGCTGACGTGCTCGCTGCCGCACTCGGGACAGAGGATTGCTTCCTTGCTGAACATGGAGCGCAAGAAGCGCTCGAAGTCATCGCCACAATCGTTGCAGTGATACTCGTAGATTGGCATACCTGCAGCTACACCTCACCTGTGTTATGGTTTTCTGCCACTTTGGATGCACGGGAGGCTCGGTAGGTTACAGCGTTCAGTAGGTGCGCCGGAAGGTGATGGTGTAGGAGAAGTGTTTGTAAGGGGGCAGGGGGCAGTTGTCCACGGTGGGGCAGGCGTCGCCCAGCTTGCCGGCGACATCGGCGGGCACGGGGTTGATCAGCGACATGGTGCGGGAGGTTTCGCTGGCGACGGGAGCGCCGTTCACGCTCTCGACGGCCAGCCGGAACTCCTCTTTGTCCATGAGGAACTCGGTGCGGCCTGGCCCCTTGTCGCCGGTGACGGCCCGGCCGGGGTAGGGGGCCGTGTTGACGATCGCCGCGCCGTCGATGGGGTTACCGGCGGCGTCGACCACGGTCACGTAGATGTTGCGCAGGCCGCCCTGCTCGATGCCGCCGTTGTTCTCGCC
>JAULUH010000553.1:0-5302 GCA_032111745.1 Anaerolineae bacterium | reverse complement strand
CATCCTCTCCTTCGTCGAAGGCAACGTGGCCGCGGCTGCCATGGGCGGCCAGCCCGTCCCCGTGCAGGGCCAGGTCGCCCCGCAGGCTACCTACGACTTCGCAGCCGGCCTGGTGGCGCCCACCGCGCCAGGCACCTACAAGGCCTGGTGGCAGTTGCACGACGGTCAGGGCAAGGGCTTCGGCGAGAAGCTCTGGGTCCAGATCGTGGTGCCCGCGCCCACCCAGCCCACCCCCGTGCCCACCCAGACCCCCGTGCCCGGCATCTCCTTCAGCGCCAACCCCACCAACATCCAGCAGGGCCAGTGCAGCACCGTCCGCTGGAGCACCTCCAACGTCCGCGAGGTCTACTACTACCAGGAGGGCCAGAACTGGCAGGACCACGGCGTGTCCAGCCCGGGCAGCCGCACCGAGTGCCCCGCCCAGACCACGAACTACTACCTGCGCGTGGTCATGAACGACAACTCCGTGCAGACCCGCCAGGCCACCGTCTACGTCACCCCCGTGGTCGGCGCGCCCACCATCAGCCGGTTCGACATGAGCCCGCCCAGCCCCATCGTCCAGGGCCAGTGCGTGTCCCTGCAGTGGATCGTCGAGGGCTCCGTCTCCAAGGTGACCCTCTCCCGCAACAACGGCGTGATCTGGGACAACGCGCCCTTCCAGGGCAGCTACCCCCAGGACTGCCCCGGCTCCGGCCAGTACACCTACCTCCTGGTAGCCACCGGCCCCGGCGGCCAGAGCCAGGCCACGCAATACCTGCAGGTGAACGCCACGCCGCCGACGGCCACGCCAACCCCCACCACCGTGCCGCCCACGGCCACGCCCACCTTCACCCCTCCGCCGCCGCCCACCGATACCCCCACCCCCGTGCCGCCGCCGCCCACCGACACGCCCGTGCCGCAGCCGGAGATCTATGGCTTCTCGGTGCAGCCGGCGCAGATCGTAGAGGGCGAATGCGCCACCGTGGAGTGGAACACCGGCGGCGGCACCGTGTCCGTGAACATCAGCCGCAACGCCGACCTGATCGTCGTCAACGGCCCGCCGTCCGGCTCCCAGCAGGACTGCCCGGCGGCCACCATGCCCGGCGGCGGCCAGTTCACCTACACCCTGGTCGCCTCCAACGCCGCCGGCACTACCATCTCGCAATCCGCCATGCTGTCGATGATGTCCGGCCTGCCGCCCGCCGACACCCCGGTGCCCCCGCCCGAGGGCGGCGGCTAGGCCCTCACCAGGCGTCCACCTGGCCGGGATGGCTGTTCGTCCCGGCCAGGTGAACCGCCTGCGGGGGCCTCTCAATACGTACGCGGTCTGTGATGCGGATGTGCCACACCCATCTCCGCGTTCGGTACCGATGCGCCACACCCATCTCCGCGTTCGGTACCGATGCGCCACACCCATCTCCGCGTTCGGTACCGATGCGCCACACTCATCTCCGCGTTCGGTACCGATGCGCCACACCCATCTCCGCGTTCGGTACGGATGTGCCGCACCCATCTCCGCGTTCGGTACGGATGCGCCACACTCATCGTCCTCGTAGGGTGCGGCCCTCCGTGGCCGCCCAGTCCTTCCTTCACCGCGTCTCGCCCTTGACCCGGCGTCTCACCACTCTGTTGGGCATGTTGGCCGCATTTCACGCCATGGGAGACCTGTCACGGCGATGAGATGAGGATCCCGGCCGAGCCAAAGGGCGGGTGGCGCAACGCCGGGTCAAGGGCGAGACGCGGTGGACGAACGCCCAGGCCACGTTTTCGCCACGCGCCTGTGATGTAATGAGATCAGGCTACCGGACAACCCCCGCGGCCCGCCGGAGCCACCGCGTGTGCGCCCGCCGGGACCTGGTGGCCGGTCCCCATCGCACCTGCCATCCAGGAGGACCTCTATGCTGCAAAAGCTCGTGTTTCCCGGCAAGTATCTGCAAGGCGCCGGCGCGCTGGCCGAGCTGCCGGCCCTGGCCAGGCTCTTCGGCCGCCAGGGTCTGATCCTCGCTTCGCCCACGGTGCACCGCAAGGTCCTGCCCGCCAGCGGCCTCGATCTGGCGGCCAACGCCCTCGCGGTCGTGGAATTCGGCGGCGAGTGCTGTGAAAGCGAGCTGGCCAGGGTAGCGGCCGCCATCCGCGACGGGAACGCGGATGTGCTGGTGGCCATGGGCGGCGGCAAGACCATCGACACCGCCAAGATCGCCGCCGACAGGGCGAGTATCCCTGTGGTGGTCGTGCCCACCATCGCCTCCACCGACGCCCCCTGCAGCGGCTGCGCCGTGCTGTATTCCGAGCAGGGCGTCTTCGAGCAGGTGCTCTATCAGAAGTCGAACCCGGCGGCCGTCCTGGTCGATACGGCGATCATCGCCCAGGCCCCCGTCCGTTTCCTGGTGGCGGGCATGGGCGATGCCCTGTCCACCTGGTTCGAGGCCAACTCCTGCCACCGGACCCAGTCCCGCAACGAGTGCGGCGGCCTCGGCACCCCTACCGGGCTCAGCCTGGCCAGGCTCTGCTATGACACCCTGCTCCACTACGGCGCGGCCGCCAGGGTCGCCGCCGAGCAGCATCTCATCACCCCGGCTTTCGAGCGCATCGTGGAGGCCAACACCCTCCTCAGCGGTATCGGCTTCGAGAGCGGTGGCCTGGCCACGGCCCACGCCGTCCACAACGGGCTCACCGCCCTGGCCGAAACCCATGCCTACTACCACGGCGAGAAGGTGGCCTACGGCGTGCTGACCGGGCTGCAACTTACCGACGTCCCGCCGGAGGAGACGGCCGTGGTCTATGCCTTCTGCGAGGAAATCGGCCTGCCCACCACCCTGGCGGACATCGGCCTGCGGGATGCCGGCCCCGGCCAGCTGCTGCGCGTGGCCGAACGGGCCTGTGCCCCGGATCAGGCCATCCATCACGAAGCCGGCGAGATCACGCCGGAAAAGGTCCTCCAGGCCATGCTGGCCGCCAACGCCATCGGAGCCTACCGCAAGAGCCACCCCAGCTAACCGCCGCGCGCTCCCAATCCATCCGTTCCCGCGCACCCTGCCCCGCGCCGCTCCCTGCGTAGGGGCGGGGCTCCGTCCCATTCGTTTCAACTAATGCCTTCCCTTGGCCAGCCATGCCGCGTTTCTCACCTCGTAGGGAGCGGGCCTCCGTCCCGTTCCGGGATGATACGCCCGCCCAGTTTGTCCCCCTCTGAATTATCCTATGCCCCGTGCCTCGCCACCTACCCCTTGGCCGCGCTTCTCCCTCGCTGGGCGCGGCCCTCCGAGGGGATAGACGCGGCATGAGCTGGAACGGATGCCCTCCGTCTCTTCCGGTTTGATATGGCCGCCCCCGTGGTTCCAGCCCCGGCCAACCCCATCGTAGGGGCCGGCTCAGTAGCTGCTGTCCAGCCGGAGGAGGACCCAGCCGGCCTCCGCGAGGCCGCGCGCGGCGTCGCGGATGTGCTCCTGGATGTCGGCGTACGCCCGCGCGGACGTAGTGTTGTCGAACCCCTCTGCGCCCAACTGCATCGCCGCAGCCCAGGCGTGCATCTCCTGCAGCGCCGCAGCCAGCCGCAGCAGCTCCGCCAGCTGCGCCCCATCCGGCGTGCGATCCCCGCTGCGCTGCTCCAGCTCCCGCCGCAGCTCCTCCAGCCCGGGCCAGGGGGAGCCGGCCGGCGGGGTGGCAGCCCGCGCTGGGGCACGTTCCGCTGCGTTATCGGGCCCCTGGGCGACCGGCTCCAACCGCTCGGCCAGCCTCTCGATCTGCAGCAAGGCCTCGTACACGGCCTCGAACCGCGCGTCCGCCACCCCCGCCCACTTGGACACCGTCCGCTCCTCCCGCGCCGCGTTCGCCAGGGTGATGCGCGGCCGCGCCTCATCCGGGATCCCCGGCCGCTCCGCCGGCGCGATGGTGGCGAAATCGTTCTCGACGAACACCCGCAGCAGCGCCATCCACGCCGCCGGCCCCAGCGCGACCTCATGGCGCCACGCGGCCATCCCCGGCTGCACCCGCTCCACCACGGCCCACCCCGGGCCGGCCACCGCGATCCGCCGCCCACCCCACAGGCCCTGGACGTCGTCCAGCTCGACCCGCCCACCCGCCCACCGCGCCTCGTCGCCAAGGAACACCTGCGTTGCGTTCAAGACATGCTCCATACATCCACTCCATCTCAACCCGCCACCGGCCAAACCCATCGCCAGGCCAACGCCGTAGGGGCGAGGAGACCTCGCCCCTACGGCTCTCCTCGCCCTCCGGCTGGCGCCCAGCCTACCACATCGCCCCCCTCCGCGCAAGCCCGCCCTCTCCCATTGACCCATTGATTGTTTCAATGGGAAATGCCTGGTCAATAGGAACGTTTCCGCGTGCGTGCCTTCGATTGACTCTTTGGGCGCCCCCTGGTACAATTCAGTCATCGCAGTATGAAATCCCTTACGGAGTATGATTATGCCCAGCGTAATAGGACAGCGCGGCCAGATCGTCATCGAGAAGCCCATTCGCGATGCGCTGGGGCTGCGGCCGGGCTACGTGGCGGTGCAGCGCCTGGTGGGCGACCACGTGGAGCTGCGCTTCTACCCGCCGGAACATGCGGAGTCGTTGCGCGGCCTGCTGGCAGGCCAGGCCAGGCGATCGGTGCCCCCCGCGGACTGGCCCGCGGCCGTGGACGCAGCCTGGGCCGCGGCCACTCGCCCTGAGCAGGACCCGGATGAGGTCCCGGCATGAGCGCCCCAGCGCCGGTGGGATTCCTCGATTCCAGCGTCATCGTCCGCTACCTGACCAACGATCCACCCGCCATGGCGGAGACCGCCGCCGAGATCATCGACACCGGCAGGCCGCTGATCGTGAGCGAGGTCGTCCTGGCCGAGTCGGCGTACGTGCTGTCCTCCGTCTACGGCGTGCCCCGGGCCGCTGTGGTGGATGCGCTCAGCGCGTTCGTGCAGCGCCACAACATCCGCCTGCTCAACCTGCCCAAGCCCCTGACCCTGGAAGCGCTAAGCCTGTGCCGCGACTCGGGCCGCCACTCCTTCACCGATGCGCTGCTCTGGGCCGAGGCTCGCAACAGCGCCACGCCTGTGGTCTACACCTTCGACGCCCGCTTTCCGGCAACGGGCGTCGACCTGCCGCTGGCGAGGTCCTAGCGGAAAGGATCCCTCCGCTCCGCGCCCATCGCGCTTCGTGCTCCTCGTGCTCCGCGCCCTTCTTCCTTCGCGCCCTTCGTGCTTCGTGCCTTCGCGCCCCTTCGTGCCTTCGTGGTCCAAACGCCCCACCTTCGCACCCATCGCGCTTCGTGCTCCTCGTGCTCCGCGCCCTTCTTCCTTCGCGCCCTTCGTGCTTCGTGCCTTCGCGC
>JAULUH010000552.1:0-1974 GCA_032111745.1 Anaerolineae bacterium | reverse complement strand
CCACGGCGTTCCCGCGCACGACCAATGGCTCAGCCAGCACGACGGTGCCCGCCGCCGGGGCCACCACAGCCGTGCCTTCAGGCGCCGAATAGTCCTGCCCCGCATGGAAGCTGTTCACCGGCCCCCCGTTGTAGGAACGCCGCTGGCCAAACGGCGCACTGGTGGGGAATTCCTCCGCGATCGGCCGCCGGTAGCGCCCCTTCCAGGCCACGGCCGTCTCCGGGCTGAACCAGATCGCCGCCATCTTCGCCGCCTCGGCCCGCACCAGCTCCGGATCCAACAGATCGCCCTTGCCGGGGGGCAGCTCGATGTCAAACGTCGGGAATCCGGCATCCACCACCGGGATTGGCCAGCGCAACTGGCCACGCTCCTCCCCTATCTGCCAGGTCACGTCCAACCACTGCAACCCGGGCTCGGCCAGGGCCGGCACCGCCACCAGGCCCCATAGCCTCTCGCCATCGCCCTCCCCGGTAAGGTGGCCCTGGGACCAGGGCCGCAAAGGCACAACCTGGTCTCCCAAGCTCACGCTGATACTCACCGGCTGCCTGACCTGCAGGTCGACCAGCACCGTGTTGCCCTGGGGCACGCTGGCCGGCGTGGTCTCCAATCGCCGCACAGGGCCAGGCGGCAGCGCCGGAGAGGGCTCGGCCGGACCAGCTACCACCAGCAGGTCCTGCCCGGCCATCAGGCGATCCTCTGGGCCCATGCCGTTCAGCAGGCGCAGCGTCTCCGCCGTGGTGCCCCGGCGCCGGGCTATGGTGTCCAATGTGTCCCCGGGCCGCACCTCCATGGGCACCACGGGCGTGCTGGCCGCCGGGATCACCAGGGTCTCCCCCGCCACGATGGCATCGGGGTCCGCCAGCCCGTTGGCCGCCACGATAGCCGGCACCGTGCTGCCATAGCGCTCGGCCAGCTCCGCCAGCGTGTCTCCATCCTCCACCGCATGCCGGGCCGGCGGCAGAGGGGCTGCCGCCGCCGCCGTCGCCGCCAGCCCGAGGCCCACGGCCACCATGGCCGCCACGACCAGAAGCAGCGCAGGGTGGAGTCGAGGCTTCAGCCGGGTCTTTAGCGCCGTCCTCATCAGACGCCCCGCCCTAACCGTAGATCTCCGGCTTCAGCACGCCAATGAACGGCAGCTGTCGATAGAACTCCGCAAAATCCAACCCGTACCCCACCACGAACGCATCGGGCACCTCGAAGCCCACGTAGTCGATCGGCACGTCGATCTCGCGGCGCTCCCGTTTGTCCAGCAGGGTGCACACGTGCAGCGTGGCCGGCCGCCGCTGCCGTAACATGCGCAACAGGTAATCCAGCGTCCGGCCTGAATCGACGATGTCCTCCACGATCAGCACGTGCTGGCCCTCGATCGGCGCGTCCAGATCCTTGAGAATGCGCACCACCCCGCTGCTCTCCGTGCCCGCCCCATAGCTGGAGACGGCCAGGAAGTCCACGGCCAGCGGCAGGTCGATGTGCCGGATGAGGTCAGCCAAAAACAACACCGCCCCCTTCAGCACGGCGATGATCAGAATCTCCTCGCCGGCGAAGTCAGCGCTGATCCGGGCGCCCAGTTCGGCCACCCGGCGCTGTATCTGCTCCTCGCCGACCAGGATGTCGGCCACGTCGTCGGTGAGGCTGGTATCGACCTTGCTTATTTGCACGAGAGTCTCCTGAATTCAGGATCTGTGGCGAATGCCGCCGCCCGATCCCTATAGCCGGATTGGGCCGGGCGAGCTACTGCGGGACGCTCCAACCGGGGGGATACGCCGGCCCCCTGGCCAGATCGACCGTCGGCACCCGTTCTATCTTGCCGGCCGGGCCCATGGCCTGCACGTGGTCCGCGCTGACCCATCCCAGCCGGTCCGCCGGACAACAGACCTTCCACCAGCTGCCGTCGGCCAGCCGCGCCGCGGGCACCAGCAACGCGCCTGCCCCGACCTGGGTGATGCGCTCGGCATCGACCGAAGGCGCCATCCG
>JAULUH010000551.1:0-16149 GCA_032111745.1 Anaerolineae bacterium | reverse complement strand
AGGACGGCCACGTGCTGCGCACCATCCCCATCAGCACCGGCGACCCGGACCGCGGCTGGTACACCCCGGCCTGGAGCGGCCGCATCGGCGACTACTGGGGCACCTTCTCCGCCAACGGCGTCTCCGCTGACAACGCCTGGTACCTCTTCCGGGCCGGTGGCTCCATCCTCATCCACAGCCTGCCCTACACCATCGGCCCCAACGCCACCAAGGCATACCAGGGCCTCGGCGACCTGGGCCTCTTCCCCGCCTCCCGCGGCTGTATCCGCCTCGACCCCGCCGACGCCACCTGGTTCACCTCCTGGGGCCCCTCCGGCGTCCCCATCGTCGTGCTCCCCTGGGACGGTGGCAGCAGCCGCGCCGGCTAACGCCCGTGTCCGCCCGCGCTCCTGCCCGGTTCCCCTCCGGCCTCCTCCGGTCCAACTCCCACTCGGCGCTCTTCACGTTCTCCGGGGTTCCCCTCCGGTTCCGCTCTGGACTCCTCTGGTCCAGTGTCCCACTCTGCGCTCTTTGCGTCTCTGCGGTTCCCCTCCGGTTCCGCTCTGGACTCCTCTGGTCCAGTGTCTCCTCTGCGCTCTTTGCGTCTCTGCGGTTTGCCTCCGGTTTTCCCCATGCCCACTGCAATCCTCCTGCTCGCCCTTAGCCTGGCCCTCCTCCTCCTGGCCTGGTGGCTGGCCTCCCGCGCCCGGCGCGCGGAGCAGCGCAGCGGCCTGCCCAAAGGCCGCCTGGTCTACGCCGACACCGCGCACTGGTCTGCCGTCGCCCAGCCCTATTTCTCCCGCCGGCATCGCCTCACCGGCAAGCCCGACTACCTGGTGGAGACTCCCCATGGGCTGGTCCCCGTCGAGGTCAAAAACACCGCCGCACCCCCCGGCGCCGAGGCCTACGACTCCCACATCATGCAGCTCGCCGCCTATTGCCTGCTGGTCGAAGAGTCCACCGGCCAGCCACCCCCCTACGGCCTCATCCACTACCGGGATGCCACCATCCGCATCGACTACACCCCTGCTCTGCGTGACGCCCTCCTGGCCCTTCTCGACGCCATGCGCCGCCACCTGAGTGCCCCTGACGTGAAACGCAGCCACGCCGACCCCGCCCGCTGCCAGGCCTGCGGCGTCCGCCACGCCTGCGGCAGCCAATCCCTCTCCGGATGAACCAACCCCTCTCTGGAGGAAGGAGTCGAGGCTTTAGCCGGTCGGCCAAGACCCCTTACCGCAACAACCTCAACCCATTCGCCACCACCACCAGCGTGCTCCCCTCATGCGCCACCACCCCTAGCGGCAGCGGAACCCCCACCAGGAAGTTCGACACCACCAGCACCACGATCACCGAAAGTGCAAAGACGATGTTCTGCCAGATCACCCGCTGGGACCGGTGGCTGAGCTTGATCACCTCCGCGATGCGCCCCAGGTCATCCGACATCAAGACCACGTCCGCCGTCTCCAGGGCCACGTCCGTCCCTGCCGCGCCCATGGCGATGCCCAGCCCCGAGGCCGCCATCGCCGGCGCGTCGTTCACTCCATCCCCCACCATCGCCACCGAGCCGTAGGTCGATCGCAGCTCCTGGATCGCCCGCACCTTGTCCTCCGGCAGCAGGCTGGCCCGGTACTCGTCCACGCCCACCTGCGCCGCAATGGCCTGCGCCACCCGCTCGTTGTCGCCCGTCAGCATGATGATGTGCTCGATCCCTTCCCGCCGCAGCGCATCCAGCGCCTCGCGGGCATCGGCCCGCGGCTGGTCGGCCACGGCGATGATCCCCTGCAGGGCCACCGGTTGCGTAGCCCCCGGCGTCTCCACCCCCATCAGCATCGCCGTCTTGCCCGTGGCCTCCAGGGCCCGGACCTGCGCCGCCACCGGCTCCGGCACCGCCGCCCGCCCCTTGAACAACTCCAGGTTGCCGATCAGGCACGCCCGCCCGTCGGGCAGCTCCGCCCGCGCCCCCCGGCCCGTGATCGCCTGCAGGTTGTCGCACACCTCGAAGCTCAGCTGCCGCCGCCGTGCCTCCGCCACAATGGCCTGGGCCAGCGGATGCTCCGAGCGCGCCTCCACGCTCGCCGCCGCCGCCAGCAGCTCCTCCGCGCTGCGCCCGTCCAGCGGCACCACGTCCGTTACCACCGGCTTGCCCTCGGTCAGCGTGCCGGTCTTGTCGAAGGCGATGGCCTTCACACCGGCCAGGTTCTCCAGGTGCATCCCCCCCTTGAACAGGATGCCCTGCCGCGCCGCATGCGCGATGGCGCTCAGGATCGCCGCCGGCACCGAAATCACCAGGGCACAGGGGCTCGCCACCACCAGCAGCGTCATCGCCCGGTAGAAGCTCGGGCCCACCGGCTGTCCCAGCAAGAACACCGGCATCACGATCGCCAGCACCGTGGCCCCGATCACCAGCAGGGCGTACTTCTGCTCGAACTCGTCCAGGAAGCGCTGCGTCGGCGCCTTCTGCTCCTGCGCATCCTCCACCAGCCGGATGATGCGGGCCAGCGTGCTCTCGCTGGCCGGCCGCGTCACCTCTACCTCCACCGCACCCGCCTGGTTGACCGTGCTGGCATACACCGGGCTGCCCGGTCCCACATCCACCGGCATCGACTCCCCCGTGATCGTCGATTGGTCCACCGTGCTCTGCCCGTTGGCCACCACGCCGTCCACCGGCATGCGCTCGCCCGGCCGCACCACCACGATGTCCCCGCGCCGCAGCCGCTCCACCGGCACCAGCACCTCCCCATCCTCCCGCTTCACCAACGCCACCTCCGGCCGCAGCGCCATCAAGGCCTCGATGGCCCGCCGGCTGCGGCCCATGGCATAGTCCTGCAGCGCATTGCTCAGCGAGAACAGGAACAACAGGATCGCGCCCTCGCGCCAGTCGCCGATCAGCGCCGCCCCGATCGCCGCCAGTACCATCAACAGGTCGACGTTGATCTCCCCCCGCCGCAGCTGCGCCAGCCCCTCCCGCACGCCGAAATAGCCGCCCGCTGCATAGGCCACCGCATAGAACGCGGTCTGCCACGGCACCGGCATGCCCAGCGCGCCGCCGATCCAGCCGATGGCGATCGCCACGCCGGTCACGATCGTAAGCGCCATCTCCCACCGGGCCTGGTCCCAGCCCGCCCAGGGCCACCGCCCGGCCACCTCAGCCCCCGCCGCCGCGGCATGCAGCCCATGGCTCACCTGGGCCCGCTGCACCGCCACCGTGTTGCCCTGCAGCATCACCCGCCCCTGCGCCACCGCGATGCCCGCCACCGCGCCGCCCTGGAGTATCACCTGGCCCTGCGTCACGGCACTGCTTGCCATGGTGCCACCCTCGGGCACCACCCGACCCTGCACCACCGCGCTGCCCGTCGGCGTGCCCTCCGCCCCCACGCCCTCGGCCTTGAGCACCTCGGCACAGGCCTCACACCCGCCGCCGTACAGCCGCGACTCGCACGCCTGGTAGCTCGGGCTTAGCCGGGCACTCAAGTCCGCCGCCAGGTCGCCGGCCTGTTGGCTGGGCAACACTGTGGGATCGTAGTCTAGGGTCAGCTCCCCCCGTTCCGTGTCCAGCTCCACCGCCAACAGCCCCTTCCCCGCCGCCAGGGCCTCCGCCAGGATCGCCACACAGCGGAAGGCTACCCCGGCCAGCCCGGCCGCGCCAAAGCCGCCGGTCGCCTGCCCGCCATTGCTGGATGGTGTCGTGGTCTCAAGCATGGCCTTCCTGGCCCTCCTGGCACCGCTGGCAAATGCCAAACACGTCGATGCGGGTGTTCTTCACCGCGAAGCCCGACGCCTCCCCAATCTGCCCGCTCCACTGCTCCATCGGCAGGTTGTCAAAATCCACAATCCGCCCGCACTGCAGGCAGATCAGGTTCGCATGGGGCGCCAGGTTCGGCTCGTAGTGGGTCTTCGTGCGCCCCAGGCCGATCTCCACAATCTCCCCCAGGTCGCGCAGCGCCGCCAGGGTGTTGTACACCGTCGCCAGGCTCACCGTCGGAAAGGCCTGCCGTACCTCCTCGTACACTACGTACGGTGTCGGGTGCTCCTCGCTCGCCGCCAGGATATCGCAAATCGCCAGCCGCTGCGGCGTCATCCGATACCCCGCCGTCCGCAACGCACTCTTCATCTGGTCAGCTCTCTCCATTGCTCTCCTCTTGTTGAGAATCGTTATCATATCAAAACGATTATTTATTGATAACTGTTCTAAATTATACCAGCAGCCCCACCGCCTGTCAAGCATAAGTTCCGCGCGCCGTCCTTGCGAGCCACCCTCATCACCCCGTCATGGCGAGCCGTTCGCGCAGCACCCTGGAAGGGCTGCGGCGAAGCAATCTCACCCCACACCCTCGTGGAGGTAGCCCTCCGTCCTTCCAGAATGACACGACTACCCCCGGTGCGTACTTGCCCATCGCGCAGCATCTATTCCTGTCGCTGGGTCGGTCTGCTACCGCCTCTTCGCGCTTCGAGCTTCGCTACTTCGTGCTCCGTGCTTCGTGCATTCGCCTGACCTTCGCGCGTCCGTGATCCAGACTCTGCGCTCCGCACCTTCGTCCCCTTCGCGCAATCGTGGTCCAGACCCCGCATTTCGCCGCGATTTCCCCCTGATCTGCCGCAATTTCGCCCCAGGTTGAGTTCATTTGATTCGAGAGACCTGTATCGAGAAACATCACCAACCACTCGGAGGCGACGAGATGTCCAAACACCCTTACTTGCTGGAAATTGAATCCGATTACCGCCGCCAAACCTATCTCGACGAGGCCGCGGTCGATCGTCTGGCCCGGGAAGCGGGCCTCGACCGCCGGGGTCCCCTGCACAAGGCCGTGTGCCACGTGCTATGCGAGTTAGGCCGTCTGCTGGTAGCCTCCGGTCACCGCCTGGAAGGCCTGGGAGCACCGTCATTGCCACACTCCGTCCCATCCCCCGAGGCCGTCACAGCCAGGTCCGGGCAGTCCTAGAACGCCTATCGATCCGCCATCACCTGCCCTCAGCAGGCCGACACGATGGCCACCTACCGGCGGTGCCTTGCCGCCGGCCCTATTCTCGAGAGGAGATGTACTGTGAAAACCCTGGTTCTTGCTCTTACCGTTGTCGTCGTACTGCTGGTTGCGGTCGTGCCTGCCCTGGCCAGCCCGGGGGACCCAACCACCGCCAGCGAGGCTGCCTCTCTGGCCGCTAACCCTGAGCTCAACACCGCCCGCCGCCATACGGCTACCCAGGCCGCACAGGTCCGGGCCGAGGCCGCCAAGGCAGCCGCTAACCCTGAGCTCAACACCGCCCGCCGCCATACGGCTACCCAGGCTGCGCAGGTCCGGGCCGAGGCCGCCAAGGCAGCCGCTAACCCTGAGCTCAACACCGCCCGCCGCCATACGGCTACCCGGGCTGCGCAGGTCCGGGCCGAGGCCGCCTTCATGGCCGCCAATCCCGAGGTCGGCAAGGTGCGACAGTATGGCGACGGCTTCCTGGTCAGCCAGCGCAGCCGCAGTGCCACTGCCGCTCGCTACACCGCCCTGGCTGATCACTACGCCGCTCTCGACGTCACTACCAGCCAGCGCAGCCTCGACGCCGCTGCTGCCCGCTACAACGCCCTGGCCCAGAGCTATACCACGGTAGCAGCCCGCTAACGCTCCAGGCCCTCAGCCCCAGGAGCCGCATTCCGGTTCGGAATGCGGCTCCTGGCGTCTATCCCCTGCGCCCGAAATATGACACCGGCCGCGCTTTGAGCTATAATCTCGAGTCGATCCTGATTCCCGGCACGAGGTTCCAGTGTACCAGGCTCCGCGCGGCACCAACGATATCCTCCCTGAGGACTGGCCCTATTGGCGCTACCTACGCCAGCAGGTGGAGCTGCTGGCCAGCCTCTACGGCTTTCAGCGCCTCGAGACCCCCATCTTCGAGGTCACCGAGCTCTTCGAGCGTGGCGTCGGCGAGGGCGCGTCCATGATGGTCGAGAAGGAGATGTATACTTTCGAGGACAAGGGCGGCAACAGTCTCACCCTGCGCCCCGAGTTCACCGCTGCCATCATGCGCGCCTACCTGCAACACGGCATGCGCGTGCTGCCGCAACCGGTCAAGCTGTACACCGTCGGCCCCATCTTTCGCCAGGAGCGGCCCCAGGCCGGCCGCTACCGCCAGCACACCCAGTGGAACGTGGAGGTCATCGGCGAACTGGACCCGGCCGTGGACTTCGAGGTCATGTCCATCGCCTGGCAGCTGTACGAGAACATCGGCTTTCAGGGGCTGGCGTTCCAGGTCAACTCCATCGGCTGCCCCCAGTGCCGCCCGGCCCACACCAAGGCCCTGGTCGAGTACTTCGCCGCCTACGAGGGCCGGCTCAACGAGATCGACCGCCGCCGCCTGCAGGTGAACCCCCTGCGCCTGCTGGACTCCAAGGAGGCCGCCACCCAGCCGCTGCTGAAGGCCGCCCCGCGCAGCGTGGACTACCTCTGTGCCGAGTGCCGGGAGCACTTCGACACCCTGCTGGCCTACCTGCAGACCTCCGGGCTGGCCCACAGTGTCAACCACCGGCTGGTGCGGGGCTTCGACTACTATACCAAGACCGTGTTCGAAGTGTGGGCCGAGGGCATCGGCGCCCAGGCCGCAGTCTGCGGCGGGGGCCGGTACGATGGGCTGGTTGAGCTCCTGGGTGGGCCACCGACGCCCGGCATCGGCTTCGGCAGTGGCGTCGAGCGCCTGATCCTTACCCTGAAGGCCCAGGGCGTGGTGCCGCCTCCGGTGGCTATGCCCGCAGTCCAGGTCTCCTACGTGGGCCAGGGCGAGGTTGCCAGGCAGGCCAAGGAAGCCGCCGTGATCCTGGTGCGCGACCTGCGCCGCCTCGGCATTGGCGCCCTGCTGCCCTTCGGCGAGCGCAGCCTGAAGAGCCAGCTCAAGGCCGCCGACCGGGCTGGCGTGCGCTTCGTCGCCATCCTGGGCGAGGGCGAGCTGGCCGGCGATTTCGTCACCGTGCGTGACCTGGCCGACGGCACCCAGCAGCCGGTAGCCCGGGCTGGCCTGGCCGCCTGGCTGCAGGTGCGTCTGGCATAGTTGGCGCGCAGCCGCGCCCTTCGCCGGCCTCAGGCATTCCGTTGGGGACCATTTGAACCGGGTACCGATCAGACATGACGATGATGGCGGTAAACACGGAGTTTGAAGAAGCCCGGGCTGGGGCCTCGCGGCGCCCTGCCACCGAACCCATCCGCTGCGTCGGGATTCTCCACCACCCCCGCAAGCCGGAATCAGTGACCCTGGCCGAGGAGATGGCGGCCTGGCTCCAGCAGCGGGGCTGCATTGCCTGGCTCGGCTCGGCCTGGAACGAGGATGCCGTCCACGCCCGGCTGGAGGCAGAGCCCGGCCTGGACCTGCTGGTTACCCTCGGCGGCGATGGCACCATCCTGCGCGCCGCGCGCGTCGGCGCCCACTTCGGCGTGCCCATCCTCGGCGTCAAGATGGGCCGCCTGGGCTTCCTGGCCGAGGTAGTGGAGCCGGAGCATTGGCAGGAGCCCCTGGCCGGGATCCTGGACGGCCACTACTGGCTGGAGCGTCGCATGATGCTCGCCGTGCGCGTGCTGCGCGATGGGCTGGCCGTGGTCGATCAGGGAGAGGTGCTGCGCTACCAGGCCCTCAATGAGGTGGTGGTCAGCCGCGGCAGCCTGGCCCGCATCGTGCGGGTGACCACGGCCATCGACGGCGATTTCCTCACCACCTATGCCGCCGATGGCGTTATCGTCGCCACCGCTACCGGCTCTACAGGCTATGCCCTGGCCGCGGGCGGGCCTATCCTGCCCCCCGAGCTCCGCAATATCCTGCTGATCCCCATCGCGGCCCATTTGAGCTTGGAGCGGGCCATCGTGCTCTCCGAGGGCTCGACGGTGTCCCTCAAGACCGTAGCGGATCACCAGGTGATTCTGACCGTGGACGGTCAGTTTGAGGTCGAGCTCCAGGGCGCCGATCTGGTGCAGATTACCGCCAGTCCTGACTCGGCCGATTTCGTGCGCCTGCGCTCGCCCAGCTACTTCTACCGCACCCTCATGGAACGCCTGACATGGAACCTGTGATAGTTATGGCATTGTAGGGGCATGAATGGCTTGGCGTGGGGGGGGGGGGGGGGGCGGCCGCCCCGCCAGCCACGCCAAGCCATTCATGCCCCTACTTGCATCCACATCCTTTGGACAAAAGTCAGGAGCATACCTGATGCCACCGGGCGATCTGCGATAGAATCGATCCCAATACTACAGCAAAGTCAGCGAAAGGAACTTATAGCTTAGCCATGCCCGTGGATGAACCCCTTATTACCCTCAGCGAGCTGCTGGATCAGGCCGCAGCTGCCAACAGCCTGGGCGACCGCGCGGAGGCCGAGCGCCTGTACCGGCGGGCCACGGAGCGCTCGCCCTACAACACCCAGGCCTGGCTCGGCCTGGCGGCTGCGCTGCCCTCCGCGGAAGCCAAGCGCGCCTGCTACGAGCAGGTACTGGCCATCAACCCCAACAACGGCGCGGCCCGGGCCGCCCTGCAGCGCCTGGCTGCTGGGGCTGACCCCGCCACGGTCAAGGCTATCGAGGCCAGCCTGGCCGGAGCGGCCGCCCGCAGTGCGGCCCTGCCCCCGGTCCCGGCGGCCGTGGCCGCCGAGGAGCACCAACACGTGCCCGTGGAGAGCGGCGAGACCGTGTTCTGTGTCAACCACCCGGATACCGAGACAACCCTGCGCTGCAACCGCTGCGGCCGCCCAGTCTGCGTCCGCTGCGTGGAGTTGACCGAAGTCGGCTATCGTTGCAAGGACTGCATCCGCGAGCAACAAAACACCTTCTTCAACGCCGTCAGCACGGACTACGTCGTCGTGGCCGTGGTCAGCTTCCTGCTGGCTGCCCTAGCCGCGCCGCTCATCGAGGTGCTGCTGGGCATCTTCGGCCTCTTCCTGGGCATCATCCTGGCTGTGGTCCTGGGACCGGCGGTCGGCGGCATTGCCGCCACCATCATCCGGCGCTCCGTCGGGCGCCGCCGCGGCCGCTACATGGGCGTCGTCGCCGTCGTGGCCATCATCCTGGGCATGCTGGTTGGCGTCGTGGTGGGAGCGGTGTTTGGCCTGCGCATTGGCTTCTCCCTGACCAACCTGATCCCGCTGCTGGTCTTCCTCTTCCTGGCCCTTAGCACGATCTACGCCACCTTGAGGTAAGCCCACGCATCGCCCGTCGCCAGGCGCAGTGGCACCCCGGCTTCCCGGGCCCTGCCTTCTGGACGAGCTCGTGCCTATGTTATCAGAGCTTCACATCACCAACTTCGCCATCATCGACGATCTACACCTGGCCTTCGACCCCGGCTTCAACGTGCTCACCGGCGAGACCGGGGCCGGCAAATCCATCATCGTCGACGCCGTCGACATGGTGCTGGGCGGCAAGGCCGGCCAGGAGGTCATCCGGGCCGGGGCCGCCCTCACCCAGGTGGAAGCCGTCTTCACCCTGGCACCCCCTGTGGCCGCCGCCCTCACCCCCTTGCTCGAGCAAGAAGGCCTGGAGGGCGAGGACTCCGGCGTGCTATTGCTCTCCCGGGAGCTGCGCCGGGGTGGCCGATCGGTCGTGCGGGTCAACGGCCGGGCCGTCGCCGTGGGCGTGCTCAAGGAGATTGGTAACCGGCTGGTTGACATCCACGGCCAGAGCGACCATCTCTCCCTGATGCGGCCGCGCGAGCATGTGAGCCTGCTCGACCGCTACGGCGGGCTTATGGCCCAGCGCGAGCAGCTGGGGACGACCGTGCGGCAACTCAGCGCAGTGCGCAGGGAGCTGTCCAACCTGCGCCGGGACCGCCGCGAGCTGGCCCGGCGACTTGACCTCCTGACCTTCCAGGTGGACGAAATCGACGCTGCCAGCCTGGAGCCGGGCGAGGATGTCGCCCTGGAGGCCGAGCGCCGCCGGCTGGCCAACGCCGAGCAGCTGATCCGGCTGGCCGAGGCTGCCCGCGCCCGCCTGGCCGAAGGCGACCGGGACCAGCCCGCCGCCCTGGACCTGGTCAGCACCGCCGCTGGCTCCCTCTCCCGCCTGGCCGCCATCGACCAGGATGCCATCCCACTGCTGGACCTGGCCGAGGCCCTCTCCGACCAGCTCCAGGAGCTGGCGCAGTCGCTGGAGGCCTATGCGGAGGCTATCGAGGCCAGCCCTGAGCGCCTGGCCGAGATTGAGGAGCGGCTGGCCCTGCTCTTCAACCTGAAACGCAAGTACGGTGATACCATCGAGGAGATCATCGCCTTCGGCCGCCGGGCGCGCGTCGAGCTGGAGGGCCTGGACAACGCCGAGGTGCGCACCGCCGAGCTGGAGGACGAGGAACAGCGTCTGCTGCAACAGGTCGGCCAGCAAGGGGCCGCGCTCTCCCGGGCCCGGCGCCTGGCCGCTACCACCATGGCCGCCGCCGTAGAGCGCGAGCTGGCCGACCTGCGCATGGAGCGAGCTCAGTTCGCCGTCGACCTGCAGTGGCAGCCCGAGCCAACGGGCGCGCCGGTCGAGGAAGACTCCCCGCCCGATCCCAGCCTGGCCCCCGGTCGCTACGCTTTCGACACCACCGGCCTGGACCAGGTGGAGTTCCTGGTGTCGGCCAACCCCGGCGAGCCCCTGAAGCCGCTGGTCAAGGTGGCATCGGGTGGTGAGACCTCCCGGCTGATGTTGGCCCTCAAGACCGTACTGGGCCGGGCCGACGAGACACCCACCCTGATCTTCGACGAGATCGACGTCGGCATCGGCGGGCGGGTCGGGTCCACCGTCGGTCAGAAGCTATGGGGGCTGACCCGGGACAACGGTGGCGGCGATTCGTCCGGGAAGGGCCTGGCCCATCAAGTCCTCTGCATCACCCACCTGCCCCAGCTGGCCGGCTACGGCGACCGGCACTTCCATGTGCTCAAACAATTCGAAGGCCAGCACACCCACGCCGCTGTCGTACGTCTCGACGGCTCGGACCGCATCGCCGAGCTGGCCGCCATGCTGGGCAGCACCAGCAGCGCCGCCCGGGAATCCGTAGAGGAGATGCTGGCCGAGGTCGCCGCCACCAAGAGCCTATCGTAGCCGCGCCCCTCCGGGCAACGGAGTCGAGGCTTTTGCCGGTCGGCCCAAGACCCCCCCGGGACAACGGAGTCGAGGCTTTAGCCGGTCGGCGCTAAAGGGCCGGCTAGAGCCTCGACACCGAGCTACCGCCGGCATCCACCGCCCCCCTTCTGGAGCTACGCGCCCGCCGCCTTCTTGCTCACCTCCCGCCGGTGGAACACGGCCTTCCAGATCTCCACGACCACGAACACCAACAACGCCAGGCCCACGCAAACGCCTAGCTCCGTAGCCGACAGCGCCGTGGTTTCGAAGATCGTCTGCGCGAAGGGCAGATAGATCACCACCAGCTGCAGGACCACCGTCAGCACCACCGCCAGCACCATGGCCCGGTTGGTGAAGAAGCCGATCTTGAAGATCGAGAACGACTCCGAGCGCGCTGCCACGGCCACGGCGATCTGCGAGAACACCAGGGTGGTGAACAACACCGTCTGCCACTGGGGATCGCCGGCGTTGTAGAAGCCCACCGCCGCGCCCAGGGCCACGATGCTCATGACGATGCCGATGCCGATGATGAACCGGATCATGCCCCGGCCAAACACGCTCTCCACCGCCGAATACGGCGGCCGGTCCATCACGTCCTTCTCGGCGTTCTCTACGCCCAGGGCCAGGGCCGGCAACCCGTCGGTCACCAGGTTCATCCACAGGATCTGCAGGGGTAGCAGGGGCAGCGGCAGCCCCAGGAACGGACCGATCAGCATGACCGCGATCTCGCTGGTGTTGCAGGTCAACAGGTACTTGATGAAGCGGCGGATGTTGTCGAAGATCACCCGGCCTTCTTCCACAGCAGCCACGATGGTGGCGAAGTTGTCGTCCAGCAACACCATTTCCGCCGCACCCTTGGCCACGTCCGTGCCCGTGATCCCCATCGCCACCCCGATGTCGGCTTTCTTCAGGGCCGGGGCATCGTTGACACCATCGCCGGTCATCGACACGATGTTCTGCTGGCTCTGGAAGGCGTCGATCAGCTTCAGCTTGTGCTCCGGCGATACCCGGGCGAATACCGATACCTCCTTGGTGGCCTCCACCAGCTCGCTGGGCGACATGAGCTCCAGCTCCTGGCCGGTCAGGAACCGGTCGCTGTCGGCGATCCCAACCTGGTAGGCGATGTGCCGGGCGGTCAGCGGATGGTCTCCGGTGATCATTACCGGCCGGATGCCAGCGCTACGACACTCCATCACTGCGTCGCGCACTTCGGGCCGCGGGGGGTCGATCATGCCAAACAGGCCGACCAACAGCAGATCCTTCTCCAGCGCCTTTTCCGTCGTTTCCGTCGGAGCCTGGTCGCAGGTGCGCAGGCCCACGCCCAGCACCCGCATGCCCTTCTGGGCCATCTCGTCGTGCGCCGCCATGATGCGCTCTCGCCACTGGTCGTCCAGGGGCTCGGCCTTGCCCTCCACCCACACCCGGTTGGAGATGGACAACATGCCGTCGATGGCTCCCTTGGTGAAGGCCGCATACTGCGCGGGAGTCTCCTCCGGGACCCGGCGCTCCCACACCGGAACCAGGCTCGGCGGCACCTCCCCCGCTGCCTGCGGAATGCGATGCACGGTGGTCATGCGCTTGCGCACCGAGTCGAACGGCACTTCGGCCACCCGGGGGAAAGCCTGGTCCAGGTCATCCTTGAGAATGCCCATCTCGGCCGCCGCCAGCACCAGCGCACCCTCCGTGGGATCGCCCACGGCGTGAAAGCCGTGCCCCGCCTGCGCGTCGCGCGCCAACGAGGCATCGTTGCACAGCGCGCCGGCCACCAACAACAGGTCCAGCGTCGGCTGGGCGCCCGGGCTCAGTTCGGTGCCTTCGACAGGAACCAGCTCCAGGCTGGCCTCCCCCGCCTTCTGGACCAGGTCCAGGCGGTGATTGGCGATGTCCAACGCCGTCACCGTCATGCGGTTCTGGGTCAGCGTGCCCGTCTTGTCCGAGCAGATCACCGACACCGAGCCCAGGGTCTCCACCGCCGGCAGCTTGCGGATCAGCGCCTGGCGCTTCAGCATGCGCTGGGCACCGAGCGACAGAGCGATGGTCACCACCGCGGTCAACGCCTCCGGCACGGCCGCCACCGCCAGGCTCACCGAGGTCAGCAGCAGCTCTTCGATGTCCGCTGAGCCGCGCACGTAGCCGATGATAAACACCACCGCCACCAGGCCCAGCGCCGCGTAGGCCAGCGTCTTGCCCAGCCGGTCCAGCCGGTCCTGCAATGGAGTCTTCTCCTCCTCCACCGACTGGATCATGGTCGCGATGTTGCCGATCTCGGTCTGCATGCCCGTCGCCGTGACCGCCATCTCCCCGCGGCCGTAGTTGACGACGGTGCTGCTGTAGAGCATGTTGCGACGGTCGCCTAGCGCCCGGTCCGACTCGAAAACCAGGTCAGCCTCTTTGTCCACCGGCTCGGACTCGCCGGTCAGGGACGCCTCCTCCACCCGCATATTGATGCTCTGGATGACACGGCCGTCGGCCGGCACCACGTTGCCCGTCTCCAGGATCACGATGTCGCCGGGCACGACCGTGCTGGCCGAGATCTCCTGCACCTGGCCATCGCGGCGCACCCGCACCTTGGGCACCGCCATCCGCTTCAGCGCCGCCATGGACTGCTCGGCCTTGTACTCCTGGGTGTAGCCGAGGATCGCGTTCAGCACGACGATCAGCAGGATGACCACAGCCTCGATCCAGTCACCCAGGAACGCCGATATGCCTGCAGCCACCACCAGCAGGATAGTCAGCACCCCTGACACCTGCTCCCACAAGATCTGCGCCCTGGTGCGGCCACCCTTTTCCACTAGCTCGTTGGGGCCGACCTTCTCCAGCTGTACCTGGGCCGCGGACATGCTGAGGCCCGTGGTCGCGTCAGTGTCGAGTGTGTTGAGGACCTCGGCCACCGGCATCTGATACCACTCAGGTGTCATAAGTGCTCCCGTCGGAATCGTTGTCTTAGCGCGGGGTGGCTGCGGCCGCATACACCAGCCGGATCTGCTCGCCGCCGACCAGGCTCGTGATGCGCAGCTCGCTGCCCTCGAAGGCGTAGCGTTGCGCGGCCGTCAAAACGGCCAGATATTGGCTTTCCTGATCCATGAGCTCCTGGCTGCACAGCTGGCCGGTGGTACTCAATGAGCCCACCGACAGGTTCTCGCCGCTCACCGTATAGGATCCATTGTAGGTGTTACAGCCGCCCGAGCCGTTAACCGTACCACCCCGGAAAAAGGCGGTGATGGTCGAGCCCGGAATTGTGTCGCGCAGCTGCCAGGTAATGCCCTCCAGGGTTGGGCCAGCTGGCACCGTGGGCGTGGGGGACGGAGTCGGTGTTGGCGTGGCCGCGCTGACCTGGATCTGCATGGTGGAGGTATCCGATAGCCCGGCGCTATCGGTCACGGTCAGGGTGACGTTGTACACCCCGGCGCTGGTATAGGCGTGGTCCACCGTCACCGCGCTCGCAGTGCCGCCATCGCCGAAGTTCCACCGATAGTCCACAATCTGGTTCTGCCCGGTGGAGTTGCTGCCGTTGAAAGTGACCACCTGGGCTACTATAGCCTGCGAAGGTGCGCTGATCACGGCTACCGGTGGCAGCGGCGCTGCGGTGATGCGCACCTGCTGGATCGCCACGCTCTGCAACCCGTTGTCAGCCGTTATGGTCAGCCGTACCTCGTAGGTGCCTGGCGTGGCAAAGGCCTTCTGTACGTCCACGCCATTGGCGACAGTGCCATCGCCGAAGCGCCATTCATAGGTGACGATAGCCTGGCCTGAGCCCGGCGATGACGTGCGGCCCGAAAAACGCAGCTGCTCGCCAGTCTGGCCCGCGGTGGGCCCGGAGATCACGGCCGTCGGCGGCACGTCGGGTGCCTTGGGCTCCCAGCTCACGGCAATCTGCCCGTTGCCGCTGCGCTTGAAGTAGTCCACCAGCAGGTCATGGTCGCCCCGGGCTATCCGCCCACTCTCGGCCTCCAGCAGCCGCAGCCCCTCGCTCTGCCAGCTGTCGATCAACAACCGCCCATCCAGCCACAGCCGTACGCCACCCTCGACATTGGCCCGGAAGACGTAGTTGCCGTCCTCGAAGAAGTCAGCGCGGGACCAGCGCACCGAGTAGTCGTTGGGGGGAACCCCAGGCGCCGGCGATCCAGGACCCCAGTTGAAGTTGATGGCAGGATCGTTGCGCACCAGCACGGGCTCACCCGCCACGTCCGGGTTGTCGAAATACTCCCCCTTCCAATCGGTGATGGCCACGGTCGGCGTTGCCGAGGGTGTCGGCGTGGCCACCTCCGGCGCCGCGACCACCGGCACCCCCTCCGCATTGGTCGCCGTCACGGCGTTGGCGGCCACCCAGCCCTGCCCGCCAGGCAGGTTACGGGTGCGGATGACCCACCACTGGCTGTCCTCGCTCCGGCCGATCACCTCCACCGTCTGGCCCGCCTGCAGGATGCCGATGGTGTCGTACTCCGGTCCCGGGCCGGTAGTGATTGCGGTGTTGGTACGGGCCGTGGCAGTGGCCAGTGCCGGCGTTGTAGTCACCGTGGGGGTAGTCGTCTCCACGATCGGCGTGCCGGTGGCGCCACCTGGCGTGCCAGGCCCCGACAGCATGCGGAATAGGACGAAGGCCAGGGCCACGATAGCCACCGCCACCACGCCCAGCGCAATCAGCAGGTTGCGCCGCAGCCCACTGGACTCCGCGCCTTGCCCAGGCTGCAGGGTATCAGGCGGTGACCAGCCAGCATCTTCCGTGGCAGCCCCGGTAACTACAGGCAACGCAGGCGCTTCGACATACACGGGTGGCCGGGCTGGCCGGGGCTGTTGTGCCGTCGGCGGCGGCTGGGTTGCCGCCGCGCCAGGTGGAGCCTGCCCGGTCACTGTGGCCACCTCACGCAGGTCTGCCCCATCCAGTTCCAGCCGCTGCAGGTTGAGCTCCCTGAGCGCCGCCGAAAGCTTGGCGCGGTCGATGAAGTCGATCGGTGTACCGTATCGCCGCTCTATCCGCGTCACGTCGTGCTGGAGGAGCTTGTAGGCCTCCACCACCGGCACGGTGTAGATCACCAGGGTGTTCTGCGGCCGTCGTACCACCCGCGGTAGCGCTTCCATCAAAGTCTAATCCTCTGGTGAGTTCCTGCCCCGGAACCAGCGCCAG
>JAULUH010000550.1:9006-33678 GCA_032111745.1 Anaerolineae bacterium | reverse complement strand
GCAGCAACAATAAGCCCGCGCCGCTGGCCTCAGCCGCCTTGGCCCAGGCCGCCACGTCGTCCACCGCGTCGCCCCAGGCCTCTCGCAAGAGCGGAGACCAGTCCACCGGCCACTGGTCGGCGATCTCGACCGCCACCACCGGTGCATGGGGCATAGCACCCTCGTGCAACAGGAAGGGCAGGGTGCTCTCGCCACCCACGGTGACACTCTTGGCCCGCGAGCCACCCTCAGCCTTGGTGGCACCAACGGTAACCTCGCGGACCTTGCCGGCATACTTGTTCTTGGGAATGGTGACAGCCATGCGGATGCTGTGCTCCTTTCAAGAAAATCAGGAGGCGCGCAGAACCTGATGCGCACCGAACGTCAGCGTTTCAAGACAGTGACCAACACCGAGATGAGGGCAACGACGAAAGGTGACGAGATCGCAGACAGGAACCTGACCAGGTTTTCTGTGTTGAAGGGCCACACCGGGAACTTGGCGGCGATGTCGTACAACTTGGTAAGTTGTTCGATCTTCTCGAGCTTCTGTTTCAACTCGTCGGCACTGGAAGCCAGCAAACTCTGAATCGCAATCGTCTCGAGCTCGAACTGATCGGCGATCTGAACGATGAATCCATGTTTGGCCTTCCTCATAGTCGAGCGGGCTGCCCCAATCGGCAGGAAGAAGGCAATTGGGGCCAGAACCAGATAAGCCACCAACAGTGGCACAAACCTGATCGACAGCTCAGGCCCGGTGAACTGCGTAGTTCGCAAATAGGACTCGGATAGAATGCCTACCACTGCGGCCAGGCCGTAAATCGCGATCCCATAGCCGATCTTAACGCTGAACTCGCCCAGCGGCGAAAGCCCGCCGGCCCGATCCGGGTGGAGCACCTTGACGTCGACGTGGAAACGATCAAACAGTCGATTGAACCAGACGATGCTTAAGATAATCCGAATCACGTTCATTGTGCCCAGGAAGAAAATCAGCCCCCACATGAGCACTGTGGTCCAGAACACGATGGGGTGCGCCGTCTGCCAGGTTCTGACTGCCCTGATCTCAGGAATTTGGATGAGCATGACCAGGCCTGCGGCGGCGATCAGGCTCAGTACGATCCATAGTCTACGTGAATAGGCCCGATCGAACTCGACAACATACTGCTTTAGCGCATCATCCTGGCTCGGCTGATTCGGCGCGTTGAACACGCCATTGGCCTTGAGGCCGGTGAGGACGCTTGTGATGCCATCGGGCAGCCAGAAGAAATAGAAGATAGTAGCTGGAATCGAGGTCAGCCGATAGATCCACCAGTTGTAGTGATGCAGCAGGCCAATCCGATCGGGCGTGTTGTCCCACAACCCATAGAGGGTGGCGAAGACGAGTATCGGGAGGTTGAGCACCACCATTGCCACCAGTGTGATAGCTGCAGGCCTGAGGTGACAGCGCCCGACAAATGTCTGGGTCAGGACTTCCCCATGGCAGAACGGCATGGATACTGTCTGGCTGTCCAGGGACTTGAGATCGGTCCGTACAAGGTAGTTCATGGCCGTGCAGCTCTTCCAACCCGATCCCACACCCTCATGTCAGCCCATACCGGTGCTTGAACAGGTCGATGGGCGATGGCCGTTCCGCGCCCACACCAACACCCGGCGCGCGCTGCAAACCACCGACCACACGGATCACGTCTTGCAAGGTGAACACGGCTGCCGGATATACGATACCGCCGGCATGGTGCACCACGAACAGCTGGCGGATACCTCGGTCCAGCATCAGGTTTGCGGCGGCCACTGCGGGCACGTCCGGCGGGATGGTGGGCACCTGTTCTACCATCACGTCGCTGGCCACCAACGCAGCGTTCGAATGGCCTGCCGCTCGAGCCACGTGCTCCTCGCCCACCCAGCCCACGGCGTTGCCATCCTCGTCCAGTACCACCAGCGCGGATGCGTTACGCTCAACCAGTAGCCGCGCCACTTCGGCCAACGCCACGTCCTCGCGGCATGTCGGCACGCCGACTCGCATTAGATCACGAACCAACACAGGTGCAGGCATCGGTCACGCCCAGGACTCACCGCAGAGGACGCAAAGCCCACAGAGAACCCATAGGTCCCTCTCTGCGCTCTGCGTCCTCCGAAGTGAGAGAAGCCTAGAAGATCGGATCCATGAACAGCGCCGGGTGCTCGTGCTCCTCCATCCAGGCCATGAGCCCATCGACGTCGGTGCACGCAGTCTCGTCCGCGATCTTGGCCAACAGGTCCGGGTCGCCCTCACGCTCGGCCACGGCCTGGAACTCCTCGGCCATGGAACGCTTCAGCACGCTCGACATCCACACCACCCGCTTGAAGCCGCCGTCGGCGGAGATGAATTTGGGGCTGGTCAGGTAGTACTTGCCCACACCCATGACGCCCGGCGTCTGCAGGCCACCGCCAGCCATGCCGGCCAGGGTGCTAAAGGTCATGCCGGCTGGGGTCATGCTGGTGTCCTCGCGGCTCACCACCATCACGCCGTTGGCCTCGGGGATCAGCATCACAATGCACTCAAAGCAGCCACAGGCGGTCATGGGGTTTTCCATGATCGAGTACATAGCCACCTCGTGCACCGTGCCCTGGCTGTTCTTAACCGCCACGTCGTTCGTGCCGGTCCAGTAGCCCTTTACCGGGTCGATGGTGTCGCCCAGCCGTATGGGCTGGTTGGGTCCCGTGGGGTTAATCTCGAAGCTGGCCTTGCAATCCAGCCAGTTGTACGCACCGCACAGGCCCAGCCGCTCGGGGCTGACGATGCACACGTGGGTCGGTGCAAAGCTCTGGCACAGGGTGCAGGTATAGAACTCCGCCACCGCATCATCCTTCAAGGAGCCCATGCGCTCGTTGCGCTCGTTGTAGGCTTCCCGGGCCTTCTCTAGCCACTCAGCGTGCACGGCCGGGTCGGTGATGATCTTGACCTTCACCTTGTCGACTATCGCACCGAACTCGCCGTGGAAGCGGGCGTGCAGGATCTTGCCGAAGTGCTCCAGGGTGAAGCCTTTATCGGCCGCGGCCTTGGCGATGCGGATCCAGGCGATGTCGCGCTGGCCGATGTGCTGGACGCCGCTGGCGCCGTTGACGAAGTAGTGCACCTGGCGCTCCAGCACCGGCTCGAAGTCCTTCTGCATCTTGCGGCCAGCCACTTCGATGAGTATTCCCAGGTCCAGTGCGCCACCCTCTTCGATCTCGGCGAAGCTGGGGCCGATCACCTCGACGCGGCCGTCCTCGACCTGCTCGGCCGGCACCATGCGCAGGTACTCGAAGGCCCGGCTGTACTTGCCGCCGAACTCGACCCGCATGTCCTTCTTGCGCACCACCTCGCCCTCGAAGGCCGAGCCGTAGGGTACCGGCACCGGGACCTCGGTGATCTTGATCTTTACCCCCCGGGTCTCGATAGCCTTCTGCACCAGCTTCTCGGCCCGCTCCAGGTCGTCCTTGCCGGGGATGGTGTTGAAGGGCAGGCTCACCACGTGCTCGTGCTGGGTCACGCCGGTGGGCAAGATCTGCGGGATCACCGTGTCGGCCACCACCGGGAAACCGTAGTTGATGGCCCCGGCCGCCGCCGCGTATTTCAGATCGTCGATCTCGCCCAGGGCCAGCACGAACGCAAAGACGCGCGCCCGGTTGTACAAGAGGATCTCCCGGGCCTGCCCCGCCTTCAGCCCGCCGAAGGTCAGGGCCGAACGGGTGGCGAAGCCCAGGGCATAGATGGCACTCAGGGTGTCCAGGCCAAAGGGCACGATATACGTATCGTAGCCCATCTCTACGCCCTCTTCCATCAATTGGTGGATGATGCTGCGGCCGTTGACGTTGCCGCTGAGGAAGATCAGGATGTTGCGGCGCTGCAGCTCGCGCACGATCTTGACCGCCACCTCGTTGCTCTTGGCGCAGCCGACGATGGCCGCAAAGCCGGGCATGCGCCCGTCCACCAGGGCAATGCCCCATGAGCGCAGCTGCACGTCATCGATTGGGCCATTCAGGAAACCATTGGCGCCATCACCGCTCTTGGCAGCGTCGGGGCTGGTGAAGCTGCCCCCGGTCATGGTGAAGCCGGGAATGCGCTGGGGCTCCTCCCCGCGCACGAAGCGGATGGCCTCGATGGCCTCGGCCGCGAACAGGGTCGCCATGCCGCTGTCCAAGGTCTCGCCCAGGTAGGGCATCCAACGGCAGTCCGAAGGCATCGGGTGTAACAAGCTGCGGGCGTGCTGGAGCACCGGCTCCAACTGCCCTACCGTCTCCACCTGCACACCCATCATGCCGTTGATGGTGGGCAGGTAGTAGGCCGTATTAGGAAACGCGACCGGCGCATCCGGCCCGACCTCGGCGATGGTCCGCTTCAACAGATCGTCGGCCTCGTTGACCAACAAATGCGCGCCGCGGATAGCTCGACTTGCGATATATCGTGACATCGTCTTTCTCCTGTATACCGGTGATCGGTAATCAGTGATCGGTGATCGGTGATCGGCGATCGGTTATTCCGGACTGATTACCGATCACCGATTACCGATTACCGATTACCCTCTCACGCCGGCACGCCGTACAGCATCGCCTGCTGTTCTTCCATCGGCAGCTCGAAGTAGTCCTGCAGCGGATAGTCGCCGCTCTTGCCGAATTTGTTGGGATCGTAGGCGGGCAGCTTGAGTTCGGCGCGCTTCTTGTCGATGTGCTCCAGGCTGCGGCGCACGATCTCCTTGGGATCGGCCAGGAACTCCATCTTGCCACCCATCATGTCCTCCCAGCCCTCCGAGATCAGGTTCGACACCTCCTCACTGAACTCGTAGGGCGACTCGACGCCGAACAGCACGTAGGCACCAGAGGCTGCAGCATAGGTGCCGATGGAGAGGGCCTTCTCGCTCATCCACTCCGGCGCGATGCCCACGGCCGGCAGGTCGCTGACGTCCTCGCCCAGCCCACCTTCCGTGGCCATCTGGGTCAGCACAGTCAGAATGCGGGAGTTGTCCACGCAGGAGCCCATGTGCAGCACCGGCGGGATGCCCACGGCCTCGCACACCTCGCGCAGCCCCGGCCCGGCCATGCTCATGGCGGCCTCGCCCAGCAGCATGCCGAACTTGCCTGCGGCAATCGCGCCGCAGCCAGTCTGCACCACCAGCACGTCGTTCTTGAGCAGCTCCGCCGTGATGTCGATGTGCTCTTTGTCCTGGGTGACCTTGGGGTTGTTGCAGCCGACGATGGCCGCCGCGCCACGAATGCGGCCAGACATGATGGCGTCGTTCAGAGGCCGGAAGGAGCTGCGATAGCTGCCACCCAGCATGTAGTTCAGGTACTCGTGGCTGAAGCCGGGTACCACATCCTCCTTGACGTCGGGAATCATGATCTCGCCGCGGTTCGGGTAGTTGTCGACGGCCAGCCGCACGATGTCCTTGGCTATCTCCAACGCCCGGTGCTCGTCGAATTCCATGTGCAGGGCGCCGGTAATCTTGACCTTGGGGGAAGTGGTGATCACCTTGGTGTGAAAGTTGTCGGCCAAGTTGGGCAGGGCCTGCATGATGCACTGCACGTCCACTACCATGGCCTCCACCGCGCCGGTGAGGATCGCCAGCTCCTGATGCAGGAAGTTGCCGGCGCTGGGGATGCCCTGGCGCATCATCACCTCGTTGGAGGTGCAGCAGATGCCGGCCAGGGTGATGCCGGTCGCGCCCTTGCTCTTGGCGTAATCGATCAGCTCGGGATCCTGCACCGCGGCTACGATCATCTCGCTCAGAGTCGGCTCATGGCCGTGCACCAGGATGTTCACCTGATCGGCGTTGAGTACACCCAGGTTGACCTGGCTGACCTTGGGGCTGGGGGTGCCGAAGAGGATGTCGCTGATGTCAGTGGCCCACATGCTGCCACCCCAGCCATCGCCCAAGGCGGTGCGAATGGCACCTTTCAGGATGTGGACCGGGTCCTGGTCGTCGCCCATGTGGGTGCGGTGCAACACGTCCACGATCTCGCGATCGATGCCCCGCGGTGCCAGGCCTAGCTTCTTCCACAGCTCGTAGCGCTTCTTGGGTGCATTCTTGAGATAGGCGAGCTCGCCGCGCTGCTGGCCAAACTCGCTAAGCGCCTTGCGGGCCACCTCCAGAGCCACGTCATTGACTGTGCGCCCCTCGGTCTGGATGCCCACACGGGCAGCTACATCCCACAGCTTGGCCACGTCTCGGACGGCATACCCTGGGGCGTCGCCCTTGGCCACGGCCTCCAGAGTGAAGGCCAGGTCGCGACCGTGGTCGGAGTGGGCCGCCGCGCCCGAGGCGATGGCCCGCGCAAGATTGCGAGCCGCGATGGTCTCCAGGGTCGCACCGCAGATGCCTACCTGGCCGTCTTTGGTGATCCGGCACGGCCCCATGAAACAGTTCTTGCAACACATGCCGCTCTTGCCACTGCCGACGGTGCACGGCGCCATGTTCTCAACCCGGGTGAAGGCAGTGCCAATACCTAGCGCGTCGGCCCGGATCAGCATCGCCTGCGCCGCCGGGTCCATCGAGCGCTCGCTGATTTCACGTCCCTTTTTTGCCATGGGTGGTCGCTCCTTAGTACTTTCTGAACTCACCCGACATCGCCAGGTCAGCCGGGTTGGTCTGGATGGCCCGCTGGCCCAACGCGGCCCAGGCCGGATCAGCCTTGCCTGTGGACACAGGTACGGTGGCCATGCCATCGGTCTCGAAGCCGGCCGGCGGGTAACCGGCACCGATGAGGGCCTTCACGATGGTCTGGGCCGAAATGCGATCGCCGTCGAAGCCCATGCGCACCGTCTTGAAGGCGGCGCTGGCCTCCACCTCTTCTACACCGGCCAGGGCAAACAACATGCTGCGCACGGCCAACACGTGGTGGTCCGCCCACATGGCCGGCACACCGAGAACGAGTTCCTCCATCGCTGGTCTCTCCTTGAGGAATTGCTGCGCCATCTCCTTCACCGCGGCAGCATCGTAGCGGCGGTGTCCGCCCAGAGTCTTGACGGACGGTATCATGCCGGCATCTGCCCAACGGGTGACCGTGCTGGGCGACACACCAAACATCTCCGCTACCTCTGCGCGGCCCAGGAGACGGCTGCTGGGGCTGCTAGGGCTACTGGATTTGCTCATGCGACGACTCTCCTGCCTGACTCCAAGGGGCTGGATGACCCCGCCCCTACCTGCGGGGCGATCGCTGTACGCTCAACAAACAAAAGACACACGCCGGCCTGGCGTCGCTGGCAGGTGGTGTGTGCTCGATCAACTTCGCTGGATGCTTTAAGCGCTTTGAACGTTTTGCACGTTTTAGGCTCACTGTCCCACTATACCGCAAGTCTCATGCCCGCGGGAAGATGCACACGCACTATTTAGTGTAGTGCAATTGCATCATTTCTGACCAGAGGGTGCTAGGGATGGTGGCGGGGGACCAGGCCGTGCTCGAACGCGTAGGCCACGGCCTCGGCGCGGCTATGGACCTGTAGTTTCTGCAGGATGTTCTGGAGGTGATTGCGGGTGGTGGAGCGGGAGATCGAGAGGGTTTCGGCGATGCGGTCAGTGCTGAACCCACTGGCCAGCAAGGTCAGAACCTCGTGTTCGCGCGTGGTGAGCACACCATCGGATGAAGCACTGGCGTAGGAGATCGACACCGAGGGTGCCGGCTGTTGCAGGTTCTGCGCCAGGCCCAACACCTGTTGCGTGAACTGCTCCCGCTGGCGGAGCTCGGTCACGTCGCGAAAGAGGTGAAGCACGTAAGGGGGCTCGTTTGGGGCTGGGGGCAAGGTGAGGATGCTGACGTTCAGCCAGCGCACGCCGCCCCCCTTGGTGCGGGTGAAGAGGTTGAAGCTATCTACCGGCTCTCCAGCGCTGCTGGTCACGGTGACGTGGCAATTGCCCCGGCACCAGAGGCGGTCCTGCTCGTCCCGCCCGCGCATGATCTCGTAGCAGGACCGGCCCAAGGCCTCCTCGGCCGTGTAGCCCAGCAGGCGCTCCGCGGCCGGGCTCCAATACACGATGCGCTGGTTCTCGTCGATCATATAGGCGCCGTCGGCGGCCTTATCCAGCGCGGCCAGCAGGCTCTGCATGCCCAGCTCCTTCTCCTCAGCTCCTAGTGCATCTGCATTAGGCCATCCATGTCGTCTGTCCTATTGTACCACCAAAGGCATGGGCCATCAACTGCACATGTGACCGCAGAGAACTGAGGCCATCCCGAAAGCCCTCTGCGGTCGGTGCATCTGTTGCGGTTCTCCCTGTTCTCAGCGCTCTCAGCCGTTGCCGCCCAAGTAGAGGTTGATCATCTGCTTCCAGTACGGCCAGTCGTGGGCCCAGCCATCCCAAATTCGCAGCGCGTGCCAAATCCCTTTCTCCCACAGTAGCCGGGAAAAAGCTTCGGTGGCCCCGCGTAGCGGCTCGGTCTCGCTGGTGGTCAGGATGATGTCCATGCTGCGCATCCGGGCCAGCCGCCCCGGGTCGCGCTCGTTGCGCACGAACTGCACCGGGTTATTGAAGTAAGCGTTGTCGTCCTGGTGGCCGTCAATCCAGTCGCTGATGTCGTACAGGCCGTTCATGGCCAGCACGCGGCCCACCAGCTCGGGGTAGCGAAACGCGAAGTTCACCGCATGGTAGGCGCCGAAGCTGGCACCCATGACGATGAAGAAGGGGTTGGGGTTGCGCTGGGTGAACGGCACGACCTCGTGGCGGATGTAGCTGTCGTACTGCGCGTGGCGCCAGGCCCGGTCCCCTGGCCACTTCCAGCGTGCGTACCAGCTCTCCTCGTCCACGCTGTCGACGCAGAACACCTGCAACCAGCCCTTCTCGATAGGATCGCCCATGGTCTCGATCATGCCCCGCTCCTCCCACTCGAAGAAACGCCCCTTGGACGTGGGGAAGATCAGCAGCCGGGCGCCGGCATGGCCGAACACCAGCATCTCCATGTCCCGGCCCAGCGCCGGGCTATGCCATCGATGATACTCGCGATTCATGCGCAGAAACCTCTCGCCGCATCGCCACGCAGCCACCTCTCGGGATGCCACCGCAATGCGAAATGGAATAGCCGCCATTGTAGACGATTCACATACTGCACCAAATCTAAAACCATGGCCCGTATCTCATCGTAACGGGGTGCCCGCCCCAAGGCCTGGTCCTCCGTCAGCTCGATCACGACGCTGATCTTCGTGGTCAGCTCTCCTGTAGACCGTAATGCGTCTGCAGGAAGGCCCTCACCTCGGCCCTGGCCCGCGCGTGCTGCCCCAGCAACAGATGTCCACCGTTGGGTAGCAGTACCAGGCGGGCGCTGGCCATGCGATGGGCTGCCTCTATAGCCTGGGCCACGGATACCAACCTGTCATCCATGGCATGGATCACCAGCGTCGGTGTCAAGATCCGCTCCAGGGACGGTGCCCCGGCCCGCGCACTGCAGGTGAGATCAAGCAGCACGCCCCGGCGCCGCAGGCTGAGGGGCAACGTAGTCTCCGTGAAGGCGTCCAGCCAGGCCCGGTCAACCGCCGCGAGCCCGTTCACCAGGTCCGCCGAGATGCCGAAAGACCACAGCCGCACCCAGCGGGCCCGATCTAGCGCTATCCAGTACACGAAGTCGCTGACCATCGCCACCTGAAGGGCAGAATCCAGCGCTGCTGCCGGCGGCAGGATGGCGTCGGTGACGGCAGAGATCAGCACGAGCGCTGCGCAGCGCTCAGCATGGCGCAGGGCAAACTGCAGGGTGGAAGGTCCGCCCGCCGAAATCCCGGCGATGGCGACCCGTTCAATTCGCAACGCATCCAGCAGCGCGGCATGGGCATCGGCCTGGGCCACAGGCCCGCAGTCCATGGGCAGCGGCGTGCGCAGGTAGCCAAAACGCGAGGGCGCGATCAAGCGGTAGCCATCGCCCATGCTTTCCGCCAGCAGCAGCCCCTGGTCAAAGCCGCCGCCGGAGCCGTGTACCACCAACACCGGCAGGCCTTCCCCGCGCTCAGCGAACTCCACGGGTCCCAGGGCCGTCTCGATCATATGGCTACGGCCCTGCAGCCGCTGCCGCGCCGCAGCCATATCCCGGCGATAGTGCGGCCAGGCTGTTCCAGCTATCGCAGCTGAGCCCAGCACCGCGCCGGCGCCGGCCGCCACAACCCACCGTGAGCCCTTCATCGGCATCTTCGTCCGACTCTGGCTACTCTGGCTCCGGGCCGCTCTGGAGCGCCTCCAGAGCCAGCGCCAGCAGCCCAATGCTGAGCAGTGTCACCATGGTCTCCACGGTCACAGTGCCAAGAATACCCAGCACCAGGCTTGCCACCGCCATGCCCAGGGCCACCGCCTTGAGCACCAGCGTGATGATGCTGTTGGTGTTGCGCATAGATCGCCCTCGGCCTAGGCCCGGTTCAGCTCGACGGCGATGCCCTCAGCCCAGGCCCGAATGGCATCCCAGTCGCGGAAGTCGCCCACCTGCGCCCGCAGCGACTTGACCAGGAGGCGCTCCGCCAGGTTAAGCTTCCTGGTATCGATCTCGCCGTGGAAGAACACGATGTCCCGGGGCCCGATGCGGTCGGCGATGGGCTGCTGGGCCTCGGGAAAGCGCCAGCCGTCCATCAGGGCCACCGGATCGCCCTCGCCGGTGGGGCCACTGGAGAAGAGCCACACCGGCCGCTGGGCCAGCGCCGCCTCCTGGCCTTCCAGCAACGCTACCGCCTCCTTGCGCCAGGACCCGGCGTACACTGCGCTACCGAGGACCACTGCCGCATAAGGCTGGACGTCGCCCACTTGGTCGGCCGTCACCACATCCGCGTCCAAGCCTTGTTTCCGCAGCGTCTCGCCGATGGCCTCGGCAATTCCTGCCGTAGCGCCATATTTGGTGGCATAGGCCACCAGTACCTTCTTGCTCACATCAAACCTCCTGTTGAGCGAGTTCTATCCTTCCACCTTACACTAACTTACACCATTCGGCCGCCCGCCGCTATGACCTGCATCATAAAATCGGCACTTCTCGCGCCACGTGGCGCGCCGGCCACCGTATTTTGGCACGCCCTGGATTCGGGCTACAATGGGTTGGCTAGCCCTCGGCGATCCCACCATGCCGCGAGGACCAGGGTGAGGGCTTTGCGAATCCCGTGGCCCGGCCCAAGTGATGGTAATCGATCGATATTGGGACTCATAGTTTAGGATGGTGGAGCAGACGCACGGAGGCATCCATGACTACGCCTGCAAAACGCAATATCGGTGTCTTGACCAGCGGCGGCGACTCGCAGGGCATGAACGGCGCCGTGCGCGCTGTGGTGCGCACGGGGATCAACCGCGGGGTCGACGTCTACGCCATTTATGAGGGCTACCAGGGTATGGTAGAGGGCGGAGACTACATCCGCAAGATGACCTGGGAAGCGGTCGGCGGCATCTTGCACCAGGGCGGCACGGTGATCGGCACTGCGCGCTCTCCCGAGTTTCGCACCCGCGAGGGTCTGCTCAAGGGCGCTCACAACCTCATCGCCAACGACATCGACGCCCTGATCGTCATCGGCGGCGACGGCAGCCTGACCGGCGCCAACGAGTTCCGACGTGAATGGCCCGGCCTGCTGGCCGAGCTAGTGCAGGCGGGCCAGATCAGCCAGGCCCAGGCCGATGCCCACCCCAACCTGATCCTGGCCGGCATGGTGGGGTCGATCGACAACGACATGTTTGGCACCGACATGACCATCGGCGCCGATACCGCCCTCCACCGCATCACCGAGGCCGTGGATGCCATTGCCAGCACGGCGGCCAGCCACCAGCGCACTTTCGTGGTCGAAGTTATGGGGCGCAACTGCGGCTACCTGGCCCTGATGAGCGGTATTGCCACCGGTGCCAACTGGGTCTTCATCCCCGAAAGCCCTCCTGAGACCGACGACTGGGAAACCGAGATGTGTGAGGCCCTGGTTGCCGGCCGCCGGGCTGGCCGCCGCCACACGGTTGTGATTGTAGCCGAGGGCGCCCGGGATCGCCATGGCAACCCCATCGATTCAGACTATGTCAAAAAGGTCATCGAGGAACGCCTGGGCGAGGACACCAGGGTGACCATCCTGGGCCACGTGCAGCGCGGCGGCTCGCCCACAGCCTTCGACCGCTGGCATCCGACCATCCTGGGCGAAGATGCGGTCGACGCGGTGCTGTCGGCCACGCCAGAGGAAGACCCCGTGCTGATCGGCATCCGGCAGAACCAGGCCATTCGCTCCCCGCTGATGGAGTGCGTTGCCAAGACCAAACAGGTAGCCAAGCTCATTGCCACCCAGGACTACGAGCAGGCTATGGCCATGCGGGGAGGTAGCTTCGCCGACTCCTACCGCATCCTCAACACTATCACCCAGGCTCAACCGCGCAAGCCCAAGCCAGGCCAGAAACAGCTGCGGCTGGCGGTGCTGCATGCCGGCGGGCCTGCCCCGGGCATGAACACAGCTGTGCGCGTGGCCGTGCGCCTGGGCATCGACCAGGGCCACACCATGCTTGGCGTGCACAACGGCATGCGCGGCCTGGCCGAGGCCCACGTCGAGGAGCTGGGTTGGATGAGCGTGCACGGCTGGGTGTCCCGCGGGGGCGCCGAGCTGGGCATCAGCCGCTGGGTGCCCGACGAGGATGACCTGCCCCTGATTGCCCGCCACCTGGAGCATTTCGCAATCGACGGCCTGTTGGTGATTGGCGGCTGGGCCGGTTATGATGCCTCCTACCAACTATTCCAGCATCGCAACACCGTGCCGGCGTTTCGGATCCCCATCCTCTGCCTGCCGGCCTCAATCAACAACAACCTGCCGGGCTCCGAGCTCAGCATCGGTGCCGATACTGCGCTGAACAGCATCGTGATGGACGTCGACAAGATCAAGCAGTCCGCTGTGGCCACCCGGCGATGCTTCGTGGTGGAGGTCATGGGCCACGATTGCGGCTACCTGGCCCTGCTCAGCGGCATTGCCAGCGGCGCCGAGCGGGTGTACCTGCCAGAGTATGGCATCACCTTGGCCGACCTGCAGGAGGATGTCCACAACCTCATCCGGGACTTCTCCCACGGCAAGCGCCTGGGGCTGATCATCCGCAGCGAGAAGGCCGACCCGGTATACACCACTTCGTTCATGTGCTCGCTCCTGGAGAAGGAAGGCGCCGAGCTGTTCGACGTGCGGCCGGCCATCCTGGGCCACGTGCAGCAGGGTGGCAATCCCACCCCCTTCGACCGTATCCAGGCCACGCGGCTGGCAGCCAAGGGCGTTGAATTCCTCATGGCCGAGGCCGGCAAGCCCGTGCCTTCCTGTGCCGCCATCGGCCTGCAGCGGGGCAAGGTCGAGTTCACCAACATCGCCGACCTCCCTCTGCTGACCCACCCTGAATACCAACGGCCGCTCCAGGAGTGGTGGCTGCGCCTGGTGCCGCTGTCCGAGGCCATGTCGCGGCCGCAGATCGACCCGGCCTAGGCCATATCACAGACCCATCCCTGGAGTGCACCCATGCCTAAACGGCTGCCGGCCAAGAAGACCAAGATCGTGTGCACGGTGGGCCCCGCTTCCGAGACCCAGGAAGTGCTGGCGCAGCTGATTGCCAAGGGCATGAACGTGGCGCGTATCAACTTCGCCCATGGAGACTTCGACCGCCACCGCCAGATGATTGCCACCATCCGGGCCGCAGCTGCGGCCGCCGGGGAGCGGGTAGCCATCATGGGCGACCTCCCCGGCCCCAAGATCCGCGTGGGCGAGTTCCCGGACGGGCCAGTGGAGCTGGAGCAGGGCCAGCCCTTTGTGCTGACCAACGCCGAGGTCGCCGGCAGCCAAAACCGGGCCTCTCACAGCTTCCCGCGACTTCCCAACGTAGTCAAGCCAGGGGACAGCATCTACCTGAATGACGGCTACATCCAGTTGCGGGTCGAGCGCTGCGATGGAGTGGAGGTGCACTGTAAGGTGGTGGTGGGCGGGCCTCTCAGCTCCCGCAAAGGCATGAACCTGCCCGGCATCGACCTGGGCATCTCCGCCTTCACCGAGGAGGACCACCGGTTCTTGCGCTTCGCCGCCGAGGAGAAGCTGGACGCGGTCAGCCAGTCCTTCGTCGAGAACGCCGGCGACATCGAGGCAGTGCGCCGTGCCGCCGAAGACCTGGGCTACCACCCCATGATCGTCGCCAAGATCGAGCGAGCCGGCGCCCTGCAGCACCTGGACGAGATTCTGAATGCCACCGACGGCATCATGGTCGCCCGCGGCGACCTGGGGGTCGAGATCCCCATCGAACAGGTTACGACGGTCCAGAAGCGGCTGATCGCTAAAGCCAATCGCCTGGGCAAGCCTGTGATCACGGCTACCCACATGTTGGAGTCCATGATCGTCAGCCGCCGGCCCACCCGCGCCGAGGCTACCGATGTAGCCAACGCCATCCTGGATGGCACCGACTGCGTCATGCTGTCCGGCGAGACCGCCATGGGTAGATACCCGGTAGACGCCGTCGACACCATGGCTCGCATCGCCGAGGTCACCGAGCCGACCGCGTCGACGAGCCCCGTGGTCAAGACTCTGGAGGCCGAGCACCTGGCGGGGGAGATCAGCTTCGCCGACCGGCTCTCCCTAAACATCGACTACCTGGTGGGCACCATGCGGCCGAGTGTGATCTTCGTGCCTACCAAGACCGGCGCTACGGCCCGTCGCCTGGCCCGCTTCCGGCTGCCAGTGTGGATTGTGGCCTTCAGCCGCAGCGAGCAGGCCTGCCAACACATGCTCTTCTCCTACGGAGTCTATCCCATCTATGTGCCGGCCCGGATTGCCGATTGGAGCACCATCGCGCGGCTATGGAGCCTGGAGTACGATCTGGGCGGCACGCTGGCCATCCTGACCGAGGGCCTGGGCACCCTGGACCAGGGCGGCACCCAGCGCATCGACATCCTCGATCTGCACCCCGCTCCCATCATCTCCTAACCCGCCGGCCACCATCAAGGCAACAGGACTGGCAGTCCCTATGGAAGATTGCCAGTCCTGTTAGCCATGCTTAACCCATTCCCCGCTAGCGAGGCGTCGGTGCGCCCTGGGCGAAGTATGTTAGCGGGCCAAGACCGGTGGCCAAAGTCAACACCTGGCCTTCGATCTTGTAGCTGATGGCCGTGCCGAGCGCGGCCAGGTATTGCTGCTCTTGGGCCATGACTGCCTGCTCGCACGCCATCATCCCTGTGGTCAAGCCAGAGAAGGAGATAGCACCGCTAGGGCCGCCCGAGGCTGTGTAGCTACCAGTATAGTTGTTGCAGCCCGCCGAGCCACTGGCGCTGCCGCCGTTGAGCTGCAGCGTGATGGTTGTTCCGGGCATGGCCGACCCCAGGGTCCACAACGTGCCCTCCAGGCCGGGGCCGATGGGAATTGCCGTCGGCGTTGGCGTGGGGATCGCGGTAGGAGTGGATGTGGGGATGTCGGTAGGCGTTGGCGTGGGAATAGCGGTCGGCGTCGACGTGGGAATAGCGGTCGGCGTCGATGTCGGTATGGCTGTTGGCGTTGACGTAGGGGAAGCCGTCGGCGGTGGCGGTGCCGCCTTCACCAGGATGTTGTGCACAGTGTTGTTCGAACGTCCACTGGCGTCGGTGACGATCAGCACCGCCCCATAGTTGCCGGGCTGGCCGTACGCGTACTGCACCACCGCGCCCCGCGCGCTGCCCCCATCGCCAAAGCGCCACTCGTAGCTCACGATGTCGCCGCCGTTGCCCGGCCGCGACTGGCTGCCGTCGAAGGTGACCGGCTGTCCGGCCATGGCCTCGCGCGGCGCTGAGATCACCGGGGTTGGCAACACCGGCGCCGCCGGCAGGATTTGGATCTGTTTGGTGTCCGTGTCGCGCAGGCCGTTCTTGTCGGTCACGGTCAGGGACACCGTGTAGGTTCCCGGCGTGTTGTACACCGTGGTCACGCTACTGCCCTGCGTCCCTCCCGACGTGCGCGGCATGCCGCTCAGGTCCCAGGCATAGCTGACGATGGCGCTGCTGCCCGGCTGGGAACGACTGGTGAAGGTCACGGACTGCCCCGCCACGGCCTGGCTGGGCCCCTCGATCACCGCCGTCGGCCCGACCTGAGCTGCCGGCAAGATCTGGATCTGCTTCACGGCCGTGTTGCGCAGGCCGTTCTGGTCAGTTACGGTCAGGGACACGGTATAGGTGCCCGGTGTGTTGTACACCGTAGTCACACTGCTGCCTTGGGTGCCGGTCGTTCTGGCCCCCCCAGTCAGGTCCCAGGCATAGCTGACAATGGGGCTACTACCCTGCTTTGACTTGCTGGTGAAGGTCACCGACTGCCCCACCACAGCCTGGCTGGGCCCCTCGATCACCGCCGTCGGCCCGACCTGTGCGGCCGGTAGGATCTGGATCTGCTGCACAGCTGTATTGCGCAGGCCGTTCTGGTCGGTCACGGTGAGGGACACGGTGTAGGTCCCCGGCGTGTTGTACATCGTAGTTACGCTGCTGCCCTGCGTCCCGGCCGTTCTTGGCCCACCAGTCAGGTCCCAGGCGTAGCTAACAATGGGACTGCTGCCCTGTTTTGACTGACTGGTGAAGGTCACCGGCTGGCCCACCACGGCCTGGCTCGGCCCCTCGATCGCGGCGGTCGGCCCCACCAGCACTGCCGGCAAGATCTGGATTTGTTTGGTGGTCGTGTCCGAAAGCCCATTGGCGTCCGTCACGGTCAGGGACACCCTGAAGGTCCCCGGCGTGTTGTACACCGTGGTCACGCTACTCCCGCGCGTTCGAGCCGTTCGTGAGGCGCCGGTCAGGTCCCAGGCGTAGCTGACGATGGCGCTGCTGCCCGGTTGAGAGCGGCTGGTGAAGGTCACCGACTGCCCCACGACAGCCTGGCTGGGCCCGTCGATCACCGCCGTGGGGCCCACAGGCGCGGCGACGATGCGGATCTGCGAGCTGGTGCTATCGCTGAGGCCGGCGCTGTCCACCACGGTCAGCGTCACGGTGTAGGTGCCAGGTTTGGGATAGGAGCGCTGGATGGTGGCGCCGCTGGCCGTGCGGCCATCGCCGAAGTCCCAGCGATAGGCGACGATGGGGTTGGTGCCGGCTATGGACCGGTTGCCGGAGAAGACCACCGCCTGATAGGCCTGGGCCTTGGATGGCATGTCCAGCACGGCAGTTGGCGACAGGACCTGCACCGGGGGTGGCGGCACGGGCGTGAGCGTGGGCGGAATGGGGATCACGCTGCCGGCGGCCACAAAGGTCAGGGTCTGCAAGCCGCCGAAGGAGAACAGCTGCAGGGTGTTGCCCAGGATACGGTAGCTTTCGGCGGCGGCCAGACGCTGCAAGAACTGCTGTTCCTGGTCGTCCAGGCCGGCCGGGCAGGCTTGCCGCGTGGTGGCCGGCTGGTTGATGGCGATCTCGTCAAAGGTCGCCGCATAGGCTGCGCTGTAGTCGTTGCATCCCGTGCTACCGGTCACCAATCCAGACGGCACTCCGGACTCGCGCTCGAAGCGAGCCGTAGTGTCGCTGCCCGCTATCACCGCGATCGGCCTGGCCGTCGACCCGTAGTAGACCAGCTCCCACGTCGCCTCCTCCAAAGGCGTGCGATCGGCCAGGTATACCAGCGTGCCGTCGGCGGTCGTGATCTCCAACCGGTCGCCCAGCACGCTGTAGCTGTTGGCCGCCTGGAGCATGGCCAGGTAGGCCGCCTCCAGCTCCGAGCCCACCGGGCAGAGCTTCTTGGTGGCAGCCAGGGCTCCCACGGTGAGCTGCTGGCCGAATGTGGTGTACGACCCGCTGTAGCTGTTGCACCCCCCGGTGCCGCTGACCGTGCCCAGCCCGGGCACGTCGCCCGGCACGAAGATCGCGGTCACATCCAGCTCCAAGGCTACCAGCTCCCCGCCGATGGCAGCCAGGCGCCACAGGGTGTTCTCCAGGGGCAGGTGCAGGCTGCTGAACTGGAGCACACTCCGGCCACCATCATAGCTCAGCTCCAGGCGCGGGCCCGTGATGGTGTAGCGCTCGGCATCCGACAGCGCCTGTAGAAAGGCCTGTTCCTGGTCCATTGCCGGGGACGGGCAGAGCTTGCGCGTGGCCGCAGGGTCTCTCACGATGATCCGGCCATCGTCGACGACGTAGCCGGCGGTGTAGTCGTTGCACCCGGCGCTGCCCACCACCACACCGTCCAGGGCATCCGCGCCCGCGGGCTGGAAGGTGGCCGTGATGAGAATGCCAGCCGGCACGGGCTGCGGGTCCTCGGCGGCGCCGGCGGCCTCCAACACCCACAGGGTATTGGCCAGGGGCGTCGCGGCCTCCGCAAACACCAGGGCGTTGGTCGCCCCCGCACCACCCGTGCTGTAGGACAGCCGCAGCCGGCCATCCGCCGTGATGGTGTAACTCCGGACGGACTCCAGGGCCTGTAGAAAGGCCTGCTCCTGGTCCATGCCCGTTGGGCAGGCCTTCAAGGTTGCCACCACCGGCCCAACGCTTATCAACCGGTCTCCCGCCACCGTGTACGGTGCGCTGTAAGCATTGCACCCGGCCGAGCCGGACACCGTGCCGTCCGCGGCGAAGGTGGCCGTGACCACGCTACCAGGCTCGACCACCTGAAGGTCAGCCTGGTCGCCCAGGGCCACCAGTACCCACGGGGTTCCTACCAGGGGAGGAGTACGGGTTGGGATTGTAGCCGGTAGCGAAACCTCCGCTACCGGCAGCGCCGTGGGCAAGAGCACCCTGGCCGGAGCTTCCGGCTGCACTGGCACGGGCGCCACGCAGGCGGCTAGCAACAGGCCCAGGACCGCCAATAGGGACAACGCCACCCACCAGCCCGGCTGTCCTGTGCCGCGCCTCGCGGCTCGATCGTCCTCTTTGATGTGTCGTCGCATTGTATTCACTGCGCCTCCATGTGTGATGGCTGATCGCTTGCCCTATGGGATGGGGGCCTCCCTGCTCTAATGGTGGCGATGATGTCCGGGAGCAGCTCGAAGAGACGTCAGGGGGTCAGGCCGCGCGTGGGCCCGAGGACCTCCTGGATGTAGTATACACGCACAGTGACGGCAGCTTGTTCAGCCCGTGGGCTGGGTAGCGAGCAAGTCGTGGATGGCCGGCAGGGCATTGGCAGCTGCACGCTCGCCCGCGGCGATCACCTCGGCAGCGGAGGCAAAGCCGGACAGGACATCCACCTGTGACGGCAGGTCCGGCCGCAGCAGCAGCTCGGGCCGGGCCTCACGCAGGCGGCGGGCGGTAAGGTCCGACATCATGATCAGCACCACATTCCACAGCCCCTGCACCGGTCGGGGCATACCGGCCGGCTGGGGCGGCATCACCAGGGGCGGCTGGCCGGGCTCGTTGTCCCCGAAATAGGGCAAAACATCCACGGCCACCACCGGACCGCGGGCCAGGGAACGGGCCACGTCCGCCGGCACGTTGTTCAGCACGCCTCCATCCACCAGGCGCATGCCCTCGCGCTCGGTGGGGTAGAAGACGCCGGGCACAGCCATCGACGCCCGCACCGCGGTGGCCACCAGGCCGTGGCGCAGCACGACCTCGCGGCCGCTGATCGTGTCGACGGCCACCGCCGCGAAGGGCCGGGCCAGGTCGCTGAAGATGCATCCCCGGCCAAGCTTCTCGCCGAGGAAGTTCTCGATGCGCCGGCCCTTCAGCAAGCCGTGCGGCGCGCCCAGACTGAGGTCGATGAGGCCGAGTGTTCCCGCAATCCCGCTGATGCGTTGAGCCTCACGAGCCATCTCCTCCGGCGCTATGCCACGCAGATAGAGCGCACCCACGATCGCGCCCATGCTGGTGCCGGCGATAGCGGCCACGGGAATACCTGCCTGGTCCAAAACCCTCAGGACGCCGATATGGGCCAATCCCCTGGCTCCACCTCCACCCAGGGCCAGGCATAGGCCCCCAGAAGTGTCGTGACCGAGCTCCGTCAATATCATCTCTGCCGCGGTATCATGGAGTGCTCGTTGGACCGGCAACACTCCCTGGGCTACGCTTGCGGCAACCTATCGGTACCTACCGATCCGGTTCCGATTGCCATAGCCTCCGCCGAAATAGGTGAACAGATCGGCCAGTACGCCCAAGGCCACGATTATCCAACCGAAGCCGGGGACACTGCCTGTCGGGAATGAGGCCACCAGGTAGGCCAGGGTTGTCCAGGGCACGAAGATTAAGCCCAGGCAGGCCAGGAGATTCGTGCTCAGCGCGTCCTGGAAGTGCTCGGGATTCAGTAGCCACCAGACAACAATGGCAGCGCGTGGACCGATGAAGAGCAGGACCGTGACGAAACAGCACATGGGGGACCTCGCTTTCCGAAGCCGGCCGGGGACGGAGTGGGCACGCTGCAGCGCCCGCAAAGGAGACGACGGCTTCGTTGTACCATAGGTATCCTCAACCAACAAATGCCCTTGAGTGCACCAGAGAGCGCTTCAGTGCGCCATGGTCGAGCAACCTCAGCTCCCCTCATACCCTTATCCTAATCACCTGTTCCCCATCAAGACTTCAGACGTCCGCCCGGCTGTGGTATACTATCGTCACCCTAGCGGAGACCTGCCATGCTCCACGACCTCGTCTGTACTGTGCTGCCCACCTACAATGAGCGGGCCAACATCGGCCCCCTGATCGAGCGCCTGCTGGCCGCCAACGCGGCGCCCTACCTGGTGCTGGTGGTCGACGACAACTCCCCCGATGGCACCTGGCAGGCCGTCGAAGGCCTGGCCGCGCAGCACCCGTACCCGCCGCCGGCCGGCTCTCCGGCTAGCTCCGTGGTGCTCATCCGGCGCCTAAACGAGTCCGGCCTGACCTCGGCCATCCAACGCGGCATCGACGAGGCCATCACCACCTACGGTGCCGATGTCGTCACCTGGATGGACTGCGACCTGTCGATGCCCCCGGAGGACGTGCCCCGGCTGGTGGCAGCGATCCAGCAGCAAAGCGCCGACCTGGCCATCGGGTCACGCTGGGTCCCCGGCGGCGCAGACCTGGCCCACGGCGCCATGCCGCGCACCCTGAGCTGGGTCATCAACCACTTCGCCATGCTCCTGCTGGGGGACCAGGTGCACGACTATACCAGCGGCTTCGTCGCCGGCCGGGCTGATGTGTTTCGCCAGCTGCGGTTGCGCGGGGACTATGGCGAGTACTGCATCGACCTGCTGGCGCGCGCCAGCCGGCTGGGCTTCCAACTGCAGGAGGTGCCCTATACCTGTGTGCCCCGCGCGGCAGGCGACAGCAAGACCGGCGCCCACCTGGGTGATTACCTGGGCAAGGGCCGCAAGTACGTGGCGGCGGTCGTGGCCCTGCGGCGACAGAGCGGCGTGCAGCTGCCCCTGGAGTGAACAAGTGGACCCGGCTGGCGACTGTAACCTGTGAAAGGCAGGTGAGGGGTTGGCCGACCACCTGCCCCTGATCCCAAGCACTCGACGGTTCCCGGCCTGATAAAAGGCAGCCTCAACCTGGAGTACCCGCCCATGACTCGCCGCACCCTGTCCAATCTCCAACTGGCGTTTGCCATCCTGGCTACCGTCGCTCTCGGCCTGACCCTGTGGGCCGCGCTCCGCTTCGTTCAGGCCCACAGCTTTACGGTGACCAGCCGTGACCTGATGAGCTTCCTGGGCCAGGACGTGCGGCCTGCCCTCCAGGCCTTCCTCTCCTCCGCCACGGGCAGCGTTACCGCGGTGGCCGTGGACGGCGAAAGCACACCCTGGTCCATTTACCTGCCCCTGATCGCAACCGTGGTGTCGATCCTGGGCTTTCTCTCCACCACCCTGCTGGCCTGGCGCCAAGAGCGCCGCGAGTCCAGCCGCGAAGCCCTGGAGCTGGAGCGCCTGCGGCTGGAGATCGAGGACCTGAAATCCAAGTTGGCGCAGCAGCAGCCTGCATCCTGACGAGGTATCACCAGACCATGCTACAACCAGCCGAGCTAACCCTGGCGGAGATGGGCGACCTGGCCGAGATCATCCCGGCGCGCGACCCAGAGGTCACGGCCAGCTACCGGCCCATCCCCGAGTTCGAGCAGCCCAGCCAACGCCGGATCATCCCGGTGTGCGAGCCGACCCTGCACGGCAACGAGTTGAAATACGTGCAGCAGGCCGTGGAGACCAACTGGATCTCCTCCGCGGGCAGCTTCATCCGCGACTTCGAGGCCCGCTTCGCCGAGGCCTGCGGCGCCAGGTATGGCGTGGCCTGCGCCAACGGCACTGTGGCCCTGCATCTGGCCCTGGCGACCCTGGGCCTGCAGCCGGGGGATGAGGTGATCCTGCCGGCCTTCACCATGATCGCCACCATCAACGCCGTGGCCTACTGCGGCGCCACGCCGCTGCTGGTGGACAGCGAGCCCACCTATTGGCAGCTGGATGTGGAGCAGGTGGCAGCCAAGATCACCCCCCGTACCCGGGCCATCATCCCTGTGCACACCTACGGCCACCCGGTGGACATGGACGCGCTCAACGAGGTCGCCTGCCGGCACGAGATCATGGTCATTGAGGACGCGGCCGAGGCCCATGGCGCGGAGTACAAGGGCCGGCGCTGCGGCAGCATCGGTGCGGCCGCCGGTTTCAGCTTCTACGGCAACAAGATCCTTACCACGGGCGAGGGGGGCATGGTCACCACCAACAACCAGGACATCGCCCGCCTGGCCTGGAACCTGCGCGACCACGCCTTCAGCAGCGAGCGCCACTTCTGGCACAAGTTCGTGGGCTTCAACTACCGGATGACCAACCTGCAGGCCGCGGTAGGGTTGGCCCAAGTGGAGAGGCTAGACGACCTGGTGGGCGCGCGGCGCCGCAACGCCGCGCTGTACACCAGCCTGCTACGGGACATCCCGGGCATCACCACGCCCCCGGAGGCCCCCTGGGCCAAGAACGTGTTCTGGATGTACGGCATCCTGGTGGATCGGGAGGCCTACGGCATGAACCGGGATGATCTGCGCCAGGTGCTGGCGGCCAACGGCATCGAAACCCGCACCTTCTTCATCCCCATGCACTGCCAGCCCGTCTACTGGAAGACCTTCCAGGGGCAGCGCTTCCCGGTGGCCGAGCGGCTGTGCCGGGACGGCTTCTACCTGCCCTCGTCGTCCTCGCTGACGCGGGGCGAGATCGAGTGGGTCGCCGAGGTGATTCGCCGGGCCTGTTCCAACCTGGATACGTAGCCTGGCCAACTTGACACGCCCCACGGCCTGTGCTAGAATAGGTTATGACGCGACGCGTCATAGACGGCCTTTGAGAACGAGCACATAGGCTGTCCCTATCAGACAGATCCTTGAAAGGAAAACAGGAGAGCCTTATCATGACCGAAGAGAAGACCCTTACCGAGCGGGTGCAGACCGTGGTCGAGGATACCGGCAATGTGATCGTCACGGCGCCCGGCAAGATGGTGCAGGCCAGTCGCGGGGCATGGAACATGACGCGCGAGGAGGCTGACCGCCTCCTGGAGCGCGGTGTGGACCTGTTCGAGGAGCTGGTAGAGCGTGGCGAGAAGGTCGAGATGTTGCAGACCGACCGGCTCAGCCGCTGGCTGAAGGGGTGGCAGAAGCGCGGCACGGAGCAGATGCACGTCGCCGAGGAGCAGCTCGAGCAGCGAGTGCAGAGCGTGCTGCGGGCGATGCACCTGCCCAGCGCCGACGAGGTAGCCCACCTGGACAAAGAGATCGACAAGATCGGCCGCAAGCTGGACAGCTACCTGAAGGAGGCTGAGCAGGCCGGCCTGCCCATCGAGGGCTACGCCCACCTGACTGTCAAGGAGATCGTGCCCTTGCTGGATAACCTGAGCCAGTCGCAGCTGCAGGCGATCCGCGACTTCGAGGTCACCTTCGACAACCGCAAGACCGTGTTACGTGAGATCGACCAGCGGCTGCAGAACATCTACGTGGCAGCCTAGCCAGTATACCTGGTAGAACAAGACACGGCCGGCCTCGCCAGGGGCCGGCCGTGTCGCGCCTGTCGTTGGCACCATCGGCCCCCAAGGCTCAGCCGACGAAGTAGTAAGGCAAGATGGGGGTTTCTGAGAAGCCCTGGCCCGCCAGAATTGGCCGTTGACACAGGGGGAGGGCGGGTGTACACTGGGGCTAGAACCAGCAAGCTGTTGCTGCCACACTGGTTGTACAGGGTGGTTGGGAGGAACAACTATGAAGACTGTCTATTGTCTCTGGGCGCTGGCGATTGCTCTGGGGTCGATCTTCGTATCTACTGCGCCAGCCGGGGCTGCCTTCGACCCTGGCCCGCCCGAGCCGCCTCTACCCCAGGGGCTCACCGGCCCGGGCGGAGTTGACGCCGGCACCGAGTACGTCTGGACCGCCTGGAACCGGGAACAGTATGTGCTGGCCGACGATGGTGCCTATCTGTGGATCGGTACGGGCCTGGGGGTAGTACGCTGGGACAAGGCTCAAGGGACCTCCCAGCGTTACACCACGCAAGATGGGTTGCCCAGCAGCCAGGTCTTCGCCGTGGCCGTCGACGCCATGGGCAACCGCTGGTTTGGCGGTGATGGTGGCTTGAGCCGGCTGGATGGCCACGGGGTTTGGACGCATTTCACCACGGCCAATAGCGGGTTGGCGGACGACCTGGTGGATGGCATCGCCATCACGGCCGACGGCTCCCTGTGGCTCAGCCACGGCTTGCCGGATGGGCTGATGAGCCGCCTCACCCCGGCCAGCACCTGGCAGACCTACCCTCATCGCTACGCGGCCGTGGCTGCCGGCTACTCGACAATCCTCGGCACCCAGAACACCAACCCGATCTGGACCGTGGCGGGCAGCGAGGTCTGGGTGGGCTACTGGGTGTTCGATGGGGTTACCTGGACCGATCGGGCACCGGGACA
>JAULUH010000550.1:0-8996 GCA_032111745.1 Anaerolineae bacterium | reverse complement strand
CCGGCGGCCCCTATCCACAGGCCCTCGCCGCCGACAGCCAGGATCACATGTGGGCTATCGACCCCTACTCCAATCTCGGTATCCTGTCCTGGGACGGAAGCACGTGGACTGGCCACGGGTCCTGCGGAGATGGCCCCTACACGCTGGCGGTGGGACTGGACGACACGGTATGGGTTGGATATGGGTGGGTAACGCCGACTTTCCCGCCCAGAGTAAATTACGCGGGTGTGGCACCTTTGACGGCAGAGTGCGTATACTTGGAAGAGACTCGTCCGCCGGTGGCTGCCATCCTGCCTGCGGCAGACGGGGCCTGGGCGATCGGTCCGGGCTGGCTGCTGCAGCCTGATGGCCAGATAGCCAGGCCGGACCTCCCCAGGGAGGCCATCGTCACTGGCGTGCTGATGGATACCGGCGGGCACCTGTGGCTGCACAGCACAAACAGCGACTTTGGCGGCGAGCTGCAATGGGTGGACGACCGGGGAACCTACGACCTCGACGACGACCAGTGGCGGAGCATGGGTCGCCTCGACATGCTCGACGCCTGGGAACGCGCCCCCAACGGGGACGTATGGGTCGCCCAATATCAGCGGACCTATCATTCGTTCACCTCTAACCCCCCTCAACGCTGGCACGCGGGCCAGTGGAATACCTATTCGGGGTTGATCTGGATGCCGCCGACCAAGTTCGACATCTTCGTCCAGGATGGCCGGCACGCCTGGTTTGCAGGGCCGCAGGCGTACACCTCGTATTCCCTCAGCACGGTCGACGACGGTGGCACACCGGACGACACCAACGACGATGTGTGGACGAATTATGTCACGCCAACCACGGCGCAGTGCGTGGCCGTCGATGCCCGGGGCCGGCCCTGGTATACCGACGGCCAGAGCGTCTATCGCTACGATGGGGCGGCGTGGCAGGTGGTCGAGCAGGGCGCCCACTGCGACCTGGTGCCCGCGGCTGACGGCACCATGTTTGCAGCGAGCGACGGCCGGGTGCTGGTCGTCTGGCCCAACGACCGCCGCAGCTGGATGCCGCTGCACGACCTCCTCAAGGGGCACCTGGACCTGGTGCGCTCGGCGACCTCGCACAACAACCTGTGGGCAATTGCTCCGGACGGTGGCGTGTGGACCGCGAGTTTCTATGCGTACTCGCACATCATCGACCGGTATGACGAGACGGGACGGACCATGGTCGAGATGCCGTTTCGCCAGGAGCAGATCGATGGCCCGATCGAGGTCGATCGCTACGGGCACGTGTGGATGGTGGCCGATGGCGTGCTGTGGCGGCTCTCACCGCGACCGGAATTCAGCCTGGATGCGGTGTCGCAGCTTTGGCTGCTGCAGCCGGGCAACAGCAGCAGCCAGAGACTGACCCTGGCCACGGTCGAGGGCTTCAACCTGCCTGTGACGCTATCGGTGACTGGCCTGTCTGCGGGCGTGACCGCGGAGGTTGTTCCGAACCCGGCGCCGGCGGGGGAGGTCGTCATGCTGACTCTATCGGCCGGCGCCGCTGCGCCCCTGGGCCGCACGGAAGCTACGCTGCTAGCCACCAGTCCGACCACCAGCCACACGCTACTGATGACGGTGGCCGTGCTGCCGCAGGTGCACACGCGTTATCTGCCGCTGACGCCAAGCGATTGACCTGACGGACGATAGACAGATTGCCCATGGGCGATGACGGACTGAGCAAGGGTACGGAAGGAGCTCTGGAGAAGCCCTGACCAGGACCTGAGTGGTCTTGCCCTGGCCCACGGCGTATGTTATACTGATGTCAGGGCATCGCATGGGCCGCTAGCTCAATGGTAGAGCAAGGGACTTTTAATCCCTAGGTTACAGGTTCGAGCCCTGTGCGGCTCATCTAGCGAGTGGAGAAGGCAGCCAGGTGTTGTTGGGACACCTGGCTGCTTCGCGCGAGACCCCGGTTCGAGATGCGCAAAGCCCTCAGGACAGGCGTTCAGGTGCCGACGACGATGCCGCCGTCGACGCGCAGCACGGCGCCGGAGACGTAGCTGGCCTCATCGGAGGCCAGGAACATGTAGGCGTTGGCGATGTCGCGGGGCTGGCCCATGCGGCCGAGGGGGACGTGGGAGGCCATCTCTTCGCGAATCCGGTCCGGCATCTGCATGACCATCTCGGTGGCGGTGAAGCCGGGGGCGACGGCGTTGACGCGGATGCCGTGGCGGCCCAGCTCGCGGGCCCAGACCTTGGTCAGGCCGATGACGCCGGCCTTGGTGGCCACGTAGTTGGACTGGCCGAAGTTGCCGTCCAGCCCGACCACGGAGCTGGCGTTGAGGATGACGCCGCTACCCTGGCGGATCATGACCGGGGCCACTGCCTGCGTGCAATTGAACACCCCTTTGAGGTTGACGCCGAGCACCAGGTCCCAGTCGGCCTCGGGCATCTGCTTGACCAGCTCGCCATCCTTGACCACGACCAGGCGGCCGTCGCGCAGGACGCCGGCGTTGTTCACCAGCACGTCGATGCGGCCGTAGGTGGCGACCACGCCGTCGATCCAGCGCTGGACGTCCGCGCGGTCGACCACGTTCACCTTGACGAAGGCGGCCAGCCCAAGCTCGGCGGCCGCGGCCGCGCCGGCCTCCTCCTGGACATCGCCGATGACGACGATGGCGCCTTCTTCGGCAAAGCGTTGGGCGGTGGCCTTGCCGATGCCGGCGGCGCCGCCGGTGATGAGGGTCACTTTGTCCTTGAGTCGCATGGGTTGCCCTCCCGGGGTCCGTGAGGTTTGGCCGGGCGCAGGGCTGCGGTTGGGTCGTCGCCCGGCGGCAGGGATATGGGACTGGAGTCGGCTTATCATAGCACAGGCGAGTTGGCGAAGGCAAGTTGCCGGGAATGGCGCCAGGGCTCCTCAGAGTGGGAACCTGGGATGGACAGACACGGACGGACACGGACACCGGAAAGGGAACCGCGGAGTACGCAGACAGTGCGGAGGGGAGATGGGACCAAAGGAGTCAAAGCGGAGGGAACCGGAGAGGGAACCGCTAGCAGCCAGGCGCGGGCGCGAAAACGCCGGACCAGGCCAGTCCTGAAGGCTGTCCTGGTCCGGGCTGGGCTTGCCGTCTGAGCAGGTTGGGACCGGCTTCCAAGGCCGGTCCAGTCATGGCGGATACTCACGCGGGCTCGAGGTAGGCGGTGATGTTTAGAAAGCCGGTCATCTCGCAGCGGGTCATATGGCCATGGTCGTGGCGGGACAAGCTTACCGTTGCCGCTTTGTCTTCCATAGCAGCCGACACGGTCAGGACACCGTCCTGCGCGCGGTAGGAGGCTTTTTCGTCCACATGTGAGTTGAGCTGGAGCCTGCAAGGCCCGGCGGTTGCATCCTTGTCCTGGTCCAGCAGCTGCAGGTAGATCCTCAGGTCGCCCCTGTATACTACGATATTCACCTCTCCCGCAATATCGACCTCGAAGTCCGATAGTGCGCTCACCTCCCCCTGGCCGGCGGTGAGCCAGACGACTTCGTGGACCTTCAGATGCGCTTTCTGTCCGGCGTGAGCGCCTTCAGATATGTACGGATATATGGTTGCCACGGCAGTACTTCCAGACGACTCAACGGATGAGCCCAGGCCGGCGCGTGTGGGCAGTCCTTGCACGCGCCGGCCAGCCAGATAACCAACCGCGTTTAGGCCTCTACATCGCCTCCTCGGCCAGTCCCTCGGCTATCGCTTCCAGGGTGGCGCCCTCGCCCATGGCGACAGAGCCGGCCGCTACCTCGGCGACCCCCTCGCGCACCATGCCCCGGGCGAGCTGGCCCGCCGCGGCAGCCTCTTCGAGCTCCAGCGCGCCGGCCACTGCCAGGCCCACGCCGGCTTCCGCCAGCTCCTCACTGCGGGCGGCCATGGCGTCTGCCACGGCCAACCGGTTCAGTCCCAGGACCATCTGATCAGCGCCCAGGCCGCCGATTTCTACGCCTGTCGCCGCCATGGCCCTTGCCAGCACGCGGGTGGCCGCAGCCCGCAGGACCGCATCCAGAGCGAGCTCTTGCAGCTGCTCACCCTTTTCGAGCAGGAACATGGCCAGCACGGGCATCTCCCGCAGGTCTGCGACATCGCCGGCGAGGGCCAGCTGGCCGGCGATCGCGCTCAGCTCCATGCCCAGCTCCAGGTCGTCTTCGCTCATGAGCGCCGCGATGTCGCTCTGCACCTCCACGTCCTGCGATGCGGCCAGCACGCCGGCCCCTTGCGCCAGGTCCACGGCGCCACCGGCCGCGGCGACCGCGCTTAGCCGCGCCATGCGCTCGGCCACGACTTCCACGTCGACGGCCCGGGTCAGATCGCTGGCCCCGGCGGCCAGGGCAGCCCCGGCCACGGCTTCTACGTCGCCGGCAGCCCGCAGCGTCTCGGCGCCTGCGATGGTCTCGCCGGCACCAGCCAGCTCGCTTTCGACGCCCAGGGCGCCGGCCTCCATCGCGACCTCGGCCATTGTGGCCTCATCGCTCGACACATGCCTGCGTTTTTTGGTTCCAGGTTTTACTGGCATGGTACGGTCTCCTCTTTGAGAAGGGTATGGTGTGGGGCCGGCACACGCTGGTGCCGGGCCAAGGTGGTGGCAGTTTTCACAACTGCCTGCTCCTAGCTTACCACCAAATGGCCCAAATGTATAGATGCCAAAAAGATGCAGGAAAGATTCAGAGAAGGGGGCCTTGCGCGATGAGATCCCAGGGGGTATACTAGCGGCCTGTCCGGGTTGGAGGCAGCGATATCTCGGTCGTCGAGTTGGATTTCGAATTCAGCGATGTGAACCAGGAGGAGCACCATGTCGGACGCGGACATCGCGGCCCTGAAGTCGGAGCTGGAGCGCCGGCCGGGCCGGCCGCGCTAGCCCGGCGCCTCGCCTCCAACCAACGGGAACACGCGCATGGAGAGACGCGGGTAGGCCTCTGACCAGGCCACCCGCGTCGCCGGCTCCCCGCCAGGTTCCGGGTTCTCTCCCAGCCATGATCGTGCTGCCCCCCAGCACGGCGCCCGCCCGGCGGGTGTACCTAAGCAGCTTCTACCTGAACCGACCCACGGTGGCCAACCTGGCTGCGGCCCTGGCGGAGGCCTTTGGCCGGCCGATGGCTGCGGATGCGACGGACTGGACAGGTGATCACCCGGTGCAGATGGCCGGCGGGCTTGGCGGCGCGCTGGTGCTGGTGGACGGCGAGCGCCACGTCGACCAGTGGCTGCGGGACGAGTTCGTGTTGGGATATCGGCTGACGGCCGAGGGCCCGGAGGCGGTGGCGACCCACTGCCTGCGCGGCCGCGAGCTCGGCCCATGGGTGCGCAGCGCGGTGGCGGAGGGCGGGGTCAAGCTGCGGGGCGAGTTTGGGGGCGGCGCCAATGCGCTGAGCTACGGGGGCAACCTGGAGGTGTCGCCGCCGGTGGCGGTGGCCACGCCGGCGCTGCCGGGAGGGCCGGCCGGGCCACCGGTGCCGGCGCAGGGGCCGGCTCCGTACGGCAAGGTGCTGATAGGGACGGCGGAGCTGCCGCTGTTCGACCTGCCGATGGGCTTCGCCACGGAGCTGGACACGGGCGCGATCACGCCCGGGCTGCGGGCCATGTTCGCCGGCCGAGCTGTTGGCGCTGGGCCCGGCCGCGGTGCCCTTCCTGCGGGAGCAGATGGCCGCGGAGGAGTGGCGCAGCCAACTGGCGGCGGAGGTCCTGCTGGGGTGGCTGGAGCAGCCGCAGGTCTACGGGCTGGTGCTGGAGGACGTGACGGCGTTCTAGCTGACGGACCAGGGGGCCAAGCCGGTGGACGAGGACCCGTCCATGGTGCGGCGGGCCGAGCTATTGGCCGGCTACCAGGAGGACGTGGTACCGCGGCTGCTGGAGATTCTGGCAAAGTCGCTGGAGTACGGGGATGGGGCGCAGCTGCAGGCCATCGCGCTGGCGCTGGACTACCTGCGGGACAGGCGGGCGGCGCGGCCGCTGGCCGAGCTGGCGCGGGACGACGGGGACCAGGGGGTGCAGGCGCTGGCGGCCCTGGGATCGTTGGGGGAGCCGGTGGGGGAGGAGACGGCGCGGGCGATCCTGGCGGACCCAGGCCGGGGGCCGCTGGTGCGGGAGGTGGCGGCCGCAGTGCTGGCCCAGGCCGGGCGTTGAGGCGACCAGGGCCGCCAGTGTTGGCCCAGGCCGGGCAGTGACACCGCCAAGGCCGCCATGCTCCGCCAGGCGGGGTGCTGAGGCGGCCGGGGCCGAGGTACTACGCCAGGCGGGGCGCTGAGGGGGGGTCAGCCGGCGCTGCGCAGGTGGAGGGAGAGCTCGGCGATCTCCCGTTCCAGGTGGGCCGGGTAGAGCTGGAGGCCGGGCGGGGTGCCGGCCGGGATGCCGTCGAACATCCAGGCGATGCCGAGGAGCATGACCGCGGTGTAGTGGTCGAAGAGATCGATACCGTAGGGACCGGCGCCGGCGGCCAGGTTGAGCAGGCTGCCCTGGGCCAGCAGGAAGAGGTGGGTGGGGCCGAGGTCGAAGCGTTCGACGTGGGGCTTGAGGCGCTGGTGGGGCTGCTGGTAGAGCCAGTCGATATCGATCTCGCGGTTGGAGTGGCCGGCGTTGAAGAGGATGGCCCCGGGCCGCACCTGGCGCAGCTGCGGCTCGCGCAAGACCCCTTCGACGCCGGTGGCGGTGACGACGATGGAGCAGCGGGCCAGCCCTTCGTCCAGGCTGACCGGGGCGCAGCCGAAGTGCTGGGCCTCGAGCAGGCGGACGGGGTCGAGGTCGGCGACGTGGACCAGGGCGCCCATGTAGCGGGCGCGCTCGGCGATGCCCTTGCCGACGGGCCCATAGCCGACGACGAGGACGCGGCGGCCATAGAGGCCGAGGCTGGTGACCTGGTTGAAGGCCGGCCAGACGCTGTCGCCGACGTGGAAGCGGTTGTGCTGGTCCTTGAGGGGGATACTATTCCAGTCGAAGACGGGGAAGGGCAGCTGGCGCCCTTGCAGGCGATGCAGGCCGCTCATGGTGGCTTCCAGGGCGCCCTTGACCGGGGGGCTTTTGTCCAGGTAGGCCAGGATAAGCTCGCCGCCCATATCGCAGAGGTAGTCGGCGTCGAAGGCGCGCACGGCGGCCAGGTTCTGCTGGTAGTCCTCTTGGCTCATGCCCTGCCAGCCGTAGACGGTGATGCCCTGGGAGACGGCATAGGCGGCGGCGACGTCGTCGGTGCTGTCGACGTTGCAGGCGCCGACGGCGATCTCGGCGCCGGCCGCTTTGAGGGCCAGCATCATGGTCGTGATGTTCTGGGAGGTGATATGTCCCCAATAGGCCAGGCGCCGGCCGCGGTAGTCGCGCTGGGCGACCTGGCGGGCGTAGTGGCCGGTGAGGGGGGTGATGATGCGGTGCCAGGCGAGCTGGCCCTGGTCGACCTGCGCGGCGAGGGCGGGGTTTCGTATCCTTGATGGTAGCATGGTGCCTGGCTCCTGGCGCCGGTGGATGGGCCAGCGGCAGACTGCCGGCGCGCTGGACGGCGCCACTGAGAACGGGGACGCCGGGGCTGGTGCCCCGGGCGCGGCTACTGCCCGGAGGCGGCATTCGAGGCCGCATCCGCCCCATGAGCGCGAGCCGCCTTCGTGCGCACGCGACGGATCTGGTCAAAGAGCATGACCAGGATGGCGACGCCGTTGAGGGCGAAGAAGACGGTGATGAACTTGGTCAGCTGCGTGGCCGGGGTGAAGTCGCCGTAGCCGATGATGGTGGTGGTGATGACCACGAAGTAGAGGGCATCGATCCAGTCCCAGCCCTCCAGGAGGTGATAGATGACGGTGCCGAACAGGATGGTGGCGCCTACGTAGAGGAACACGTAGCGGGCTTCCCGGTCGCGCAGGAGGTCCAGGAGGAAGAATTGTCCGAGGGCGCGGCCGACTGGTCCGGGTTGCTTTGGCTTGCTCATGCATAACTCCGGGGGGCTAGGCTACCAGGTGGGCCGCTCAAGAGCCCAGCAGGGCCTCGAACTCGGCGAGCCTGGCGGTGAGGGCGGACTGGGCCTGTTCTTGCTGGGCCAGGAGCTCCTGCTGATGCTGGAGCAGGGCCTTGAGCTCGGCGAGGCGGGCCGCGGGGGTGTTGGCGGCGGCGGCGACGGCGGCAGCCTCGGCAGGCTTCTGCTCGTCGCCGGCGAGGAAGGCATTGGCCAGGAAGCCGGTGAGGGTGCCGAAGAGGCCGACGCCGGCCATCATGATCAGCATGCCGAGGAGGCGGCCGACGTTGGTGACGGGGAAGCGGTCGCCGTAGCCGACGGTGGTGATGGTGACAAAGGTATACCAGATGGAATCGGCGGCGGACTTGATGTTGCCGTCGGGGGCGCGGCTCTCGACCATGTACATGCCCATGCCGCCGAACTCCAGGACGAGGATGATGAGGAAGAAGAGGGTGAGCAGGGCGCTGCCGGCGCGGTTGGTTACGAACTCGCGCAGCATTTTGGCGGCGCCGAACTCGCGCAGCAGGCGGGCGACGCGGATGATACGGAACAGGCGCAAGATTTTGGCATTGGGGAAGGGGAGGCTGGCGAGGAGGTCAGCCCAGCCGAACTGGCGGAAGAAGTAGGCGGACTTGGAGGGGGCGGTGACGAGGCGGAAGAGGAAGTCGGCCAGGAAGATGGCGCTGAGGAAGATGTCCATGACCAGGACGACCTGGGCCAGGTAGGAGTCGGGCAGGAGGATGGCGATGATCAGGTTGAAGATCGAGAGGATGGACAGGGCGCCGATGAACAGTTCGTAGGTGGTGTTCTTGAGCTCTTGGGCGGGCTTGGCCATGGTGCTTTCTCCTTGGCGGTGCGAGATTCTGCTATGGAACCAGGGGAACGACGATGATAGGTGCAGTATAGCCGCAGAAGGTGAGGAGGGCAACAGAGCAGGCGCGCTGGAAAATCGCCGGGCATGCGCTGGCGGACGGGGACTCCGGAGGTTACCGCAGAGGCGCAGAGGGCGCAAAGCCGATCCCTGGACCGGAGAAGGCCGGAGCGGAACCAGAGGGGAACCGCAGAGGCGCAGAGGGCGCAGAGCCGATCCCT
>JAULUH010000549.1:0-24200 GCA_032111745.1 Anaerolineae bacterium | reverse complement strand
GCGTGGAGGAACTAGTAGCCCGCCTGCGGGACGCTGCGGGTACAGTGATCGCCGAGTCGGCGCCGGTAGCCGTGGCGGAGGCTGCCGAGGCCGCCGCTGAGGCTGTTGAGCCGACCTTTGAGGCCGCGGTAGAGGAAGGTGTGCTAACGGTAACCGGCACCGGCGAGCCCGGTGCTGAGGTCGAGATCGTCGCCGGCGACGAGGTGCTGGGTACGGTCACGGTGGCCGAAGACGGGACCTGGACCTTCACCGGTGACGTCGCTGGCGGCGTGGAGGAACTGGTAGCCCGCCTGCGGGACGCTGCGGGTACAGTGATCGCCGAGTCGGCGCCGGTAGCCGTGGCGGAGGCTGCCGAGGCCGCCGCTGGTGCTGCCGCCGAGGCCGCCGCTGAGGCTGTTGCGCCGACCTTTGAGGCCGCGGTAGAGGAAGGTGTGCTGACGGTAACCGGCACCGGCGAGCCCGGTGCTGAGGTCGAGATCGTCTCCGGCGACGAGGTGCTAGGCACGGTCCAGGTGGCCGAGGACGGCACCTGGAGCTTCGCCGGCGAAGTCGCTGCCGGTGTGGAAGAGCTGGTGGCCCGCCTGCGGGATGCCGCCGGCACGGTGATCGCGGAGTCGGAGCCGGTAGCCGTAGCCGCCGCTGAGGCCGCCGCCGAGGTTGCTGGTGCCGCCGCTGAGGCCGCTGCCGAAGCCATCGTGCCGTCCTTTGAGGCGGTCGTGGAAGAGGGCATACTGACGGTGACCGGCACCGGCGAGCCCGGTGCTGAGGTCGAGATCGTCTCCGGCGACCAGGTGCTGGGCACGGTCCCCGTGGCCGAGGATGGCACCTGGACCTTCACCGGCGACGTCGCCGCGGGTGTGGAAGAGCTGGTAGCGCGCCTGCGGGACGCCGCCGGCCGAGTGATCGCCGAGTCACAGCCGGTGGCGGTCAGCGCAGCCCGTGCTGCAGCCGTCTCGACCGGTCGTGGCGTTTCCGGTCCCACCGCTGGCACGCCTCGCGCCGCCAGGCCGTCCCGCCGGGCCCCCGAGGGCCAGGTGTACATCGTCCGCCGGGGCGACTGGTTGTCCAGCATCGCCGACAGGCTCTACAGAAACGCCAAGGCCTATCCTCGCATTGTGGCCGGCACCAACCTCAAGGCCGCCGAGGATCCCTCCTTCCAGGAGATCACCGATCCGGACCTGATCTACCCGGGCCAGAAGCTGTGGCTCCCTGAGGTATCCTGGAGCCCCTGACCCTCTCGTGAGGGCGGCCTTCTGTGGCCGCCCTCCGTGGCCGCCCCATCCCGCCCACGCCATGAGGCCGGCAGCTCCGCAGCTGCCGGCCTCATGGCGTCTGTCACGCCGTTTCGCCCCCGGCTCGTCCTAACAGACCCGCCAGAAACGCCTCCACAGCCACTACTTCACGCGCCTCCTCTCCCCGCCGCTTCACCTCCACCCCGCCCTGGTCCAGGCTGCGCGCGCTCACGGTCACCCGCACGGGCAGGCCGATGAGGTCGGCGTCGTTGAACTTGACGCCCGGGCTGGGATCCAGCCGGTCGTCGTACAGTACTTCCATGCCTCCGTCCTGCAGGTCCGCATATAGGGCATCGGCCACCGCCGCCGGCAGCGGTCCGGAGCTGCCGGGCCGGGGCAACAGTACCAGGTGCACCGCGCCAGGCGCCACTGCCGCCGGCCAGGTCAGTCCTGCCGCGTCGTGATGCACCTCAGCCACCGCCGCCAGCAGGGCGTCCAGCCTCAGTTGATACGCGCCCATGGCCAGGGAGCGCAGCTGGCCGCCAGCATCGTGGAAGGTGGCGCCCACTGGCTTCGCGATGCGAGTGCCCAGCCGCGCCATGCTAGCCACCACGCTGCCCTTCTCTTCCCGCAGCGGCATGCCACATCGGCCGCAAGGGGACCCGGCCGCGGCCGCGGCGATATCCGCCACCACGTCCGGCCGGTAGTCGCGGCCACTGGTCACGTTGCGCAGGTGATAGCCCTCCTCATTGGCGCCCGATACCAGGTTGGGGCTCCGCGCCACCAGGTCGTCCACCACCACCAGGCAGTCGTGCACGCCAACCGGGGACCCATAGCCCGGCTCCGCACCCGCCGCCCTGATCTCCTCCTCGGTGGCCGGCCGCAGCTGCCGGGCACCCACTACCTGGGCCAGCTTGGCCTCCTCCACCTCCATGTCCCCGCGGGTCAGGGCGAAGATCAGCTGAGGAGATGAGGACGGCTCAAGGGGCTCGACCACGAAGAAAACCGCCTTCGCCGTCCGGCTGGTGGGCACGCCGAGAAAGGTCGCCAGCTCGGCGATTGTCTTGCAGTGGGGCGTGGCAACTCTCTCTACCGGCCGCAGCTCCTCGGCAACCGGCTCGGGCTTGCCAAAGCTGGCGGCATAGCGCATGGCCGCATAGCCGCAGGCCGCGCAGCGCAGCGCCTCACCCGGTCCCCCCGGGATGGGCACCAGGAGATGGCCGGCTGTCCCCTCGGCCTCCGCTGCAACGGCCAGCGCCTGCAGGCCACTCTGCCTGATGACTCGGTCGAAGGCCATGCGCACTGCCGTAGCCTGCTGCGCCAGGCCTTCCTCGTCGGCGTCCAGGGATACGGCACTCAGCAGCACCCCCAGGCCCGCCGCCGCGTCCATGGTATAGAGTAGTTGGGGCAGCTGGCGGTAGGAGCTGATCTCCCGCCGCGCCAGCCCGGCCACCAGCGCGGCAACCTCGTAGCCGCGAGCCACGCTCGCGCCCGGCACCTGGGCGGGCTCCTGCCCGGGCAGCCTGATTTCCTGCCCTCCCAGGTCAGCCATCCCATCCCGGGCCAGGGCCTCGATCCGCTGTAGGCTTCGGTGGGCCAGGGGCAAGTAGGCCGGCGCGCTGGCGCCCACCTGCCGGAGGAACCCTGCCCGCCACAAGAACTGTTGGCCGGCGGTCTCCACGCCACCCGGCGTCTCCCGCAGCGTGCTGAAAAATGCCCTGGACATGCGCATAAGAGTACCTCCTGGCCGTCGTAGACCCCAGCCGTAATGGGTCGCATTATAGCACTGCCAACCCACCCACCTCAAGCTGCTTGTGACGCTGCGTGCCCTATGTTACAATCCAGGCCGGGCCCTGGACGCGAGAACATCCCTGGCTCCACCTTTATGACCCCGATTCCTGCCCCTGAGGTGAAGATGTCCACCATCCCCAACGAGTTGACGGCCGAGCAGCTGCGGCGCATCTGTCGCGTCGAGGACCTGGCCTTCCAGTCCACGGCCGACCTCGAGGAACTGACCGAGATCATCGGCCAGGATCGCGCCACCCGGGCCATCGAGTTCGGCCTGGACATCCCCTACCACGGCTACAACATCTATGCCCTGGGTCCGGCCGGTGCCGGCAAGACATCGACGATCATCCAGTACCTCAGGCGCAAGGCGGCCACCCAGCCCGTGCCCAACGACTGGGGCTATGTCAACAACTTCACGACCCCCGACGAGCCACGCGCACTGCGACTGCCTGCTGGCGGCGGACCCACCCTGCGTGATGATCTGGACAAGCTCCTGAAGGCCCTGGAGGAGACCCTGCCCAGGGCCTTTGAGAGTGAACAGTACGCCGAGCACCGCAAGGAGCTGGTCAAGGAGCTGGAGGACCGGCGCCAGTCCCTGTTCAAGGCCATGGAGAACTTCGCTCGCGAGCGAGGCTTTGCCATCGTACAGACACCCATGGGCCTGCTCTTTGCCCCCCTGGTGGATGGCAAGCCGGCCGACGCGGAGCAGTTCCAGCAGCTCCCCGAGGCGCGGCGCCAGGAGCTGGAGGCCCAGGAGCCGGTGCTGCAGGCCGAGATGGAGCGCACCATTCGCGAGGCCAAGGAGCTCGGCGAGGAGGTCGAGAACCGCCAGCAATATCTGGACCGGGAGATCGCCGCCGCCACCATCGGGCCCGGCTTCGACGAGCTGCAAAGCCGCTATGCGGAGTGGCCGGAAATCGTCGACTTCCTGCAGCGGGTGCGCCAGGACATCGTCGAGCATGTGGACCGCTACAAGGCCACCCCGGCCGCAAAGTCGACGGAGGAAACGCCGACTCCCACCACCATGCTCTTCGCGCGGGAGGGCTCTCCCTTCGATCGCTACCGGGTCAACGTGGTCGTCACCCACCGGAACGGCCAGGGCGCACCGGTGGAGCTGGAGACCAACCCGACCTACTACAACCTTATCGGCCGCATCGAGCACCGGGCGGAGTTCGGTACCCTGGTCACCGATTTCACCCAGATCAAGGGCGGCTCCCTGCTGCGGGCTAACGGCGGCTACCTGGTGGTGGACGTGCGCTCCCTGTTGCGCCAGCCCCTGGCCTACGAGGCTCTCAAGCGCTCCCTGCGCCATGGTGAGGTGCGCATCGAGGAACTGGGCCAGCAGCTCAGCCTGATCCCGACCTCTGGCCTCAACCCCCAGCCTATTCCCCTGAGCGTCAAGGTGGTGCTGATCGGCGACCCGGCCACCTATTACCTGCTGTACGCCTATGACGAAGAGTTCCAGAAGCTGTTCAAGGTGCGGGCCGACTTCGCCAGCCAGATGGACTGGAACGCAGAGAACGTGATGGATGTGGCGCGCTTCATCCACACCCGCTGCGTCGAGGAGAACCTGCCGCCCTTCGACCTCTCCGCAGTGGCCCGGGTCGTGGAGTACAGCGGCCGGCTGGTGGAGGACCAGCGCAAGCTGACCACACGCTTCGCCCACGTGGCCGACATCGTGCGCGAGGCGGCCTATTGGGCCCGGCAGGCGGGACACGAGCCGGTCACCGGTGACGACGTGCAGAAGGCCATCGAGGAGCGCCGCTACCGGTCCAACCTGGTGGAGGAGCGGGTGCGCGAGGCCATTATCACCGACACCATCATGGTAGACGTCGCCGGCGAGCGCGTGGGACAGGTCAACGGTCTGGCCGTGTTGATCCTGGGCGACTACGCCTTTGGCAAGCCCTCCCGCATCACAGCCAAGACCTTCCTGGGGCAGGCCGGCGTGATCAACATCGAGCGCGAGGCCAAGATGAGCGGCCGCATCCACGACAAGGGGATGCTGATCCTCGGCGGCTACCTGGGCAGCCGGTACGCGCAGGACAAGCCGCTGAGCCTGACGGCCACCATCACCTTTGAGCAGAGCTACGACGGCGTGGAGGGGGACAGCGCCAGCTCCTCGGAGCTCTATGCCCTGCTCTCGTCCCTCAGCGGCCTGCCCATCAAGCAAGGCATCGCGGTCACCGGCTCGGTCAACCAGCACGGCGAGATCCAGGCCATCGGCGGCGCCACGGCCAAGATCGAGGGCTTCTTCGACGTGTGCCAGGAGAAGGGCCTGACCGGCGACCAGGGCGTCATCGTCCCGGCATCCAACGTCCCCAACCTGATGTTGCGAGAGGATGTGGTGCAGGGCGTGGCCGAGGGCCGGTTCCATATCTACCCCGTGCGCACCGCGGACGAGGGCATCGCCATCCTCACCGGCCGGCCCGCCGGGGAGCGCGGGGACGACGGCAAGTTCCCCGAGGGCTCGGTCAACCGCCTGGTGGACGATGCCCTGGCCAGCCTGGGCACGCGGCTGCGCAGCTTCGGCAAGCTGCCCACAGCCAGGCGTGACAAGGCGGCTGCAGCGCCCGTGCAGCCTGTGGACGAGGAAAACGGCCAGAACGGCAATGACGGTGAGGGCGAGCCAGAACCTCCCGAGCCTCCGGCCCTCCCCGGCGACGAGCCAGAGCTCCCCGGTGACGAGCCAGAGCTCCCCGGTGACGAGCCAGAGCCGGTGGTGTAATCCGGTTTCCCCTACGCATTCTTTCCGACTGACTTGGCAAAAACTCCAGATTCTGGTAAGCTGCGAGGTTGTGAAGGACAAGCACCATCCCCACACCATGGCAGCTGCAGCCACTGACCCGGGCCTGGCGCGGGCGGCCCACGCCGTCATCACCCAGAGCCTGCAGCTGCGGCCCGACCAGAACCTGCTGATCTTCGCCGACCCCGGATCCCTCGAGGCCGCCGGCCTCATCGCGGACACCGCCCTGGAGTTGGATGTCCACGCCACGATCTTCTTCGTGGCCTACGAGACGCAGGTTCATTTCGCCGCGGATGAGATCCTGGCCCTGCCCGTGGAGGCCGCCATCCGGGAATGCGACGCCGTGCTTAGCTGCCTCTCCGACCGGCCCGAGCATCTCAACTACCGGCGGCGGGTGTTGCGCACCAGCTGGAGCCGCCGCATCAAGGTCGCCCACGCGCCCGGCATGACCCTGGAAACCCTGCGCATGGCCGACGCCGACTACGAGGCCATCCGGGACCACTGCCACCTCCTAGCCACCGCCCTGGTGCTGGGCCAGCAGATTGAGATCATCACCCACGACAGCCGCAACCGCCCCTATCGCCTGATCGTGGACATCGCCGGCTGGGAATTCACCCCGGGCATCTCCGACGGCGTCATCAGCGATGGCACCTGGGCCAACCTGCCCCCCGGCGAGACCTTCGTGATTCCCCTCAGCGCCACCGGCGAGATCCACATCAACGGCTCTATCCCCGGGCGGGTGCTGTCGGCCAGTGAAGGGCTGGTCCTGACCTTCAAGAACGGCCGCCTGACCGAGATATGGCCCGAGCAGAGCCCGGCCGCCCGCTTCTTGCACGCCTCACAGATCGCCCATGCCCTGAGCCACGGCGACCTGGACTGGTGCAACCTGGCCGAGGTGGGCTTCGGCGCCAACCCCGTCGTCACCGTGTTGACCGGCATCCCCCTGGTGGACGAGAAGATGGCCGGCACCATTCACATCGCCCTGGGCGACAACCAGAGCCTGGGCGGCAATGTGGAGTCCACCATCCACTGCGACATGGTGGTGGCCGGAGCCACCGTGCGCGTGGACGGCAAGCCCTTGCTGGAGGCCGGCGTGCTCAACGCCGACGAGGCTATCTGGCGGCCCGACTACCGCACGGCCGAGCTGCCGGCCGGGTGGTGGGAGAGCGTGGTCGAGATCCGGCGCAGCGGCGCCCGCGCCGAGCGCAGCGGCGACCAGCTGGTGCGGCAGTGGAACTCTGGCCCGGGGCGCTGGGACAGCACCTCTGTGGGCACCGAGGCCACCGCCCGTCTGGCCGCCCGCCTCTACCAGGTGGTGCCGGAACACGGCCAGTGGATCAGCCGGGAGGACCTGGTGGCCGCCGGCCGCCGCCATGGCATGGCAGAGCAGGACGTGGCCGCCGTGCTGTGGGTGCTGGAGCGCTACGACCTGGTGCGCCTGCCCCGCTAGCCGGGCCCCGCGGCGGGCCCAGACCCTGGAGCAAACCCCCATGGGCAGTGCAGGCAAGAGCTGGCGACAACAGATGCCCGACTTCCTGCAATTCCTCGAGACCGTCCTGGGGCATCGAGTGCAGTTGCGGGAGGAGGTGCTGGGCTTCCAGGTCTACCTCGTGGACCTGGCGGGCTGGAAGCTGCGCTTCACCGACCGCACCCCCGTGATCTGGGTGCCTGAGGCCGACCTGCGCAGCCTGCCCACCCTGGAGCTGGCCCAGGGGCTGGCCGACGTGGTACGCACCCGCAACCTGGCCGAGCGTAACCCCATCGTCCTGCTCCAGGGACCGGGCGGAGAGCTGGCCACCCAGCTGGCCACCACCATGCTGCCCCTCCTGGTGGTCGATGCCGCGGCCCAACACGCCGTGCGCGAGTCCCGCCGGCCTACCGGCGAGCTGCTAGACCACCTCAGCCAGCAGCTGGACCTCTCCCTGCTCACCCCCTACGAGACCAGCAAGCCGGTCACTGGCTCCCGCTTCTTCGGCCGCGAGTTCGAGGTGCGGCGCATCCTGCAGGGCGGCGACAGCAACTTTGCCATCATGGGCATCCGCCGCATCGGCAAGACCTCCCTGATGCGGGAGGTCGAGCGCCAGCTGCGCGAGCAGGCCCAGCAGAGCGGCGACGAGAACGCCCAGCAGCGCATCCTCTTCATGGACTGCAGCGCCATCAGCTCTCACGACAGCTTCATCCAGGAGGTGGTGCGCAAGCTGCGGCCCCAGGAGCTCACCCGGCTGACCAGCAAGCAGTTTCCCATCTACTTTCCGGACTTCCTGAACCGCATGGCTCACCGCTACGGTGGCCCCCTGGTCTTCTTCCTGGACGAGTTCGACAAGCTGCTGGTCTGGCACTACGAGGACGATACCCTGCTCAATGCCCTGCGTGCGTCCAGCAACCAGGGCCACGCCCGCTTCGTCGTCGGCGGCTTCCGGGAGGTGATGGCCGCCTTCAGCAACCTGGACTCCCCCCTCTACAACTTCGCCCGGCCCATCCGCCTTAAGGAGTTCAGCCGCGACCAGACCGCGGCCATGGTGGCCAGCCCGTTGGAGAACCTGCGCGTCCGCTTCGAGCGCCGCAACGACGTCGTCGACCGCATCTACGACGAGACCGCCGGCCAGCCCAACCTGATCCAGTTCTACTGCAGCATCCTGGTGGAGCAGCTGGACCGCAGCCGGACCCGCGTGATCTCGCCCGAGAGCCTGTTCGACGTCTACGACAACGAGGACTTCCGCGCCTTCGTGCTCAGCACCTTCATGGACAACACCACCCACCTGGAGAAGGCCATCGTCTTTGCCCTGATGGCCGACCACGGCGCGGACCAGCCCTTTGGCGTGGACACCATCGACGCCCTGCTGGAGAAGCGCTACATCCCGGTCTCTCTGAGTGACCTGGACCACGCCTGCCGCAACCTGGAGCTGGCCGGTACTTTCACCTCCCGCGGCCGCCAATACCGCTTCGCCACCCCGGTCTTCCCGCGCATGCTGAGCGAAAACTACGACGTAGACTACCTCTTCAACAAAGTCGTGGATGAAGGCGTATGGTGATCAGGGTGAGAACGAGCTGTAGAGAACCAGAAAGGAACCGCAGAGGCGCAAAGGACGCAAAGGGAATCCTGGACCAGAGGAGTCCAGAATCCACCTTGCGCTTATGCAGTTCCTCTCTGGTTCTTTTCCGGACTTCTCTGGTCCTGGATTCCCTTTGCGTTCTTTGCGCCTCAGCGGTTCCCCTCCGGTTCCCTTCTGGTTTCCGTCCATGAGTAGGGAAAACCAGTCGTGGCAGATCGTGCCCTACGAGGGCGACTCGCCCTACAAGAAGGTGCGCGTGCGCGACGAGGCCCGCATCCAGGCCGTCCTGCGCCACCTGCTGGCCGACGAGTGCGTCGCCCTGCTGGGCTCGCCCATGTGCGAGAAGAGCCGGCTGCTACACGACGTCGCCACGGCCCTGCACGAGACCGGCCGCTACCGGCCCCTCTACGTCGACCTCTGGAAGGCCAACTCCGCCGACGAGGCAGCGTTTTTCACCAGCGTCTCCCAGCTCGTGTTTCGCGCCCTGGACAACGGCGCCGCACCCCAGCCCGCGTCCGTGCCCGGCCCCCGCGCCTTCCAGAACTACCTGGGCGCCTGCCTGGCCGCCCAGGACCGCCACCTGGTCCTGCTGATCGACCACCTGCAGGCCCTCCCCCACGACCTGGTGCACAGCCTCCTGCTCTCCCTGCGCTCGGCCTTCATGGAGCGGGAGGCCGATGCCCCGCGGCAACTGGTGGCTGTGGTCACCGGCGGCATGAACCTGGTGGGGCTTTCCACCGGGCCGACCTCTCCCTTCAACATCGCCAAGCCCGTCGTGGCGCTGCCCCTGGACGAGGAGCAGACCCGCGCTCTGGTTGAGGCTACCCTGGCCGCCCATGGCTGCCGCCCCTCGGACCAGGCCGTGCGCCGGCTGGTGGAGTGGCTCAGTGGCGACCAGTTCCTGGTGCCCCGCATTTGCGCCTGGAGCGTGGAATTTGTGCGCTCCCATCGCCAGCCGCGGGTGACGCGTGCCGTGGTGGACCGGGCCATGGAGCGGCTGTGGCAGAACCCCGCCGACCAGGCACCCATCCGCGAGGCCATCCGCATGATCGAGGAGGATCCGGACACCATGCTGGATATCCTCCACCTCCTCGACCACGAGCGCCTGCCCCGCGCCCGCGCCCGGCAGATGATCACCCGTACGGGCACCGATCGCCTGCAGCTGTCGGGCGCGGCGCTGCTGCGGGATGGCGCATACACCCTCAAGAACCAGGCCTTCCGCCGGGCTCTGGGCGAGCACTTCAGCCCCGAGCGCGTTGGCCACATCCTGCGCATCGCCGGCCGCTGGAGCGAGGCCATCGACTACCTGGCGCCCCTGCTCACCGCACCCGCCGCCGCCAACGGCTCGCCCCCTTACCCCGAGCCGGGCGTAGCGGAGGCTGGGGCCGTCCGCCCCCTGGCCGCCCGGCCCCAGCTGCTGGAGGCCATCGTGCAGGCCATCTACGCCACTGACTCCCTCGTCGCGGCCTACGAGGTCCTGGCCCGGGGCCTGCGCCTGGGCTTCGGCCTGGCCGACGTCGCCATCTACCGGGTGCGCCCGGCTATGGGGCAGCTGGAGTTGGTGTACCCGCCCCAGGAGGCGGGAGCCCAGCCCCCAGTCATAGACCTGCGGGACCGCGACGCGGTGGAGGCGCAGACCTTTCACTACGGCAACTACGCCCTGCGGGGCAGCGCGCACGAGGTCCGGCTGGTGGCTGCGCTGGCCAGCCCTCAACGGCCACTGGGGATTGTGACCGTGGAACACTACGTGCGCGAGCGCGACCCCCACGAACTGCCCCACGAGCTGCCCGAGCTGCTGCGCTTCCTGCGCCACGCCGCCGGTGCCGTGGAGAACGTCACCACCCGCGCGGCCTACCGCCGTATCGGCCAGGCCGTGCTCAGCGCCAGCACTGCCCGCTCCACCCTCGACCAGGTTTTGGAGACCGTCGGCGAGGCCCTGGGGTGCGACTTCGCCGCGCTCTACCTGGTGGACGACGCCGGCAGCGCCCTGGAGCTGGCCGCCAGCGCCGGCCGCTCCGGCCAGCCCGGCACAGGCGCCGCCGCGGTTCGCCTGGAGCGCACCGGCCGCCACCCGGCCGCCACCGCCCTGTCGGAGGGCCGGCTGGTCGTGGCCCGGGGCGGGGACGAGCGGCTGCCCGCCGCCCTGGTCGAGCGCTTCGGCCTGCGCGACTATGTCATGGCCTACCTGCCCCTGCAGGCCGGCGGCAGCGAGCTGGGCACTCTGGAGCTGGGCTATGCTGCCAGCCTCAAGCTGGCCTTCGCCGAGGAGAGCCGGCGCACCCTGGCCGCCTTCGCCGACCAGGTAGCTATCGCCGTGCATAACACCCAGCTGCTGCGGCGCACCGACGCCGCCCTGGCCCGCCGTGTGGAGGAGCTGGAGAAGCTGCGCAGCAGCAGCCTGGCCGTCAGCTCCACCCTGGACCTGGACGCGGTGCTGGCAGCCATCCTGCGGGACGTGCAAGCCCTCTTCCCCGACACGGAGACCACGGTGTGGCAATACCACCCGGAGCCGCAGGATCTGACCGTGCTGCAGAGCAGCCTGGCCGACGCCGAATACCGCCGCCAGCGGCTGGGCCTGGACAGTGTCACCGGGCAGGCCGTGGCCGCCCGGCGGCCGGCGCTGGAGAGCGATCTGAGCCTGCTCACCACGGCCCCGATCCGGGACCCGGCTGTGGAGCTCGGGCTGCGGGGCATGGTGGCGGTGCCCCTAGTCAGCCGGGACCGGGTGCTGGGCGCCATCAACCTCTATACCTACCAGGACAGCCCCCACCCCGTGACCCTGGCCGAGGCCGGGCTCCTGGGCGCGTTCGCCGCGCAGGCTGCGGTGGCCATCGACAACGCCCGCCTGCACCAGGACGAGCTCCAGCGCCAGCGCATGGAAGAGGAACTCACCGTGGGCCGGCGCATCCAGCAGAGCATGTTGCCGCGGGGCGTGCCGCAGGTGGCGGGATGGGAGTTTGCCGCCGTCTACCAGGCCGCGCGCATCGTGGGCGGCGATTTCTACGACTTCTACGAGTTGCCTGGCCAGCCCGTCCGGCTAGGGGTGCTGGTGGCCGACGTGGCCGACAAGGGGGTGCCGGCGGCGCTGTTCATGGCCCTGAGCCGCACCATCATCCGCACCACCGCGCTCAGCGGCCGCGGCCCGGCCTCCGCGCTCACCCGGGCCAACGAGCTGATCCGCAAGGACACCGCCGGCGACGTCTTTCTCAGCGCCGCCTACGCTGTGCTGGAACTGGACACCGGCCGCGTGGTCTACGTCAACGCCGGGCACAACCGGCCCCTGTGGTATCGCGCCGCCACGCAGGACGTGGTGGAGCTGCGCGCGCGGGGCGTAGTGCTGGGCATCCTCGAGGACATCCGCCTGGACCAGCAGCGCCTGGACCTGGCGCCAGGGGACGTACTGGTGCTTTACACCGATGGGCTGACCGAGGCCCTGAACGCCGCGGAAGAGGAGTTCGGCAAGGAGGCGGTGATGGCCGTAGTCGCCGAGCACGCCCGGGGCAGCGCCGAGGCCATCCGCGACGCCCTCATGGCCGCCCTATCCGGGTTCACGGGCGACGCCGAGCCGGGGGATGACGTGACGTGCGTGGTAGTGAAGCGGGCGATGGAGGCACGAACGGGGTCCCTATGACGAAACAAGCAGGCGATGGCCGCCTTGACGCCGGCCAGGTCCATCTGTTCTCGCCCATTGAGCTGCGAGATGTCACTGCACGCAACCGCTTGTGGATAGCGCCCATGTGCATGTACTCGGTGTTTGCCGAGGATGGCATCCCTACGGACTGGCACCTGGTGCACCTGGGCAGCCGGGCAGTAGGGGGAGCGGGGTTGATCATCGTGGAAGCCACGGCGGTGGAGCCGCGGGGGCGCATCAGCGCGCAGGACCTGGGCCTCTGGCACGATGACCAGGCCACGGCCTTTGCGCCTATCGTCCGCTTCCTGCAGCAACATGGCACCGTGCCTGCGGTGCAGCTGGCTCATGCCGGCCGCAAGGCCGGCGTGCCCGGCGCGATCGGTCCCAGCCCCCTGTTCTTTGCGCCGGAGCGTGAAACACCACAAGAGATGACCCTGGCGGACATCGGCCAGGTGACAGCAGCCTTCCAGCGGGCCGCGGCACGGGCACTGGCCGCTGGTTTCGAGGTCGTGGAAATCCACGCCGCGCACGGTTACCTCCTGCACCAGTTCCTGTCGCCGATCAGTAACCGGCGCGGCGACGCCTACGGCGGCAGCCTGGAGAACCGCATGCGGCTGCTCTTGGAGGTGGTGCGGGCGGTGCGAGAGGTGTGGCCTGAGCGGCTGCCGCTGTTTGTGCGCATCAGCGCCACGGACTGGCTGGACCGCGGCTGGGACGTCGATCAGAGTGTGCAGCTGGCGCAGCGCTTGCAGGATACTGGGGTGGACCTGGTGGATGTGTCCTCGGGCGGCACCTCCCTGGAACAGCAGGTGCCGGTCGGCCCGGGCTACCAGGTGCCCCTGGCCGCGCGTATCCGCCGCGAGGCTGGCATCGCCACGGGGGCTGTAGGGCTGATCACCGGGGCCCAGCAGGCGGATGCGATCGTACGGGAGGGGCGGGCCGACGCGGTGTTGATCGCGCGGCAGTCATTGCGAGACCCGTACTGGCCCCTGCGCGCCGCCAAAGAGCTGGGCGTCGACATGGAGGTGCCCTTCCAGTACCGGCGGGGATGGTGAGGCCTGCCCGGTTCTTCAAGGCCCGGCGAACCCCCAAAGCACGAGACGCCTCAACCGGCGCTTGGGTTTGGTTCTTGGAGGAAGGCACGCGGTGATAGGATACGAATGCCGGCGTATTGATCGAGCGCCAGCAAATCCTGGTCACCGCTGACGATCAGCTGGGCCTCTCCTTCGACTGCGCAGGCAACGATGGAGTCGTCCTTCGGATCGCGCGTGACGCCACGCAGGTCTAGGACACCAGGAACAATCACGGCCTTGGAGAGCAGCTGCCCGATGAGAACCGCCAACTCCGTCTCGCTGACGTTGAGCCGGCGGGTGATGCGGGGATAGGACAGAACGTGAACCAACTCTTCCACCTGGTAGAGGGAGGTTGCCAGGATGAAACGGCCCTCCACCCAGGCGTCGAGGATCTGGGCGGACGGGCCGGCGGCTACCAGCATGCCGCTTACCAGCACGTTGGTATCCAGTGTGATCCTAGGTGGCATCGCGGGCCGGCGTGGGGCTGCGGTGGAAGTCTGCGCGGGCCTCCTCGATCAGACTGGCCAGCTCCTGAGCGTCGAGGTCAGAATGGCGGGAGCGAATCTGCTTGATCAGATCCCGCAGCGCACTGGTCGAGTGCTCGCGGCGAATCTCCTGCAGAAGCTCGTAGTCCTTCATGCTGATCATGGCCACCGTGGGCTCGCCGAACTTCTCGACGAGGTAGTCCACATCGCCGTAGACGACTTGATTGAGCACATCCTTGAGTTGGGTGCGCAGATCGGAGGCGGAGATCGTCTTGATCATAACCGGGGCTCCTCAGGGATACGACACTACGTTAGTACGTTAGTACGGTCGAGGTCATCAAGCAAGAGCACGCGCGGTGCTGTGACACGGCCAACCCAGCGGCGGTCGTTAGTGATGATGGCATCAGCGCCGTGAACTCGCGCGGCAGCCACCTGCACCGCGTCAGGGGTGCGCAGGCCGGTGGCCCCACGTACCAGGGCTGTCTCCCGCGCCAGGTCGACATCCAGCGGCACCAGGCGCAGGTTGGGGAAGCTGGTGAGAAATAGTTCGTAATCTTGCATGGCCTGGAGGTCGCCAGCCTGCGCTGGCAAGGTCAACACCTCAGCCAGGGTGACGGCCGTGGTAAGCCCGGCAATCTCGCCGCTCTCGATGGCGTGCAGGATAGCCGCGGTCAACGGCGCATAACGAGGATGATCACCCAGGTGATAGGAGAAGACCATGGTGTCCAGCAGCACCAGACTGTGTGGTGTGAGGGCCACATGCAGAGCATCTAGTCCCATCCGCTTCGTTCCCTCTCCAGCCAATCCGCGGAATCGCTTGGCCAGAGCTCCTTATGCAGCCCGCGCATGGCTTCGGTGAAGCTCGCCGGGCGGCTGCGCAGGATGACCGTATCGCCACTAATCAGGAAGAGTAGCGTGTCCTCCGGGTGCAGGCCCAGTGTCTCGCGCACGGCGCGAGGGATGACGATCTGATACTTCTGGGTAACACGCACTGGAATTGCTTCCATTGTCATACACCTCATGACATGGTACAACTAATAATAGCATTGTAAGACAACGTTGTCAATTTGACTACTGGATCCTGGATGTGAAGACGCCGGCCAGGGGACGCAACTGGACCATGACGGTGTCCGGACAGAGACCCCCCGCAACGCAGGCGGTCCAAGTGCTGGGCCGATCGCTACCCTGCCGACGTGACTGCACGGGCCTCCACTTGGGGTGCATCTGCTTGACCACCGCCTATTGAACTGGCTGGAACGGGATGGTCTCCAGGGCCTCGAGCCCTTTCAGGATGTCCTCCTGCTCCAAAACGCTCACCAGGTGGACCCGGCCGCCGTCGTCCACCACCAGCGACACGAGCCGGTCGGGCATGGGATGCAGGCGCTGGAGCTCCAAGATCACATTGCCCAGGGCGGTAAGGTTGAGGCCCATGTCTATCGGATCGGTTGGATCAGACGGGCCGGGCCAGGTGGCCGAGACGGTCACCCCGTCCGGATTCCCGATCAGGAGAAAGGCCACGTTGGCATCCTGCGGGAAATGGCTATGGATCAGCGGCCGCACCTCGGCCCAGGACAGGGTGCCTTCCGGCGCCGGCTCTGGCTCCTGGGTATCCTCCGTGCGCAGGTACTCGCTGCCGATGCGCTGGACGATGGCCGCGGCCTGCTCAGGGGATAGCTCACTGGTCTGCGGCATGGCGTAGGCGGGGATCAGGCCCGAGAACCAGCCATCGTAGTTGCTGTCGACCACCGCCGGATTGATGTAGGGAAATACCTGGGCCACGCACGGATCGGCGCGGCCAAGCTCGTGGCTGAGGGCTACGGCGGCCTGTCGGGCCTGTTCGACGTTCTCAGCAATGGCCGCACCGCTGGCCGGCGTAGCCAGCCCAGGATCGACGAACCACAGCGTCAGGGATGTGGCTCCCGAGACGTTGGTATAGCCCAGCTCGAACTCCTGGTAGGGCACCAGCGCCCTGAGCTCGGCCAGCACCTCATCGGCGTCGCACTGCGAGGCCGGCTCCTCGATGCCGGCGTCCACCGGAGCTGCCACCGGCGACCACATGCCATGGCCCGTCACCTCGTCCGGCAGCAGCGGGCCGCTGTGGCTGCCGTCAGCCGCAGCCACATATTGGGCCACACCCGTTTCGGTCTCGTTCATGAAGGTTAGCGTTGTCGAGTCCGGTGACCACGAAATCCAGGTTTCGTCTCCAGCCAGGTCGCTGACCTGGATCGCCTCACCGCCTTCAGCTGGTATCACCCAGACGTTGAATTCCCCTCCCTCCACCATCGGAAAGGCGATGAGCCTGCCGTCTGGCGACCACACGGGCGCGTCGGCAAACATGAAGCCCTGGTACGCGTGGAGGAGGCGCTGGTCGCTGCCATCGGCGTTCATCACCCACAGCCCGGCCGGCCCGCCGGCTGCATCCCCCTCGGCTACCAGGCTCCATCGGAAGAAGGCCAGCCGGGTGCCGTCGGGCGACCAGGCCGGCCGCACATCTTCCCAGGCCTCGCCGTTGTCGGTCAGGTTGGTCTGGCCGCTGCCGTCCGGGCCCATCACCCAGATATCGTCCAGCGACTTGCCGTCTTCACCCTTGTCCGAGACGAAGGCGATCTGCGTCCCGTCCGGCGACCAGGCCGGAGAGGAATCCCAGCCCTTCCAGTCCGCGGTCAGGGTCATCACCTCCCCCGTGTCGATCTCCAGGCGATACACATCCATCTCCGCGCCATCGGCCTGCGGCGCAGCGTAGACGATGGCCTGCCCATCCGGTGCCCAGGAAAAGGTGTCGAAGCCCACCATGCCGTGGGTGGTGACCGGCCGTGCCGTGCCCGGTGCGGCCGGATCCAGGACCCAGAGATCAGAGCCGTCGTTCGTGGGGTCATCGGACACGTAGGCGATCCGGGTAGCGTCCGGCGACCACATGGCCCGGGTCTCGATGTAGGGGGAGGAAGTCAGCTGGACGGGGTCAGCACCGCCCGCCGGTGCCACGAACAGCTCCACACCCTCCAGCATGCCCCACGTATAGACGATCAGCCCGGGCGCTTCGATGGCCGCGCCCGGCGCAGGCTCAGGCACAGCCTCGACCGTAGGGGGCAGTGGCGTTGGCGGCAGAGTTGGCACAGGACTCGGTGTGGGCACGGGTGTAGGGGTCGCCGGCAGCGTGGGGCTGGGTGCTGCCGTCGGACTGGGCGCCAGTGCCGGACTGGTTGCAACGGACGCCGGCACCACCGGTGGCAGGGGCGTGGCGCCCGGCACCCCCGCACAGCCCGCCACCAGCAGGGCGAGGATCGCCGGCAGAGTGACGTAAGTGATAGGGTTGCGCAGGTTGATCATGGCGCGCTCCTCCGAAGATGGCTCTCAGCCATACTTCCAATCCACCAGCTGGCTCAAGACCAGCATGCCGTCGTGCGGCATGCCTGGAAAGACCTGCTCGCAGCGGCCCAGCGGCAGCACGCTGGACACGCCGCGCGCGGCGATGGCGTCCCGCAGGCGCAGGCGTTGCGCCTCCGGGAAGACCCCCACGGCCGAAACCCCCTGGTGCAGGTAGGCCAGAGCGGCCGTGAGCTCGGGCATCGGCCGCACCACTACCAGCCGGCACAGGGGATGATCCATCACGTCGAACTCCTCGGGCACGACCACCACCCCGGAGGCGAACCGCTCGCCGCGGCGGTTCAGGTGCCAGCCGGCCTGCAGGTAACGGCCCCGCCGCATGCGCTCCACCGCACCCACCATGTCAGGCTCCACGCGCTGCGGCGCCATCTCGTCCCACTGGCTCAAGGCCAGCCGCAGCCGGGCTGCGTACTCCTCGGCCTGGGCCACCGTGCCCTCCACATAGTGCACCAGCGATGCCGTGCAGGCCTGCTGGTTGTAGATCATGGTGTCCACCGCGGCCTGGAATGCCACCCGGTCGAGGTCCCCAGCGAAGGCCTCCCGGCCGATCATGCTGACGCTGTAGCGCGGGTTGAAGGTGATGACCCTGGTCAGCGCCGCCCGAGACTGAACTGAGGTCACTGCCTCCGGCGCGCCCCACACGACGATCCGGTCGTAGGCGTTGGGCAGGAACAGTAGCCCCTCCACACTCTCGTCGCCACCCTGCCAGTAGACGATGGACAGATGGCGCGTCAAGGGGTGCTCCGGCGCGGCGGCGGCGGCCGCCACCGCGAACAGGGCACCGGTCAGGATGGCGCCGGCTGGCGATTTCACCGTCACTGCCCCCTTGGTCAGCAGCCCGCGCAGCACTGAGATGATGGGCACGCCCGGGGCATTGCCTGCCGTGATGTGCAGCTGCCGCGTCGGCATGGCGCGCAGGGCCACCGGAGCCGCCTGGGACAGCCCATCTGCGCCGGGGAGGCCCAGCGCGGCCAGTGGCGCCAGGCCGGGCGCCACGTCTCCCGGCACCTCGACCCAGCCTTCGAGAAACTCGCGGCCCGGCCGCTGCCAGGCGGCCAGTTCGCTGTCGATCATGGTGCAAGCGCCCTCGGCACTCAGCCCCATCTCGAACTCGGCGAAGGCGCCGTCAAGGAAGACATCCGGATAGGGCGCAGTGCGGCGGCACAGCTCCTGCACCTGCTCGACAGTGGTGCTGTCCCCGGTCAGTGTATCGACGATGGCCTGCAGATAGGCCAGGATGTCGTCCACGCTGAGGGCATACGGCCCACGCACCAACGCGTCTACATCACGCTCGAGCAGCGCCAGGGGGCTTACCTGCGGCAATACCAGCACCCTATGCTCGCCCGCCGGCAGCATGGTGGTGCGGTCGATCACAGGCTCACGCAGCAGCTGCATCCCGTCTAGCCTTGCGTAACCCGTCGCGGCATCCCCTCCAGCAAACGCAGCGTCTACCTGGTCCCGGGTGATGGGGGCCGGCGCGACGATCTGTCCCTTCACCAAGAGGGGCACTCGCACGATGCCGCGGTCATCCACCAGGATGTCGTGCTGCCGGCACAGCTCGCCCAGTTGCATAGGCCGTTACCTCGCTTCTCGTTTTGGCAGATCAGGCTGCCAGGGATGCCATCACCCCGCCGCAGCCCTTGAGCTCGCGCGTGCGGGCGCGGCCAATCTCCACCACGGCCGGGCCGGTCAGGCCGCAGGAGCACGGGCCGTCGACCAGGTGCACCTCGTCGCCGCTGGCGATGAAGCCGGGGTAGGCTGTCGCCAACGGATCCAGGAAGCCGAAGATGCCGCGCACATCCGGCCCCACCAGCGGCTGCAGCGCCTCGTCCAGGATCACTGGCTCCAGGAGCGGCGGGATGTGGAAGCGGCCGTGGTCGCAGCGCACGGTGAAGACGTTGACCTCGGTCATGGAGTAGCCCTCGAGGATGCGGGCTTTGGCCAGCCCGAGCCGGTCGGCAATGGTCGATACCAGCAGCTCGCGCGGGATGCGCTCGCCTCCGAAGCCTTTCCATCCGCCGCCGAACAGCACCAGGCTGCCGGCCGGCAGGGCCGCGCGCTGGCTGGCGCCGCCCATCACATCGCACAGCTCCTTGAACAGGGCCGGAGTGCCGAACATGAAGACGTTCTTGCGATCAGCCGCCGAGGCTTGCAGGCTGGCGATCACCCGGGCATAGTTCTGATCCCGCCGGGCCGTGGTCTCGGCCTGCACGGCCTGCAGTGCGGCTAATTCCTCCTCCGACCGCGGCCCGCGACGCAGGGCGCGCAGCACGTTGGCGGAGAGCCGCATGGGATACAGGAAGGTGGTGCGACGGAAAGCAGGTGCCAGCTCCTGGCCGATGGCCTGCATGCCGGTGCGCCCGCCCTGGAAGTCGAGGAAGACGGCGTCGAAAGGCTTGACGCTAAGCCGGCTGACTGCCCGGCTGAAGCCGGCCGGGTCTAGCAGCCCGGCGGCCCCCCGTACCAGCAACCGCTGCCACGCCGTGCCCACCTTGTCGTAGGTCAAGAAGGGCAGCAAAGTGCAGGTATTGGCCGTGCGCACCAGCTCCCACATCGCCCGATCGCGGGGGATGAACGAGAACGCGCCCGAGGTGCCTGAGCTGTAGACCGGTAGCACGCCATGCAGGTTGAGGCGATCGATCCACTGGTCGATGGAGCGCACGCCGTCGACCTCGACGTCCACTTGTTGGTGGTGGATGGTGGACAGCCAGCGGTTCATGCTGGCGAAGTCGTTTGTATCGAGCCAGCGCTGGCTGTAGCTCTTGAACAGATCGTCCGACACCATCAGGTGCCCGACGATGGCCTCCACCCCATCCCCTGGCCCGATCCCGGCCTCTGCGGCCAGCCGCCGATAGGCCGGGATCGTCTCCAGATAATGCGCATGGTTGAGTTGCACGGCCTGGTGGCGCAAGTCCCGTGCTCGTGCTGCGTCGACGGGCCGGCGCAGTGCCCAGGCCTGGGTGAGCCTGATGAGCTGCTGGTAGATCGCTGTTCCCGCCAGGCCTGAGGATGAAGTGTGGTTCAAAGCTATCCCTTTGGAACAACTCGTCGCGGCGGACGGCGCACCTGGCAGCGCGGTTAGGATTCTGCCACCCGGCTCATTCTACCATTGCTGGTTATGGCAGGCAATGGGCTGTGCCCGATCGGGACCACGGAGTTGAGGCTTTAGCCGGTGACTGGGGCGGACTCGAGGGCCCCGGTGGCGGCTTCCAGCGTCTGCCTATCTGGCCCGATCAGGATCAGGACCTCCTCGCCATCCTGGCGGGCGAACACAGTGCGGCCATCGCCGTGCCACCAGCGGCCCGCGGGCTCGCCGAGCAGCTCCTGCACATCCTCCGCAAGGTCCACCTGGTGGCTCATGGCCACCAGGAATAGGGTCCAGAACTGATCGGCCTCCTCTTCGTCGTCCCACGCCGTCTGCATCACCAGCAGGTGCGGCCCCTCCGGCCCCCGGCGCAGCAGGGCGTAGCTGTCTCCCGCCCAGCCCTCGGCAGCCAGGGCCGCCATCATCGGGCCGGCATACTCTTGGAGATACAGCCGCAGCCCCAGCTCTCCCATCACGTCGCGATCGACCTCCTGCCACGCCGCGCCGAGCGCATCGGCGATCTCCGGCAGCGCCACCGCCACGGGTTGGTCGTCCTGGCGATACCGCTCGGGATGCAGCACCTGCTCGGTGGAGCGCGGGGGCGCCTGGTAGGCCTCGTTCACCGCGTCCCACCCTCCGCGATCGTATAGCGCCATGACGAAGTCCAACCCTCCATCATAGGGGAACATCGCGGACTCCCGGATGAAGGCCGGGCTGGAGTCCAACACGTCGCTTTCCAGGCCCCCGGCTTCAGAGATCATCTCGAACATGTCGTACAGCATGACGTGCTCATCGCCGTAGAGCAGCATGGCCAGGGTGGCATCGCCCTCGACAAGGGCCTCGATGGCTGCCTCCTGGTCGGAGCTCTCAGCGCTGTCCACCAGCGCATCCAGGTCGTAATGCTGGTCCTGCAGCGCGTGCACATATTCGTGCGCCACGGTCATCTGGTCCTCAACGGTCGATGCGCCGCGCTCCACCAGGTAGAAGGCCTCCTCGTCCGTGTCATAGAAGCCGCTGACCTGTTCCGCATTGAGGTCGATGAGCAATTGGGCCAGATCGACCTGAGGATCGACGACCCCCAGCAGGACCAACAGGGCCTGCTGGTCCTCCATGGTCGCCCGGTCCTCCTCTTCCATCTCTGCCTCGTAGCGCGCCCGCAACTCCTCCTCGGCCAGGGTTTGATACGGCACCTCGGTCGTGGCGCTAAGCTCCCGGGTGGCCGAAAGGTCAGTCTTGATCTCCTCCACGGTGGCCGCGGCTGGCTTCTCCCTGAGCTGCCGGAACTCCAGCGTGCTGGCGAGGTCGGTGCCGCCGATCAGGCCATCGGCAAATTCCACCGCCGTGGCGTGGTCCACGGTCATGGCATAGAGCGGCTCGCCCTCATCCACCAGCTGCACCGTAATGCCCCCCTCGATGGCGGGCTCGATGCGTTGCAGGTAGACGGAGGCAATCCCTACCGCCGCCGCCATCTGGAACAGGACGTCCTCCGGCTCCTGGTCCGGCTGCGCGGCCAGCGTGATGTTCACGGTGCGGCCGGCGCCCTCAACCTTCGTGATCTGCACTGTGGCCTCGGTCTCGAGCTCCTCTTCGATCCCCGAGGCCATGTCCCGCAGGGCCTTGGCCTCGGCCACCACGTAGCCCTGGCCCAGGATCTCGATCAACCCGTAGGTCTGGTCGGGGATACCTTCGCCTCTCTGCAGCGCCACGTAGGTCTCCAGGGCCTTCTTGGCCTCTGGGTAACGCCCTACTCCCTTGTAGGCCAGGCCAAGGAACCCCTGCGCGGTGCTGTCCTCGGGCTCCTCCGCAATCAGCGCCTCCAGCACCTCGATGGCCTCCTGGTGCTTGCCCTGGCGAACCAGGGCCATGCCCAGCAGGCGGCGGGCCAGCGGGTCCTCCGGCCCCATGGCCAGGGCCTCGCGAGCATGGGCTTCGGCCAGGTCTGCCTGGCCCTCGTCGTAGTCCACAAATCCCAGGCTGGCGTGTGCGTACTGGTTGCCGACGTCATCCGGCATCAGCTGCAGGGCCAGCTCGAACTCTGCATCCACGGCCTCAGGATCATCCCGGCTGTAGTAGATCACATCGCCCAGCTCGCGATGCACGGCGGCGTCCGTCAATCCGACCTGCAGGGCATCGGCGTAGGCAAGGGTCGCCTCCTCCCAGCGCTCCTGGCTGCCATAGGCCGCGCCCAGGCCCATGTGTGCCCATTCTGCGTAGGGATCGAGGCGGGCGGCCTTGCGCATGTACTCCAGGGCCTTTGCCGGGTCCCCGTCGCATAGCCTGGCGTAGCCCATGCCGATCAGCCCATCCGGAGAGCGGGGGTGCTCTGCCACCAGGGTCTGGAACTGGCGCACGGCCAGGTCGCACTCGCCCTCGTCCAGGTAGCTCCAGCCCATGGCATCCAGGGCGGGCCCGTAGTTCTCGCGCCGGTCCAGGGCCCGGCGGAACTGCGCCCGGGCGTCGTCGCCTTCGCCCTGTGCGCTATGGATATAGCCCCTGGCTACGTAAGGCTGCGGGGTGCCGGGGATCAGGGCAGCGAACTGGTCGACGAGGTCTCCGGCCGCGCCGTAATCCCCGCGTTCCACGGCCAGGTAGGCCAGGCCGCGCAGCGCCTCGGCCGATTGGGGATCGAGCTCGACGGCCTGCTCGTAGCGGGCCCGGGCCTGGCCGTAGCGCCCCAGGTCCGCCCACAGGTCGGCCAGGGCGACGTGCCAGGGCGCGAAATCGGGCTGCCGGGAGAGCGCGGCCTCATAGGCCGCCTGCGCCCGCCCGGCGTCGCCCACAGCCCTATAGTAGGCACCCAGCACGCCACACGCCTCGGCCAGGTCTGGCTGCAGGTCCAGCGCGGTCTCGATCGCCGCCAGGGACTCCTCGTACTGGCGATCGGAGAGGTAGGCCGTGGCCAGCGCCACCTGCGCCAGGGGGCTGCTCTGGTCCAGCTCCACGGCCTTCTCCGCGGCCTCCACGGCCGCGTCCGTGTCTCCCAGGTTGTAATGGGCCAGCGCCAGCGCGGCATGGGCCTCGGCGTCGTCGGGCGCCACCTCCACCGCCTTGCTGGCGAGCTCCAGGGCTTTGGGCTCCTCCCCTATTTGCCAATAGCTGGCCAGGGCCAGGCCGGCGTAGGCCGGCCCGTAGGCGGGGCCGGTGGCCGTCGCCTGCTCGAAGAGCTCGACCGCAGCGGCAAAGTTGCTACGGGCCAGGGCCGCATAGCCCTGGTCGACGATGGCGGACAGAGGCACCGGTGTCGGCGTGGGCACGGCCGTCGGCCGCGGCGTGGCCGTAGGCGCCGGCGTGGCCGTGGGTACGGGCGTGGGGTCCTGCTGGCCCCCGCACCCGCCCAGCACCAGGGCGGCCAGCGCAAGGACAATCAAAACCGACATACACCGTTGCCAGCTCTTCATGGTTTCCTCCCGGCTGATGCGAGCATCAGCGGCTCTCCCTGCTTAGGGGAATCCCCATCATCGTCTCTCCCGGACCGATTCCGGCGTCTTCGGCTCGATATGGCCACAACGCCGGGCCACCCCCGGCGGCGAGCCGCGCTAGTCACAGTGAATTCGAAAATACCCAGTTGCGATGCGTGGAGAACGAAGCCTATAGCGATACCACCCTGCTCTCATTATACCAAACAGAGTCAAGCGGTGTCAACGACGTCTTTGGACTCACCTCACCGGTGACCGCCGCGAGGCCCCCGCCCGGGACAGGGCAGGAAAGAGCCTGGCGCGGCCAGGG
>JAULUH010000548.1:0-1769 GCA_032111745.1 Anaerolineae bacterium | reverse complement strand
GGTGCGCGAGCTGCGGGAGCGCATCCCTGAGCGACCCTTCTGCCTGATGGGCTACGTCAACCCGCTGCTGGCCTATGGGCTGGAACGCTTTGTAGCCGATGCAATGGCGGCCGGGGCCGATGGCTTGATCGTGCCGGACCTACCACCAGATGAGCCTGAGGCCGAGGAGCTGATCGGCCTGTGCCGGCAGCATGGCCTGGCGCCCATCTTCCTGCTGGCGCCCACCAGCACGCCGGAGCGTATGGCACTGGCCGTGGCCCGCAGCCAGGGCTTCGTCTACCTGGTCAGCGTGACCGGCATCACGGGCGCGCGCGATGCGCTGCCCGCAGAGCTGGCTGGCTTCGTGCGCCAGGTGCGCGCCGTGGCAGAGCGTGAGCGGCCCGGCAGGGATCTCTATCTGGCCGTAGGCTTTGGCATCGGCACGCCCGCGCTGGCGGCCCACGTAGCCGCGATCGCCGACGGCGTCATCGTAGGCAGCGCCCTGGTCAGGCTGGCGGGCAGCGACCCGGAGCCGGTGCGCGCCGTCGCCGAATTGGGCGCGAGCCTGGCGGCCTCCGCCAGGACTGGCGCCACGGCTGCCCGAGTTTGACCTTCGCCCCGAATTGTGCATAATCGGATCGTAACCTCTAATTTGTGTCGCTTCGAGCAGCGTTGGGGATATAGCCACAAGGAGGTGACACTGCATCGAAGACACATCGGATTCTGATCCTCTTTTCTGTTGCCCAGGCACGAGTCCCTGCGGTTCAGCAGTGCCCGGGCGACGACTCGGTCCCTTGTTTGTCTGGCCTGCTCTGCGATCGCTTCCTGGCACCACTTGCTGCACGGTTGCGGCGACAGGCCGGCACCTTCCCTCTCCCTGTGATCCAGGCCTGGGGTGGCCACAGGTCTGGATTGGCCATCAAGAGCCACCATGAAATGGGCTGGCGCAGCCGTGCTGCGTCAGGCCCCGCAACACATTGGAGGTAGATATGCGCAACCATCGTGCCTCACGTCTGGCGCTCAACGCACTGTTGGTCGTGGTCCTGGTGCTGTTGACCGCCGCCCCGGCGCTGGCTGAGGAGGGCCCCGGTGCCACTCCTACCAAGCGCCTGTGGCTGCCCACCGTGCCCATATTGGGCAGGCGCGCCCCCTCGATGCAGGATCCGGGCCTGGACGGCCGCCTGGCGGACCGCCCCCTGCCACCGACGGTCCAGGAGCTCAAGCTGGAGCAGCCAATCACCGACCTGCAAGTAGACGCCAGTATGCTCAAGTCCGCTGCCGTAGCTCCAGGCAAGGTCATCGTAGTCCTCAAGACCGAGCCGGTGTCCAAGCAGCAGGTCAAGGGCAGGGCGGCCCAGAGTGCCAAGGCCAGCCTGCAGGCTGAGCAGCAGGACCTGATGGGCCGGATCCAGGCCCTGGATCCCAACGCTAAGGTCGTGGCCCAGGTCCAGGTGGTGCTGAACGCGATGTTCGTCGAGGTCGACGCATCGGTCCTGCCGGCCCTGGCCCAGGACCCGGCGGTTGAGCGCATCGCCCCGGTGCACAACTATGAGCTCGATCTCTCCGAGACAGTGCCTTACATCGGCGCCTCGGCCGTGCAGGCCATGGGCTATGATGGCACCGGCATCCGCGTGGCCGTCCTCGACAGCGGCATCGACTACACCCATGCCGCCCTGGGAGGCTCCGGTAACCCGGCTGATTTTGCTGCGAACGATCCAACCATCGTCGAGCCAGGCACCTTTCCTACGGCCAAGGTCGTAGATGGGTATGATTTCCTCGGCAGCAACTGG
>JAULUH010000547.1:0-6569 GCA_032111745.1 Anaerolineae bacterium | reverse complement strand
GCCATGCCAGCTGCGCGTTACTGCCGTCGGCGCTGATGGATACCTGGGGTGCAGCCGGAACAGGTGCTCCCAGGGCTGCGTCGAAGCTCCATACCGGGCCGGTGGTCACATGCTCACCGTCGCTCACCGTGACATACCATTCGTAGTGCTTGCCGTCCACCAGCCTGTCCATGGTCGTCGTGGCGGTCCCCCCCGAGGCAACCTGGGCTACGGTGTCGATGGCCGCGAAGCCGGCATTGCTCATGTCCAGGAAGAGATCGAACTGGCTGTTGGCATCGGTCTCGTACGCTTGCAGGTGGGGTGAATAGGTCCGCACGTGGATCAGGTTCTCGGCCGGCGAGAATTCCACCAGCCGGATGTTGCCGTTGGCCTCGTTGGTGTAGTCCGCCACCAGGGTGTACACCGTGGTCCCGCTGGCGCTGACGTCGACACGCTTGGTCTCGCAGCGGCTGTGGCCGCCCAGGATCATGAACATGTTGGGGTTATCGCCCAGCTGCTCGAAGATCTCCAGCCCGGAAGGAAACCAGTCTCCCTGGTCCGACTGCCGCCACAGCAATACGGAATGTGACGCAACGATGCCGCGGCGGTCGCTGTGGGTCTTCAGCAGGGCATCAGCCCAATCGAGCGCATCCTGCCGCGGGTTGTTCTCCAGGTTGATCTGGATGAAGTCCATCCCCCCGGCCGTGTAGAGGCTGTAGTTGTTGTGGTTGGAATAGCCGGGATAATGCCCTGCGTAGTACCAGCGGCCCTCGAAACGCTGTGGTCCAAAGTAACGGTCAAAGTCGCCCAGCGTGTCATGGTTACCAGGCAGGATGCCATAGGGCACCCCATCTACCAGGCCACTTGCTACCGGATCCTCCAGGATCGCCATGGCCGCGCTGGCGACTTCCCACTGCTCTGTGCTCATCCCATGCTCCACGATATCCCCCACGTGCACGGCGTAAGCACCATGCAGGTCATGCCAGTTCTCCACGATCCAGGTGGTGATCTCGTCGAAGATCTCCGGATACTGGTCCGAATAGGCCTGGGTGTCAGGGATGGGCACTACAGTGAAGGGCACGGGTTTGGCATAGAAGCTTACGGTCAGAGGGCCGCCGTCGGGATCCGACACCTGTACGGACAGCGTGGTCGACACCGCAGTCACCTCACTGCCGTCGGCCGGAGTCACCAAGACCGGAGCACTGGGTGCACTGCCCGCAACACCCGGCCCATCACGGCCGCGGGCTTCCCCTGGAGCGGCTCCCACAGCCCGAGTCTCCCATGGCACGGCCAATAAGCCCACTAACAGGATCACGATAACCAAGGGTGACCGGTGACGAGCCTGCCAGCCCGTCCAGCAACGCAACCGAAAGCGCTCTCCCATGGTTCCTACCTCCCGAACAGGGTACCGGCAGCTCCCCTCCGAGCCCGACACGGGTGGCTCAGAGTGATCCAGTGCACTGAAAGACCACACTCCCGACGCGACAGGCCACGCACTCCATCCACCTGGCTCCCTCAGGCCTGCCCTATCTCTGTGCTTGTCTGCTCTCTCCGCACCATCTTATCACCAGCGCCCGCCTGAGTCAATGAAATATCCCACAGCACCGGGGCCTCTCAGATGTCGAGGAGCCATGTAGTAGAACGGGTTCTTGGGCGTGTCTGCCGGCATGACGAGGAGCGTGATGAGAGATGTTGCCATGGCCGAGGGGAGGGGGGTCTTGGTGCAGCCAAAGGGCGGGTGATGGGGCGCGGGGTAAGGGAGAGATCACGCGGGTGGCAGGACTGGGCGGGCACGGAGGCCCGCGCCCTACGAGGGGAGGTCTTGGCACAGCTGGCTCAGAAATCCGTCTCGCTCCCGCCCACCGCGATTCCCTCCGCTCTGGCTTCTCCGGCCCAGGGTTCTCCTTGGCGTTCTTTGCGTCCTCTACGGTTCACATCCGGAGTCCTTGTGCGTCCGTGCTCAGCTCAGCAGATAGGCTGCGATCAGCCTGGCGGTGTACTCCAGGGCGCCCAGCCGCCCAGTTGAACCACCTGCAGCCGGCCGTTGTCCTTGATCCGCTGCACTATGGCGCCCAGGGTGTCGACGTGGGCCGTCAGGCCGCGCGGCGCGCTGGCCTGCGCGCCCTCCCAGTGCAGAGCAGTGCCCCCTTGGGCGTCACCCGCTGCACCAGTCGATGGTGATCTCCTGCACCACACTTCCTCCTCGGGCCTGTGCAGGCCCTACTGCTCGCGCGCGCCAAAGGGCAAGAAGGCACGGAAGGGACCTTGAAAGGCCTCGGTCCCATCAAGGTAGTCCCCGCTCCAACCACCTACGGCGTAGATCAGGGCACCCTCGCTGGCTACGCCGAGATGGCGCCATTGGCCATCAATAGGAGTCGGAAGGGAGGCCCAGGTATTGGTCAGGCTGTCGTAGCGCTCGTTGAAGCCCAGGGGCTCAGTCCAGCCGCCGCCGATGGCGTAGACCGCTGCACCGTCGGCGGCCAGTCCCAGGCCGCCGCGCGGGGCAATAAGGGGCGCACAGGACTCCCAGCGAGCCTCGGACGGGTAATACAGCCAGCAACTTGCGACCTCCTGGCTGCCGTCATAGCCGCCGGCAATGAGGATACGATCACCCAGGGCAGCGGCGGCACCGAAACCGAAGGCGGCAGGCGCCTGGGGGCCGCTGTCCCACCGGCCGGCAGACGGATCGTAGATCAGCAGGGTGTCCACATAGCGGCTGCCGTCCCACCCGCCGGCGACATACAGGCGGCCGTCCAGGGCGGCCAGGGCATGGCCGGCGCGCGCCTCGGGTAGCGGTGTACCTTCCTGCCACGTGTCAGCCTGGGGATCATACACCTCAAGAACGGCCGTGACGGTACCGTCGCCCAGAGTGCCGCCCGGCACATAGACGAGGCCATTCAGCGCGGCCGCCTGCGCGTTGGATACGGCGGTTGGTTTTGCGGCGCGGCTTGACCAGCGATTGAGCGCAGGATCGTAGGCCTCCACGGCTGCGGTCAGGCCCTGCGCGGTCTCGCCACCCACGGCAAAAAGCAGGCCCCCTGCGGGAGCCAGCCCCAGCCGGCTACGGGCCACGGGCATCGGCGCCAGTTGCTCCCAACGCCCCACGTCCCGGCGGGGTGGAATGCCGAGCCGTGGCAGGTTCCAGTCGCTGAGGTCGTTCGCGGCCGGGGCAGCTTGCAACCGATCGAGCAAGCCGGGCCCAAGCAACGCCGCAGCGACCAGGATCGCAGCCAGTACGAGGTAGACGCGCTGCCAGGATGCCAGCGGGGCATCAGCTGACTGGGGCATCGCAAGAGATGACGTACCCTCGGGCTCCTCATCCAGCCCGGCCACCTCGATCCAGCCACCCTGGGCTGCCCTGACGATGGCTTCGGTGCGAGAGGCGACCCCCAGCTTCTCAAAGATATTCCGCAAGTGAACCTTGACGGTATTGGGACTGAGTACCAGTTCCCTGGCGATCTCCTGGTTGGTCAGGCCGCGGGCCACCAGGGTGAGGATCTCCTGCTCCCGCTTGCTGAGGGGATTGGCTCCATCTGGCATGGGACCATTGTGCCACAGAATCGGGGTTTGGAGAAGTGACCAGGAAGCTATGACCTCAAGACGCGCAGCACCGCCGGAGTGATATGGGTGAGATCGTTGACCTGCTCGGCCACCAGGTGGCGATTGGCGCCGATCAGAATGGTCGGCACGCGGTTTTCCGTGTGCCCGCGCTGCGACAGATCCTCGATATTGCCGTGGTCGCTGGTGATCAGCACCAGGGTCCGGGCCAGGTCAATGCCAGACAGGAGCCCACCCAGAAAGGCGTCGAACTCCTCCAGGATACGCACCGCCGCCGCCAGGCCTCCCTGGTGTCCCGCCATGTCGGTGGCCCAGTGGTCGAAGAAGGATAGGGAATGGCCCACGGCGAGCCGGGCCATCGCTACGCCAGCCTCGGCCGGCGTGCGCTCCGGCATGTCCGGATACTCCAGCCCATTGCGCCAGGCCGCATTGGTCAGATCGACGCTCAAGGCCCGCCCTGCCGCCAGGTCGTCCGCCGTGCGCAGGGGGATGCCGGCGGCCTGTACGGCGTGGGGAATAGCACCGTGCAGGCGCTTGCCGCGCTCTATGGCCGCGAAGTAGCCAGCAGGATAGGCATTGGCAAAGGCCACCGGGTTCCCTGCGGCCAGGGCCAGGCTGAACAGGGTGTCTCCCTCCAGCATCTGGCGCAGGGCCGCCGTGGGCCGCGGGCCGTAGTGCCCGCCCACCAGTTGGGGCGCGTTGCGGCCGGTCAGCAGCGCGGTCTGGCCCGTCGCGCTCTGCGGCCGGCCCGGGACCCCCAGGGACGCATCCGTCGGCACCATCACGGCCGCCGGCGTCTCGATGGGCCCGCTGCCCGCCACCAGCGCGCCCCGGCCCACCAGCCCCTCCAGCACCGGCAGCCCGGCTGCAACCAGCGGATTCACCTGTGGATCCTCCGCACCCAGCCCTACACCGTCCAGGAACAGTATCACCACATGCGTCATGCCCACTCCTCGTCCTTCATCCGCTTGCCGGCCTCGTATCCATCCCCATCCCCGCAGGCTTGGGCGATAGAGCGCGGAGCTCCCATATACCGAACCTTTTCCCAAAGGAACGGTTAATGGGTATATGGGAGAGCGTGTGGGCAGATGCTCCAACCGGATTCAGGTGCACCCCAATCGATCTCATCCCTCCTCCGCAGCCTGGTCTCGAATGGTGGCATACCCTTCGAAGTCCTGCTCCAGGAAATTGCGCAGGGCCATGACAAAAGCCTCGGTGCGCTCAAGCATGGGCGTGTGGCCGCAGCCCCGAAACACCTCCAGGTTGTTGGCGCCCGGGATGGACAGGAGGAGCTGCGTCTGTACCGAGCGGCCCACGATCAGGTCCTGGTCACCCCACATCAGCAGGACCGGCAGCCGTAGCTGGCTCAGGGCCGCCGCGGGCAGGCGCCAGGTAGCCATGGCCTCTGCCGTGGCCGCAAAGGCCGCCGGAGCCTGGCCCTGGGCATCGTCGACCAACTGTTGCAGGAAAGCGTCCGGTGGTCTGGCCGGCATGGTGCTGGCCAGACCCCGCAACAATAGTGAGCGGTCGGTGCGCATCTCGTCGAGCAGTGCATAGGCCTCCGGTGGCGTCGGCGTACCCTCCGGGGACGGGGTGCTAACCAGGGTTAGGGAGCGCAGGCGTTCCGGATGCTGAACCGCATAGGTTAACACGATGGCCGCGCCCATGGAGTGGCCCACCAGGTGAAGCCGGTGCAAGTCCAGGGCGGAGATCAGCGCGGCCAGATCAGCCGCCTGGTGCGCAATGGCATAACTGGTTGGATCCTGCGGCCGGCCGCTGCGACCGCAACCCTGCAGGTCTGGCATATAGGCCGTATATAGATCGGCCGGCAGCCGGGCCACGCTGGGCTGCCACCAGCGGCTGGAGGCAAAGCTACCATGGACGAACAGGACCGCCTGCTCGCCGTGGCCGGCCGCCTCGTAGGCGAGATGGGTGTCAGGAAGTTGCAGAACAGGCATGGCGCTCGCAGGGCTCACACGGCAAACCGGATATGCACCACGTCGCCATCGCGCACCACATAGTCGCGGCCCTCCAGCCGCACATGGCCGGCCTCGCGCGCATGGTGGAAGCTTCCGGCAGCCACCAGGTCAGCCTGGGACACCACCTCTGCCCGGATGAACCCCCGCTGCATGTCGGTGTGGATCTTGCCCGCGGCCTCCAGCACGGTGCTGCCCCGGGGCAGCTCCCAGGCATGGAGCACCTTGCCGCCGGTGGCGGTGAAGAAGGTGATCAGGTCCAATAGCTCGAAACCGGCCCTGATCAGCGTGTTCAGCCCGGGCTCCGGCAGGCCATAGGCGCCCCGGTACGCCGCGGCCTCATCCGCCGGCCAGGACTGCAATTCGACCTCCATGGCCCCACATAGCACCACCACATGCGCGCCCTCCGCTGCCGCATGGCTGCGGATGGCCGGTAGCTCCTCCCCGCCGTGGGGTAGATCCGCCTCCGACACGTTGACCACGTACAGCCGGGGCTTCGCCGTCAAAAGGTTCAGACTGGCCAGCACCGCCGCCTCCAGCTCCCCTACCGCCATGGTGCGTAGCAGCCGCCCCTCGTTGGCATGCGCCCGCGCCCGCTCCAGCAACGCCACCTCCGCCGCGTGCTCCCGCGGGTTGGCCTTGGATTGCACCTGGATCTTCTCGCACCGCCGCTGCAGTGTCGCCAGGTCGGCCAGCAGCAGCTCAGTGTCCACCGTGGTAATGTCCGCCAGCGCGTCCAGCGCCTCCGTGGTGTGCGGCACGTCGGGGTCGTCGAAGGCCCGCACCACCATGGCGATCGCATCCACCGTGCGGATATGCCCCAGGAACTGGTTGCCCAATCCCGCGCCCTCGCTGGCGCCGGCCACCAGCCCCGCGATGTCCAGGAACTCCACCGTGGCCGGCACCACCTTCTCCGGCCGCAGCAACGCCGCCAGCTCGTCCAGCCGCCGATCGGGCACCGCCACCACCCCCACGTTGGGATCGATGGTGGTGAACGGATAGCCCGCCACCGCGGCCTGAGCCCCGGTCAAGGCGTTGAAGATGGTCGATTTGCCG
>JAULUH010000546.1:0-16314 GCA_032111745.1 Anaerolineae bacterium | reverse complement strand
TGCACTCTCTCCCATCCGGCTGGGAACGTTGATCCCGGCGGCGAGGAGGCCTGCTGACTGATCTCCACAGCCGGCGACAATTGGGGTGCCCTGGAGCAAGCCCGTCACAGCCGCTATCTCGGCGCTGACGCCACCGATGATGTCAGTGGGTCGCACGATGCGTGGCAGCTTATCCATTGGCAGGTCCATCGCCCGGCACAATTCGTCGCACCACGCGTAGTTGACCGTGTCACTGAGTCCTGTGGCCCACAGGTAGGTATAGTCGACGAAGGCATCCCGTCCGGCCAGGCCGGCCAGCTGGCCGGACACATACCCAGCTGCTGTCACGAACTTCGCCGTGCGGGCATAGGCCTCCGGAAACTCCCGCCGGATCCATAGCATCTTGGGCGCAAAGCACGGCTGGCCGGCGCCGGTCAGGCGCCGGATGGCCTCGTGGAACCCTCCCATCACCAGGTTGAGCTCAGGCGTGAAGCGCATGTCCAGGGTCGTGGTGTAGGGCGTCGTGGCCTCCCCTGAGGCGTCGACACCCATGGTCCCGCTGATCATGCCGTCGATGCTGAGCGCCGCGACATCGCCTGGCGCCAGGAAATCCTGATCGACCAGCCGGCGAATGGCCTCCACCGTAGAGGCCAGCATCTGGGGGCCGCTGTACTCGGCCACGCCCGCTTGCGGCTGGCGGGGATGGTTGTCGCGCGCCACATCGCCCCAGGCTCTGCCCCCCTCGTCGAAGAGCGACGCTTTGACAGAGCTGGAGCCCAGGTCAATGCCAATCAGGTATCGCTTTGGCATAACACCACCTCCATTGGTGAATGTTGCCTGCGGTCCGGCTACTCGCCGTGCACGATGCGCCTGAAGTGTGCCATCTCCGCCGCCGGGTCGGGCGCCTCGTAGATGTGGCGGCCGAAGACCAGGCCGGCCGCGCCCGCATCCATCGCACTCTGCGCCTTGGCATATGCGGCCTCGGGATCGCCCTGCCGCGCGCCGCCGGCCACCAGCACCGGCGCCGGGCAGGTCATGACCAGCTGGCCCAAGTCCTCCGTGCTGCCGGGGTGAATGGTCTTCACCAGGTCAGCGCCCAGCTCCGCGGCGATCCGGCTGCTCATCGACATGATGGCCAGGTCGCTGTCGTCCTCCGGTTGCTCGGCCTGGCGGGCGCTGCGCGGCTCGATCATCAGCAGGATCCCCCAACGCTCGCAGGCGCGGGCCAGGCGGGCGTTGCGGGCGATTTCCATCTTCTCCCGCTCGGGGTCATCGTAGCCGAAGAACAGGTAGGTCATGATGCCGTCGGCGCCGGTCGCCACCACATCTTCGATGGTCGCCAGCTCCACAGTTGCGCCCACCGCATAGGACAAGGCCGGGCGGTCGAAGCTCTCGTAGTCCATGTGGACGAACAGGGAAGGTCGGTCCCGGCCGACGAAGGCATCCTCCAGGTGGCGCACCATGCCGGGAGCCACCAACAGGCCATCAGCGCTCCGCACCGCCTGCGCCGTGCGCTGCATCTCCTCCAGGGTGAGCATGCCCCGCCGCGGTCCCATCAGCACGCCGTGAGAGTAGGCGACGATGATCGTCCTGCCGCTCCGCTGGTTGAACAGCCGCCCCATGCGGATCTTCTTGCCGGTGCGCGAGTCCATACAGCTAGCCTCTCGAAAGTCTATGCCTTGGTCTCAAGACAGGGCCTCTCAACAGTCCCTCCTGTCCGGGTCCGCCATCCATACTCGTCCGTGTTCGTCCCTATCTGTCCGCGTTCATCCGTGCTCCGCTCCGGCTCCTCGGGCCCTTTTTCCGCTCTGCGTCCTCTGCGCCTCTGCGGTGAACTCCGAAGTCCGTGTGCGTCAGTGTCCGTCTGTGTCCGTCTGTGTTCCGCTCCGGCGCCCGTGCCTATCCGGCAATCCCAGCTTGCCCGGGCACATGATACCGGCGGGGTCCAGGGCTTGCTTGACCCGCTCCAACACAACCATGCTCGAGCCCAGGTTGCGCCGGATGTAGGGCAGACGGGCCAGCCCCACGCCATGATGGTGCGAGATGGCCGCCCCTTCCCGGAGCGCCACCTCCATCGCCGTGCGCCAGATCTCGGCCAGCCGGGCCTCGGCCGCTGCCGCATCCTCAACTTGGCCCAGCAGGATCACGTACAGCGACGTGCCCTGGGGATAGGCGTGCGAAAAATGGCCCAGCACGTGGTCGGCCAGCGGCGACAACGCCTCCCTCAGAGCATCGTAGGTCGGCTCGATGCCGTCCCAGAAATGCGCCACCTCGATGGTCTCGGCTACCCCGCCCGGCTCGGCCAGCAGGTTCTCCACCGTCGAGAAATCAAACCGCCGCTCCATCCATCCCATGGTGGCTGTGGCCCCCAACAACTCGGCGCCCTCGTTCAGGCATATCGCCAGGCAGGCGCTCTGTTCCGCGTGCGCCGGCCCCTCTAGCCCCTCGCAGCCCAGGAACATGGCGCAGCCCTCGAAAGTCGCATCCCGCACGGCGAAGCGCGCCTCGTCTTCGTCGTAGAAGCGCAGCAGAAACGGCCGCAGACCGCAACGCATGATCTTGCGCATGGCCTGTAGCCCACTGGCGATCGAGGGAAATCGCAGCGTCTCGAACAGCCGGGTCTCCGCCAGGGGAAAAATCTTCAGCGTCACCTCCGCCACCACGCCCAGCGTGCCCTCGGCGCCAATGAAGAGCTGGCACAGGTCAGGGCCCAGGGCCGCGCGCGGCGCGAACACCGTCTCGACAACCTCGCCAGAGGCCAGTACGACGGTCAGCGCCACCACCAGCTCCTCGATGCCGCCCCAGCGGGACGAGAACTGCCCGGTGGCGCGCGTGGCCACCCACCCGCCCACCGTCGACCGGTTCAGGGATTGCGGCGAGTGATTCAGCGTGTAGCCCCGTGCATTCAGCTCGGCCTCCAGGTGGTGCCCTAGCTTGCCCGCCTGCACCTTCACCAGCAGGTTGGCTTCGTCCAGAACCAGGATGCGATCGAGCGCCGACAGATCGAGGCTGATCCCGCCGGTCGTCGCCAGCGGCGCGCCCGTCACCGATGAGCCTGCTCCCCAGGGGGTGACTGGAATGCCCTGCACGCTCGCCCACTGCATGACCCGGCTGATCTCCGCGGTGGACTGGGGGCGAATCACGGCCTGCGGCCCAAAGGGGCGCTTGCCCTGCTGCCGCCATTTGGCCGTCACCGGCCACCAGTCGTAGCTGTGAGCCTCCAGGTCAGCCTCGTCCGTGGTGATGCGGTCCGGTGCCACCGCGTCGAACAACTGGTCCAGCGGCCAGGCTTCGGGGTGTGCCATGTCAACTCAGCCGGTCCATGTCCAGGGGATAGACGCCATACTCTCGAATGGCATCGAGCATGGCTATATAGAGCTCCGGCTTGACCCCGGAATGGATCGAATTGCTGGAGGAGCAGGCGTAGCCGCCGCCTGGCCCGGCGATGCGAATGCAGTTCTTCACCGACTCCACCACCGCCTCTTCCGGGCCATCCATCAGGAGGAAGGCGCAGTCTACGTTGCCCTTGATGGCGACGCGGCTGCCGTACCGCGCCTTGACCGTGGCCAGGTCCATCTTGGCCAGGGGATCAATGGGGTCGATGCCGTCAATGCCAGCATCGATCAGACCCTCGATCACCTCCATGATGTTGCCGTCCGTGTGCTTCCAGTACAACAGGCCACAGTCGTGAATGGCCGTGACCCAGCGCCGGAAGTGCGGCAGGAAGATGCGCTCCCACATGGCCGGCGAGATCATGGTGCGGCGATTGTCGGCGATGTCGTCGCCCGACATGACGATCTCTGCCCCCAGCTCGGCAGCAACCTGCGCCAGGGCCATGCTCTGCTCGACGCACTTGACCACCAGGGCTTCCACCAGGTCAGGCTTGGTCTTGCACAGGACGAAGAGCTGGGCGTAACCCAGCAGGTCGCGCGGGTTCGACCACACATCGCGCAGCTGGACGATGATCGCCCGCTGGCCCTTGAAGCGCTGGATGCGCTTCTTCATGGTGTCGAACCGGTGCGGCGCGTAGGGGTCAGGGGGTTGCCAGGCCTCGAGGTCGGCCCAGCTCTTGATCGGGGCGAATTCATCTACCGCCATGGCGTAGGCTTCGTGCCCCCGGGTGCGCGTCACTCCCCACTCGTCCATCAGGTTGCCATCAGGCAGGGGCTTCTTGATGTAGTCCGGTGGACACATCACCGCGTCCAGGTCGAACTTCTCGATGAAGTCCTCGTAGCTGCCGCCCCCTGTCATGGCTACGACCAGGTCAGGATCGATCTCCCACTCGAAGGTGGGGATGCGATCGGGGACTTCTCGCCTCAGCGCGGCAAGCACGCGCTCCGTGCTGGTCATGCCTTCGCTCATCGCCGCAGACCTCCGTACCTGGCGTGCAGTCACACAAAATGAACAGTTACGGTGTTCGAATTGCTATCAGTTGTGTTTATTCCCGTTGATTTTAGCACACAACGCGTGGGAAGTCAATAGGTTTGAGTAATTTTTCTCAGATTTGCGGAGTCAAGCCGGGATGAACGCAGGGGCAACGCTGGTCCCCATCCGCTCCAATCAAACCTGCTCTGGCCTCATCTATCCCCGGGTGGGTCCTCCATCCCTACCGTACCGAATGGATGCGCGATACCTATCCCCGGGTGGGTCCTCCATCCCTACCGTACCGAATGGATGCGCGATACCTATCCCCGGACGGGATTAGTTGGAACGGATGCCCGCCGTGGCCGCCCCTACAATAGGACATGATGGCCAAGGAGGTATTGGTTGGAACGGATGCGCGTAGCGTAGCGGGGTCAAGCGATGGCCCGATTCTCATGCCTCAGCTCAACCGCCCGGCCCGCTGAACAGCGGGCCGGGCGGTTGAGACAAGTGAGCTGAGAGATCCAGGCTCTCTACCGGGCGGGCTGGGGTGGCGGCACGAGGCCCAGCTGCTGCATCATGCCCAGGCTATCGAACAGGGACCAGTGTTCCACCGCCTTGCCATCCCGGAAGCGCTCGGTGATGACTGCACCGACGGCAAGCTGCTTACCGGTCGGAGCCAGGCCCATGAAATCGCCGGTGTGGGTGCCCCGCCAGGTTGCCCGCGCCACCACCTTGTCCCCCTCGGCGACCAGGTCGTCCACCTCAAACTGTCTGTCGCTGAAGGCGGATACGTAGCCGTAGTTGTGCTGCACGTAGGCCTCGCGGTTGGCCGGGCCGCTGGGGATATGGGCCACGAAATCAGGTGCCATCAGCTCCTTGAAAGCGGCCCTGTCGGGGCTGACAGAGGCCTCGAGGTAATGGCGCATGAGAGCCTTGTTCTCTTCGGTTGACATGGTGAATACTCCTTGCACGGATGGATGTTTGGTACCTGGTCGGCTCCAAGTTCGACCTAAGTATCGCATAGATCGTGCGCAGCCACATCCGTGCATACACGTATTCACGCACGTATTTCCCCGCCCTGTGATCCCACCAGTCCGTTTTCAATGGCCCAACGCACGACTTGGGCGCGGTTCGTGTATCCCAACTTGGATAATATGTGAGCCACGTGGGCCTCAACAGTGCGCTTGCTTACCACCAGGTCGTCGGCAATCTCCCCGTTCGTCCAGCCCTGTGCGATCAGCGCTGCCACCTCGCGCTCACGCAAGGTCAAGTCGTCCGGCGTTGCCCTGATCGCCAGGGGGGCAGCTGGCCGGAGGGGAAGCATTTGGGTGTATTCGATGGCCTGCGGCAGCGAGAGCGCGCGGCCTGCCGCCTGCTCCGCCTGGAATTCGGCCTCGGTCAGTCCGCCGCGGGCACGGGCGAGCGTAAGTTCATACTCCATGCGGGTAGCTGCCCACGCCGACACAATGCGCTCCCCGCCAATGGCCACCGTGGCGGCCAATAGGCGCGCGGCAGCAGCGGGCGAGCCGCGCACTGCGGCCACGGCCGCAAAGCCCATCAGGCACTCGGCCATGCCTGGCGTGTTGCGCTGGGCCAGTTGTATCTCCATGCTCTCCCCGAACAGCGCGTGAGCACGTTCGACGTCGCCGCGATGCACGCAGGTATGTCCCAGATTGTGCAACGCGGAGGCCAGGTCGCGCGGGGCGTCGATCTCGCGCAGCAGCTGCACGCTCTCCTCATACGCCGCCTGCGCCCCGGCGTAATCCTGCTCGCAGCGCGCCAGGTCGCCTGAGAAGTTGAGCGCCATGGCGATGCGGTAGGGATTGCCGGCCTCGCGCAAAAGGGGCAGCGCTTCGTCCAACATGGCGTGGGCTGTGCCATAATCGCCCAGCGTCATGGCTGAGAAACTGCTAGTGCTCAGGGTAAGGCCCAGCTGGTATCTGTTCCCCAGCTCGCGCAGCAACTGGATGCCCCGCAGCCCGAAGCTGAGCTCAGCCTGATAATCGCCGGCTGCCCGCGCGCCGAAAGCCTGGGCAGCCAGGGCCCAAACGAGGGCTGGCTTGCCCTCCTCGCCCGCGGCTTCTGCCATGGCTGCGGCCTTGTATCCATACGCCATTTGCACCGCGGTATGGCCTCGGAACCCGGCCAGGAATGCCGCGTAGGCGAGGCTATTGGCGTAGACGGCCGGAGAGACTGGCTCGCGCGCCTGTGCCACCCGTGCCAGCAGCCGTTCCATCCACGTCAGCCCTTCCTCCACATAATCGCGGATCGTCCAGAACTGGTAAATGGCAATCGCGATACGCAGCCCCACCTCGATTTGGCCGCTCTCCTGCGACCAGGCCAGGGCCGTGCGCATATTGTCGTACTCGTCCTCTAGCCAATTCAACCACAGCCGCTGGTACGGACCACTGAGTTTCGGAAGCGTTTCCTCGGTCAGCTGCAGGAAGCACCGCAGGTGCCGGTCGCACGTAGCTGGCCAGTCACCAGCCGCCTTCAGTTTCTCTTGCGCGTACTGCCGGATCGTCTCCAGCATGCGGTAGCGCGCTTCGCTTCCCTGGAGCGTGTGCGCCACGACCAGGGATTTGTCGACCAGCAAAGACAGCAACTCAAGCACCTGGCGGCGCTCGATCCCGGTCCCGGCACAAACCGCTTCCGCGGTTGCCAGCGAGCAGCCAGCCGCAAAGACCGACAGCCGTTGCAGCAGCGCCTGCTCCGGCGGGCTGAGCAGATCGTAGCTCCAGTCAAGCGCGGCGCGCAGGGTGCGGTGATGGCTACGGGTGACATGGGTGGCTGGCGCCAGCAGCTCGAAACGGTCGTCGAGCCGTGCCGCAATCTGCTCCGGCGCCAGCACGTTCACGCGCGCGCTGGCCAACTCGATGGCCAGGGGCATGCCGTCCAGGCGTTGGCAAATGCTGGCGACCGCTCCCGCGTTCTGGGAGCTCAGCGCAAAGCCCGGCAGGATGGCACGGGCACGCTCGACGAACAGCTGGATGGCCTCGAAGTGCTCCAGCTCGGGCACCGGGCCTCCAGGCGGCGGCAGCGCCATCGGCGATACCGGATAGCGCTTCTCGCCGCCAACGCCAAGAGGCTCGCGACTCGTCGCCAGAACGCTTATCTCCGTCACTGCCAGCAGACCCTCCACCAGCAGGGCGCACGTATTCAGAACGTGTTCACAATTGTCCAGCACCAGCAAGAGATGCTTGTGCTGCAGCGCTTCCAGCAATCCCTCGACCGCCGGGCGGCCTGGCTGCCCGGGAATGCGCAAGGCCTTGGCCAGCGCCTGCGGAACCAGCTCCGGGTCGGCCAACTGGGCCAGCTCAACCCAGTGCACGCCATCCACATAGAGTGGGCTGGCTATCGTGGCCGCACGCATGGCCAGTCGGGTCTTGCCGCAGCCCGCAGGACCTGTCAGCGTTGCCAGGCGCGCAGATGCGAGTAGCCCCATGACTTCGGCAAGCTCATGCTCACGCCCTATGAAGCTGGTCAGCACGATCGGGATAGTGGTGTGCATGCACCCAATTCACTTTGCGCCCAAAGGCATTTTGGCCCTGGCGACGGAGAGATACCTGCGGTGAGTCTGGTGCAACTATAGCACTTGTGGTTGAAGGAGTCAACGGGCAGGACCGCTTTCTGGCCCGCCAGCCAGCATCCGCGGCCGCTGCTCGCGCTCACGTAGGGGCACGAATGGCGGCCATTCGTGCCCCTACGTCGTGGGATCCATCTCCCATGTACCATTAACCGTTTCTCCGGGAAAGGGTTAGTTAATGGGAACTCTTCACATCCCAGGGCTCTCCTGTGAGGCATGCCCGCTGCCCGTCTCTCTTACCGATCGCCGCAAGTCGATGTATAATCGGTAGGCCGGCCGGCAGATAGCTCCCGGTACCGTGTGATCCCTTTGCTACAACCGCAGCTCACCCCTAAGGTGTTCCCCGTGATCGTCACCGTCACCCCCAACCCGGTCCTGGACCGCACCCTGACCGTTCCCCACCTGGTCATGGACGATGTCTTGCGAGCCACGTCGACGCGCCTGGACTGGGGGGGCAAGGGGTTCAACGTCTCGCGCGCCCTGGCTGCCTGGGGCATGGAGTCCGTGGCCATGGCCTTCGCCGGTGGCGCCACCGGCCAGGCCCTGGAGCGGGGGCTGCAGGACCTGGCCATCGCCACCGACTTCATCTCTGTGGCCGGTGAGACGCGCACCAACGTGGTCGTCGTCGACCAGGCCACCGGCCACCACATCAAGGTCAATGAGGCCGGACCTACGGTGCAGCGCGACGAGTGGCAGCAGCTCCTGGCCCGGGCGCGGCAGCGGGTCCAGCCAGGAGACACCTGGGTACTGGCCGGCAGCCTGCCCCCGGGGGTGCCAACCAGCCTCTACGCAGACCTCATCCCATTGCTCCAGGCCCGGGGCGCGCGGGCACTCCTGGATACCAGCGGCGAGCCCCTACGCCTGGGTTGTGCAGCTCAGCCCTTCCTGGTCAAGCCCAATGCCGCGGAGGCCGCAGAGGTCACGGGCGGCCAGCCCGTCGACTCGCCTGCCGGAGCCTGGCGAGCGGCCCGTGAGCTCCTGCAGATGGGCATCCAAATGGTGGCGCTCTCCATGGGCGCCGATGGCCTGCTGCTGGCGACCAGGGAGCGAGCGGTGTGGGCCAGGCCGCCGGCAGTCCCGGTGAGCAACCCAACCGGAGCCGGCGACAGCCTGCTGGCCGGGATCGTTTGGGCCCTAAGCCACGAGCTCGCGCTGGCTGAGATAGCTGGCTGGGGAGTCGCCGCAGGGACCGCGTCGGCCATGGCCGAAGGGGTTAGCGTGGGCAGCCGGGCGGCCGTCGAGGCCATCTACGCCCAGGTCCATGTCGAGGAACTCAACCAAACACCAACCCCGGCGGGGTCGTCGCAGGGGAGCAAGGGAAGCATGCAATATGAGTGACAAGGCCATTGTAATCTGGGGCGCAGGCAAGATCGGTCGCGGCTTCATCGCCGATCTTTTTCACCCCGCAGGCTATCACCTGGTGCTGGTGGATCAATCGCCGGAGCTGGTAGCTCGCCTGCAAAACGCAGGCGCCTATACCGTTATCCGGGCAGAGAGTGCGGACCAGATCGAGGAGGTCCGCATCTCCGGCTACGATACCCTGCAGGCGGGACAGTCCGAGGCCGTGGCAGCGGCAGTAACCGCCGCCGACCTGGTAGCGGTGGCCGTCTTCCCTGGTGCGTTTGCGGATGTGGCGCGGCAGCTGGCGCCGGGCCTGGAGGCGCGGCACGCTGCCCGGCCCGACACCGCCCTGGACATCCTGCTGTGCATCAACCTGCCCCACGCCGGGCCCCTATTTGAAGAAAGCCTGCGCAGCGCGCTGGCGCCGGCGACGCGCGACTCGACCATGGCCCGGACCGGCATCGTCGAGACCCTGGTGATCCGCATCGCCGTCGATCCACCGGATGATGTACGCCGCGAGGACCCGTTGCTGGTGTGGACCAATGGGTACCCGGACCTCTTCGTGGACCGCCAGGGCTTCAAGACTACTTTGCCAGAAGTGACGGGCCTGCGCTTTGTCGACGACATGCGCGCCGCCGAGGCGCGCAAGCTCTACACCTACAACCTGTTCCAGGCCACCCTGGCCTATGCCGGCGCGCGGCGCGGCTACCAACTGCTGGCGGATTGCATCGCCGACCGCGCGGTTCTGGCCCTGGCCGAGGGCGCGTTGACCGAGGCCAGCGCGGCCTTGCAGGCAGCCTATGGCTTTGCGCCAGACGAGATGGCGCGCTGGCGTGATGCCGCCATGGCCCAGACCGACAACCCCCTGCTGCGCGACACCGTGCCACGCATGGCCGCCGACCCCCTGCGCAAGCTGCGCCGGGAGGACCGGCTGGTAGGCCCAGCCCTGCTGGCAGTCCGGCATGGCCTGCCGGCCGGCCATCTGGTATGCGCCATCGCCACTGCCCTGCTCTACGATGATCCCGCGGACGCCTCCGCCGCTACTCTGCGACAGCTGATCGCCAGCCACGGCGTGGAGGCCGCGGTGCGGCAGACCTGCGCGCTGGGCGATGCCAACCAGCCCTTGGCCGACGCCATCGTGCAGGCCTACCACCGCCTGGACGAGGAGGACCACTGGCGAGCCCTGGCCCAGCGGGCCTACGAGCTGGGCTTCGAGTACGAGCGGGTGTACCATGGCTGCGGCCAATGCACGCTGGCGGCGATCATGGACGCGCTGGGCCGCCCCGCGGACACGGCCTTCGATGCCGCCACCGGGCTGGCCGGCGGCCTCGGCCTGGCCGGCGAAGGAGCTCCCTGCGGGGCCCTAATGGGCGCCGTGCTCGCCTTTGGCCTGGTATCTCCCCGCCGGCGAGAGAATTTTGCCGGCGACCGCGACAACAAGTACCGCACCTTTGCCATGGCCCAACAGATGCGCGAGCGTTACCTGGAGCGGTACGGCGGCTTCACCTGCCACGAGATCCATCGCCTGAAGTTCGGCCGCGCGTTTGACCTGCGCGACCCGGCCGAGCGCCACGCCTTCGATCAGGCCGGCGCACACGATAATGGGTGCGTCCAGGTCGTAGCCCAAGCTGCGGCCTGGGCAATTGAGATCATCGGAGAGCAGCAGATGGCCGGGCATGAGCACTGAAGTGCTCACTACGAACCCAGATCGAACCAACAGCAACGAGAGGATGTCATGAGCGAGACAGCACCATCCTACCTGGCCGAGCTGGTTGGAGTGTTCGGCTATCCGGTGGCCGAGAATCCGACGGGGGTCATGCAGGAGGCCGCGTTCCGGGCCTGCGGACTGAATTGGCGTTACCTGAACATCGAGGTGCGTCCGGAGCAGCTGGCCGACGCCGTGGCTGGCCTGCGGGCCTTCAACATGCGCGGCATCAACCTGACCATCCCCCACAAGGTCGCCGTGATCGAGCACCTCGACGGCCTGTCTCCCGAGGCTGAGCTAATGGGCGCGGTCAACACCGTGGTCCGCGAGGGCGAACGACTGATTGGCCACAACACCGACGGCAAGGGCTTCGTGCGCTCCGTGCAGGAAGATGCAAACCTGGACCCGGCAGGCAAGCGCGTCGTCTTCCTGGGCGCCGGCGGTGCCGCCCGCGCCATGGCCGTGGAAATGGCCCGGGCCGGCGCCGCGCATATCACCATCGTCAACCGCACCCCTGCGCGCGGGAAGACGCTGGTTGATCTGCTGCAAAGCAGGACCTCCACGCCAGCCGCCTTTGTTCCCTGGCAGGAACCGTATGCGGTGCCAACGGAAGCCGACATCCTGGTCAACGCCACCTCTATCGGGCTCTTTCCCCTCGTGGACGAGAAACCGGCCGTCGCCATGGAAAGCATCCACCCGGGTCTGTTGATCTGCGACGTCATCCCCAACCCGCCGCACACGGCCTTCCTGGCAGCGGCCGAGGCCCGGGGTGCCCGCACCCTCGACGGCCTGGGCATGCTGGTGGGCCAGGGCGCCATCGCCTTCAAGATGTGGACCGGTGTCGACGCGCCCGTAGACGTCATGCGAAAGACACTGGAAGAGGTCTTCGGTGGCTGAGCCAGGGCAGGTGTGACAGAAACAGAGATGTGTCATTGCGAGACACCCATACCGCGGCTACCCGTCACACCGCGGCTACGGCGTAGGGGCATGAACGGCGGAGCAGTGCAGGCCGGGCTGCGGCAGCCCGGCCTGCACTGCTCCGCCGTTCATGCCCAAGTCGTTCATGATACCAGATTGCTCATGATCACGGGATGCTGTACCCGATGAACTGGCTGCCAGTTCATGCACAGGTGTGACAGGATCAACCAGATCCAAATGCGCCCTAATCACTTCAATCCTGACCTTCTATGGAACAATCTATGAACGGCATTCAACTTCCATCCCCTCTCATGACCTCCGACCCGGGCTCCTTCGCCCGCTCGACCATCGAGGAGCGCGCACCGCAGATCATCGCCCAGGTCGCGGAGGCCAACCCCTACCCGCCGGCCATACAGCATGCGCTGCAAGCGTTGGCCGCGGAGATCGCCACAGCGCCCATGCAACCGCTGCGCGAGGAGGCTGCGGACGTGCCAGATTGGAACACGAAGCTGGAACATTATAGGGGCCGGACCTGGCTGCAGGTGCCCTGGTACTGGGCCGAGACCTTGTTCTATCGCAAGCTCTTGGAGGCGGTACAGTATTTCCAGGCTGGACCGTGGCTGGGCCATGATCCCTTTGACGCCCTGAAACGGACCCAGGAGGCTGTGGCCGTGGCGCACTTCGACGAGGGCTGGATTCACCTGGCCGACGCGGTCGCCAGCCTCGATAGGGCCATAGTTTTCGAGGCTCTTCTGCACTCGGCCCTCTGGGGCAACCGGGCCGATCTGAGCAATCTGACCGTGCGCGAGCCTGCTCGCGCGGGCCTGGCAACCCAGCATGAGCGCGAGAACCTGCTCATCGACGATACCGGTGCCGTCTACGCATTAATGTCAGCCGGGCTGCCGCAGGTCACGTTCATCAACGACAACGTCGGCCTGGACCTTCTCTTCGACCTGGCCCTGGCCGACTTCCTCTTGAACCAGGGGTGGACGCAGCAGGTCGTGTTCCATTTGAAGGACCGGCCCTTCTTCGTCTCCGATGCCATGCCGGTCGACGTCGGGATCGCGATCGGCCAGTTGCAGCAAGCCCCCGGTGCACCCACCAGGACCCTGGGCCGCAGGCTCGAGGAACGACTGAAGCATGATCAGCTGGCCCTGCGCACCGATCCCTTCTGGACCTCCTACCGCACGTTTCGAGACATGCCCCTTGCCTTGTACTCCCAGCTAGGGCAAGCCGGCCTGGTGGTCGTCAAGGGCGATGTAAACTATCGTCGCCTGTTGGACGACCGCCATTGGCCCCCCACGACGCGCATGGAGGCAGTGACCACCTACTTCCCTGCCCCCTTCGTGGCCCTGCGCACCCTCAAGGGTGAGATCATGGTGGGACTGGCACCGGGCCAGGCCGAGCAGTTGGCGGCCGAGGACCCGGCCTGGCTGATCAACGGCAAACGTGGGGTGATCCATCTGGTAGCCTGACGGGATGCCATCAGGCCAAGAGGCTGCGGAAAGTGTCCTCCCCGAGCTGGTCGAAACCTGCAATCACGATGTCGGCGGCCCGCAGCGCCTCCGGGGGATTGGTGGTGGTCACTGCCACACAGCGCATGCCTGCACGGCGTGCCGCCTCCACCCCGGCCACCGCGTCCTCCATCACCACGCAGTGCTGCGGGGGAATGCCCAGGGTCACGGCCGCCTGCAGGAACACCGCCGGGTCGGGCTTGCTAGGCAGGCTGGCCCCGGTGACGATGGCAGCGAAGTAGGGACGGATCCCCAGCTCATCCAGGACGAGGTCGATGTTGGCGGGCGGCGCGGAGGAGGCGATGGCCTGCGGCACGCCCCACCGCTGGAGGCGCGCCAGCCAGTCCCGCGCGCCCGGCACGGCCCGCACCTGGCCCCGTAGCAGGTCGCGGAACGCGGCCTCCTTGCGCTCGGAGATGGCTTGCACCAGGTCGGGGTCCGGGGTGCGGCCCATGAAGGCGCCGAGCACGCCGGCGTTGTTCATGCCGAACGCACCCTGGAAGGTCTCCCAAACAAACGGTATGCCGAACTCGGGCAGCACCTGTACCCAGGACAGGTAGTGGCAGTCACCCGTGTCGACGATGGTGCCGTCCAGGTCCCACAGCACCCCGGCTGGAGCCGGTATACCAGCGGATGATGACGACATAGATTGGTCTCCGCATGCGCGCCGTAGAGACGCAAGGTTTTGCGTCTCTCTACGCAGGTGGCGGTGCTGGCGCCGTAGAGACGCAAAATCTTGCGTCTCTACACACGGGGCGGTATTGACACCGTAGAGACGCAAAATCTTGCGTCTCTACGTTACGGCGGGATGATGACGACGGTAAGCGTGTTAGTACGCGCCGTACAGCGGCCCGAAGTTGGCGCAGGCACGGAAGTCAGCACCCTCCGGGTCCGCGGTGCCGAAGGCGTACCAGGAGCTCGGCCGGAACACCCGCTCCGGGGCCACGTTGTGCATGTACACCGGGATGCGCAACATGGAGGCCAGGGTGATCAGGTCGTGGCCGATGTGGCCATAGCTGATCGACCCGTGGTTGGCACCCCAGTGGGCCATGACGCTGTACACGTCCGTGAACGCGCCTTCGCCCGTGAGCTCCGGGACAAACCAGGTCGTGGGCCAGGTGGGATTGGTGCGCTCGTCCAGCACGATGTGCACCTCGGGCGGTAGCTCCACGGTCCAGCCCTCGGCGATCTGTAGGGCCGGGCCCAGCCCCTTGACCAGGTTCAGCCGGCACATGGTCACCGGCATATCGCCCCGGGTGAGGAACTTGGTCGACCAGCCGCCACCCCGGAAATACTCCACCATGGAGGTATGCCAGCTGGTGGCCTCTAGACACCCCTTGGCCTCCTCAGGCGTGATCTCCCAGTAGGGTTTCATCGCCGGCCGCCCATCCCGTTCCTGCTGGCCGGTGCCGTCCAGCGCGGCCGGGCCGGAGTTGATCAGGTGCAGGATGCCCCCGGCCGCCCGGCCAGCCAGGTCGTAGCCGGTCACTCGCTTCACCGCCGCCGGGCTCCAGTAGGTGCGCACGTCGGCAAAGATCTGCGCCGTCCCGGTAAGCAGGTGGCCGAACAGCATGCAGATGCCGTTCAGAGCATCGTTCTCGGTGGCGACGATGTAGGGCTGGCGGATGCCGGTCCAGTCGAAGGAGGTATTGAGGATGGCCTCCGGGTAGTCGCCGTTGGGGAAGTGGTCGGTCCACTGGCGCTGGCCCTGGAAGCCGGAGGCGATGGCGTTGTGGCCCAGGGCCTCCTCGCCGAAGCCCAGCTCGGCCAGGCGCGCATTGCCTACCATCAGGTCGCGGATGATCAGCGCCATCTTCACGGAGAACTCCCACGACCAATCCTGTTTCTCCCGGCTGTGCTGCTTCTCCGGCGGATTGTAGTCCTTGCCCTCGCGGCAGTAGGCCTTGGTCCAGGCCAGGGCACGCTGGAACTCGTCGGGATCATAGATCCGCTCGTCGATGCGGCGGATCACCTCGGACATGTCGATGGCCTCCACCCGCATGCCGAGAAAGCGCTCGAACAGGGGCTGATCGACGATGGAGCCGGCGATGCCCATGGAAGTGCCGCCGATGGACAGATACGACTTGCCCCGCATGGTGGCTACGGCTAGCCCGGCCCGGGCAAACTGCAACAGCCGCTCGGCCACATCCTCGGGGATCGATGTATCGGTGGAATCCTGCACGTCGCGGCCATAGATGCTGAACGCCGGCAGCCCCTTCTGGGTGTGGCCGGCCAGCACCGCGGCCAGGTAGACTGCCCCTGGCCGCTCGGTGCCGTTGAAGCCCCACGCTGCCTTGGGGATGGCGGGGTCCATATCCATGGTCTCGGCGCCATAGCACCAGCAGGGCGTCACGGTGATGCTCAGGCCGACGCCCTCCCGGCGAAACTTCTCCGCGCAGGCCGCGGACTCGGCCACGCGGCCGATGGTGCCGTCGGCGATGACACACTCTACGGGCAGGCCGTTGGCATGGCGCAGGTTCTCCGTGAGCAGGGTGGCCACGGCCCGGGCCATAGCCATGGTCTGCTGCTCCAGGGACTCCCGGACGCCCCCCAGCCGGCCATCGATGGTCGGCCGGATGCCGATCTTGGGCATGCTGCCCACCAGGCGATTCTTTGGCGGATTCAATGCGAAGTCTGTCATAGAAGTTTCCTCTAGTTGCTGCGACCCAACGATCCGTAGCGCCCGTACTTGTGGACGGCCTCCGTCATGGCCACGAAGTTCTGCGGCGGTATGCCCTCCATGATGCTGGTGGACGAGCCCAGCACGTAGCCGCCACCCGCGCCCAGGCCCTCGCAGTAGGTGCGCACCATCTCGTCGATCTCGTCGATGGTGCCGTAGGCTAACAGCACCGTGGGGATATTGCCCACCAACGCGAAGCGCTGGCCCCACTGCGCCTTGGCCTGGA
>JAULUH010000545.1:3554-5255 GCA_032111745.1 Anaerolineae bacterium | reverse complement strand
TGCCAGGGTACGTCACGTTCTCCGGCACCAAGGTCGCAGCCGCATTGGCATCGCCCTTCAGCTCAGCCAGCAGGAAGGCGGTGGCGAAGTGGTTGGTCAGGTCGTGGGCGCGGTCCATGTCCCAGACCAGGTCTGAGCACACGAAGTACAAGCCAGCATCCGCCATGCCTGGATACGAGGGGCAGGCATTACCAAAGATCATGTGGCCCGCGTGCTCGAAGAGCACGCGAGTCTTGTCGGCAGCCGGCAGGGTCTCGTAAGTCTGCCGATACTCCAGGGCAGGCCCTACCCAGTTGTCGTTGGTTCCGACCAGAAGCATGATCGGCCGGTGCATCCCCTCCAGCCCGCCCCCGCCGAGCGTGCTGACGCCCGGCGCGGTGGCGACGACGACGTCGACGCGCGGGTCACTCCAGTCGGGCCACAGCCCTTCCGGCACGCCCTCAATCCCGGCCAGGGCAGCCATCTCCTCAAAGTGAGCAGGATAGGCCTTGCAGTCCTCGTCCTCCGGGAAGTCAACGCAGTAGGTTTCCTGCCAGTCGGTCAGGTTAAGTCGCGCGCCGCCCAGCTCCAGGGCAATCTGGCCGCCAAACGACTGGCCGGTGGCCGCCACGTGCTCCACATCGATCAGACCAACCATCTCTCCCCCCCGGGGCAGTGAGATCTTCGGCAAAATCGAGCTGCCGGACCATATCTTGGGGCCGGCTGATCTCGCTGCGGTAGGTGGATCGCGGTGTTCAGGCCCATGTCGAAGGCTGGCGCACCATCATCCACCGTGCTGATCGTTGCGATCTCAGCCTCTTCCAGCTCGGCCTGGACTTGCTTGATCACTTCCAAAACGAGGACCTTTCCATAGACGTCGACTTCCGTCTCCCTCGTCAGCTACTCTTCGACTAATAAGTGTCCAGTGAACATATCCTGTTGACAGGTGCCGACGTCAATGGTATGCTACACTTGAGGAAGCAGCAGAGGCGCCTTGTGTCCCAACTGGAGATATACGCAATGCACGCAGTGGAGTTCTACACAACAATCCGCAACGGCATGATTGAAGTGCCTGAAGAATACCGGCGCAAATTGGCAGATCGGGTTCGTGTGATCTTGCTGGCAGAGGAGGAGAGACGTTCAGTCACCAATCTGATTGACCAGTTACTCGAGAACCCAATCCCTATTCGCGGATTTCAACCTTTGACTCGGGAAGAAATCTATGGCCGATGATATCAGCCCTGATTGTTTCATCGACACAAACATCTGGCTGTACGCATTATTTCTGCATCGGAGCTTCGAGAGTCCTATTCACTCTCTTTCTGGGACAGTATGATCGTTGCCAGCGCACTTGATGCCGAGGTGTCCACGCTATACTCCGAGGACATGCAGGATGGGCTCATGATCGACGATAGCCTTCGAATATCGAATCCATTTCGAGAGCGAAGTGAACAACGGAATCAGCAGGCATAGAGTAAGCATGCGTAAGTGCTATAGCTGCCCATCAATTGATCCAAGCCCCAGGAATAATCCCAGGGCTTCTTTCTATTCTTGACTATGCCTATCCTTCTAGCGAGCCGGTGGGGAGATCTCCGAAATGCATCCCGACGCGATCCTGCGTAAACTCGCAGTGTCAGCGACGTCAATCCCTGGCACCAGGCATATACCCAAGCTGCAGGAGCCCTGTGGGCAGGGGTACTCTCAATACACCCGTTCTTCTCA
>JAULUH010000545.1:0-3544 GCA_032111745.1 Anaerolineae bacterium | reverse complement strand
TTGGGATACACGCAATCGGCTAGTACACCTCGGCGCAATTTCGCCTCTGGTTAGGCTGTCAGGGCCTTGCCTTTGTAGGTCCACTTGAAGGGTTTGGCCATGGTGCGGTTGAAGTATTCGACAAAGGCCAGGACCTTGGCCTTCAAATCAGCAACGGAAGTGAAGTTGCCTCGCTTGAGCAGTTTGCGCACCAGGATGCTGAGCCAGATCTCGATCTGGTTCATCCAAGAGGCGTGCTTGGGCGTGTAGTGGAAGACGATGCGGTGTGACGGATCGTTCAAGAAACTGGCCCGGGTCGCCATAGACTGCAAGATGCCACTCTTGCCCTTGACACCCAAGTCGATAGCCACGTCCGATTCCTGTGCCACGTATCGCACCAGTGCCTCTGACTGATGGATGTTGAGGTTGTCGACCACAAAGTGCCACTTCCTGGTCGCTGGGTCAGCTTCGACCGTACGCTGGATGTGAGCAGCGAAGTCTTCTTCGGTGCGAGTGGGTCCGCAGGAAGGCGAGTCCACCTGACCGGTCGCCACATCGAAATTGATGATGAAGCACAAGGTGCCGTGTCGCTCGTACTCGTACTCCCGGCGTTCGACCTTGCCGGGTGCTAAGGGTAGGCCAGGATGTTTGCGCTCCAGGGCCTGTACACCGGTCAACTCGTCGGTTGAGAGCACCCGTTCGCCCTGCGCCGCCAGGTCGGGTGCTTGGCGATACAACTCGTTGATGTCTGCGATCTTCTCATCGAACTGCTCATCCGGCTCGGGCGTGAGCCAGTAGCGGATCAGGTGCGGCTTGAGATCCCGCTCTTTTTAAAAGCCTCGAGGCGTGGCGGGGCGATATCTGCTCCACGATGCCGCGTTTCATGATCTCGTCGGCTATCTCCCGGCCTGTCCATTGGCTGATCGGACGCTCCGATTGCTCCGGCTTCTCGCAAGCCAGCGCAATGATCTGGCACATCTGATCAGCCGTGATCCCAGATGGCTTGCCCGCTCGAGGCAGATCTCGCAGACGTTCTGCGATCGTCAGCTCACTCAGCGGCAGCGGTTGTAAGACCAGCCAACGCTCCCGCCACTTCTGCACCATATCGATGCTCACGTCCAGCTCCCGAGCCACCTGGGCATTGTTCAGACCTCGGCTGGCCGCCAAGATCACGCGAGCCCGCAGCGCAATCTGTTGTTCTGTGCTATGAGCCTTGGCCAGCTTCTCGAGCCCCTGGCGCTCAGCTTCACTCAGGCTGATCGCCGGCGGCTTGGGACCTTTCATCTTGTAGCCTCCTCTGGCAGCGAGATGATCACATCTTACTCAGATGTGCCTTCGCCGTCAACAGCAGGCTATACCTGGGCCGCAACTCAGCCGATCTCTACTAGGGCCTGTTAGAGAGTGTTGCAGAAATAGGTTTATCGTCAACTTCCAGATCTTGAGAATCTAGTCGTTATGATAACTTGTGGCAACCGACCGCCTGGCCCATGATGGCCGACAGGTGCACAGCAGGATCAGCCTCGGCCCTGCGGCGGTTGCTAGGGCTCAATGGCGCCAACCTGCTCGCCTCAGAGGCTCTTGATCCCGGTTTGCGACAGCCGCCAAGCAGACTCCGCCCTGGGTTCAGGCCCGGCAGCCTGCGGTAAGGCCTCGGCGGCGTTCCAGCTGGCGCAGCCACTGGCGGATGTTGAAGGCCATGGCGTTCATCCTGGCCTGGTAGTCACACTTGGGTCGGCCACGGCGACGGGCGTAGCGAGCGCCATGGTAGCGGACCAGGTTGGCGATGATGCGCTCGATGATGGCCCGCAGCTTCAGATCCTCCAGGAAGGCCGGAGTCTGGGCGTAGGTGCGGGCACTGGCCAGCATCGAGCGGTGGTCGCTGATGAAGACCTGGCGCATGCGAGCTGGCTGGGTCTGAGCGCTGCGGCATGGCTTGATCAAGGGACAATCGGCACACTGGTCGGGAAAGAAGCGAAAGACCCAACCTTGGCCACGCTGCGAGCGATAGGCGGTAGTGCTGGTTTGGCTGTTCGGGCAGGTCAGGGATTGGCCGTCAGGTGACAGGGTGAAGTCATCAGGGCCGAAACGTTTGCTACGCTGATCATAGGCCACCAGCGGCGCCACCAATTGCGTCTGTTGGTCTGTAGCCTTGGCGACTTCAGTGTGCCACTTGCCGGTGCCGGCCGCCTTGTCATAGATGAATTTGCTGGGGGTCAGGTTGTGATGTTCTCGCTGGGCTGTCAGTAGATCGGGAATGGCTGTGGCATCCGGTTGACAGCCGGTGTCGGCCTGGATCTCTCGAATGAAGGTGTCGGTGGCTGCCACGTTGACGTTGTAGCCGAAGTCGATCTTTTCGCCGTGGACCCGATAGGTGGCGTCCGGGTCAGTGGCGCTGACAATGCGATAGCTGCCCTTCTTGCCCTTGGGCAGCTCCTGGACTGCGGCGATCTGGCCTGCCTCGGTACGGGTGATGTCAAGCTCATCAGCCAGGATCTTGTCCAGGATGTCAAGCCAACCCGCCACGGCTTGGCGATCCCCGTCGGAAAGATCGGAAGGAGCTGCTAGCCAGGCTCGGATCGACATCTGACACTGTAGCGCAGCGATGACCGTGGTTTGCAGCCGCTGCCGGCGTTGTGCTTGATCCAGGCGGTGTTCCTTGGCTTCATCGGCTGCACCAAAGAGGGCGGCTCGATCCAGTTGGCTCTCGATCTGGGCCAAAATGCCGGCATTGATATCGCCCAGCGTGGCCAAGAGGCGCTGACACGTATGGCGGATCAAACGGATCAGGCTTTCTGTGGCCGCATTGGCTCGCATGGCATAGGTATCGCCCATCTGGGCCTTGCTTCGTTCCTCGGGGAAGTCCTGGTCGATCTGGTCCAAGACTTCATCGAAGAAAGTTCGGGTCTGTTGTTCACAAACCCACTGTTCGAAACGCTCCAGTGTCGCATGGTCTGGGCCCGCCTCGAATACCGCATAGCCCACGAACCATTTGACCAGCAGATTCCAGCGGATGGTCTCTTCCAACTGGCGCAGCGATAGATCGAGCAGATACTTGACCAGCAGCGCTCGTACCAGGCGAGAAACCGGGTGGGTCGGCGGTGCGCCCGGCCCGCTGCTGTGATGATGGTCGGCGCAAGCCACCTCCAGCGGCTTACAGTCCAGGTGTTCGTGCAACTGGATCAAGAAATGGTTCGGCTCCCGAGACAGCAGGCGATGGTACATCTCGTCGCTGAACCAGTACAGCAGCGACTTCAGATGGGCTGTGACGACAGAGAGGACGATTGGTGGTATAATGTTCATGGATAGCCCTTGCTCTTGTGGCTTGATGGTCCGCAAACCAATCATCCCACAAAGCAGGGCTATCTGCAAACCTCTCTCGTCACGCCGCTGTCATCGAATTCTGCAACACTCTCCAATGGATCGTATGACACCATCGCTGCGGCCTGGGACGGCATCAACTGGAAGGTAACCTGGGGCACCAACGGCGCCGTGCGTGTGGCCCGCATCTCCACGGCCGGCCAGGTGTTGGACCCAGCTGGTGTAGCTGTTCTGGGCCCGCAAACCG
>JAULUH010000544.1:0-2821 GCA_032111745.1 Anaerolineae bacterium | reverse complement strand
GCCTCGCACACACCGTCCGATCGATCCTTGAAACCGGGTGGTGTTGCCAGCGGACGGTGCAACTGACCCGGGATCAAGTCCACCGGTGATCTCATTGAAGCACATCAGCGTGGCGAAAACGTGGCCTGGACGAACAGGTGCGATGCACTTTACCCTACCCTGAAAAAGCGAACTCCCGCTTTATCAGCGGGAGTCACTAGATGTAGTATGCGCCTGCAGGATCGGACTACTACATATTGTGTATCTGGTGGCGACGGGTGGGCTCGAACCACCGACCTAGGGATAAGGAACAGGGGTGCCGTTACGGCCATAAATCACCTTCCCGCCTCAATGTGAGGCCATTGCCTAACACGCAGTTCCACCGGCCACAAGGCTTGATCCTTGCCTTTGCGCCCAGCCCGGTAACGAACGCCGTCCATGGTTGCGTTGTCGCCCAGTTGCTTCACAAACACGGCCACACCGGCCCGACTGCACTGCTCTAGCACTTCCGAGGCCCAAGCCAGATCAAACGGCCGCGCATCCTTGCCGTTTTCGCCTCCGACTATCAGCCAGTCGATAGCACGAACTGTAAGCCAGGGCGTGAAGTTCACAGGAGTTAGTGCCGGTTCATAGCTCACAAAACGCACTGCGGCGGGAGTCCCTGCCAGGATGTCAAGCCGGTCCATGTAGACCGTACCCTCCACGCTCACGCCAAGCCAGACATTTGTCCAACCGTCTCCCCAATCAGCAGGCAGACGCCCGGCCATGTTCTCCGGTCGTTTGGTCAGGATTTGATATGTCAGGTGGGGGTAGGGGCGGAGAACGGCACGATGCGCGTCTTGCTTCCCTTCTCGGCGGCTTTCCCCTGGCGCCGCTCCAGGTTCAGTGCCTGCGCAGCCTCTGTCTTGCACCAGAGTGCCTGGCCGGTCTGGCCAGTGTACGGCGTGCCTGCCGGCCAGGAGCATCATCCGCCTGGACGCTTGATAACCGGAGCATTTGAACTGACGACTCCGAGACTGCCCAGTTGTCCGCTTTGCGGGATTCTGGCGACCGCTATCCGGGCATGCAGCCGGGCTAACCGGCCGACTGTTCTTGGCCGAACCCCGCGACGGCCTCGATGCCCGCAAGCAGGCGTTCATTGCATGCAATCCAAGACGCCTGGACCGCCGCGCTTTCGAGACCCGCCGATTGCAGGCGCTCGACGTTGTTCGTGAGCCGCTTCGGGTTGGCCGCAGAGCCCAAGCGGCGCGGCGAGCCCAAAGTCGGGCTCCGCGCTCTTGTTGGGCAACGGGCGTTCCCATTACTCAGTGTCAGAAAGGGTCTTCCTGTACTTGGCTATCACAAAGACCCCGAGCCCGAATAGTCCCATTGAGAACACTCCAATGGAGAATATGCCGACGGAGAAAATCCCGGCGGAGAATACCCCTATCGCGAAGGTGCCAGCGGCAAAGAAGCCTGCCGCAAAATCTCCTGCTGCGACAACGCCTCGTGCAAAGTCGCCCGCAGCGAAATAGTTAGAAACGAACTGACCAGCCGAGTAGGGATCCTTTGCGAAGAAGATGCCGACAAGGACCAAGATGATCGCCAAGGCTATCCCACCGAGTATCCCTAATGTTCTCACAGGTGCCTCCTTGTCTCCTGAGACGTTTCTTTCTGCGCTGCCCAACAATGACTTGCAGGAATGCCGGTCCGCATAGCCCGCCATCCCGCTATTCTGCATACAAGACCCGATAGTCACCAACTCGGATCCTACAGGCGTTCTGGCCGCGAAGCTCGCTGCACCCAGGGGCCTTGGCTCGTTGGCTAGATTGTCTATACTGAGAATCTTCCTTTGCTTGACCTGGGAGGGCAGCCGCCGGAAGTCGCGGCGCGCCGTTGCGGTGATCTCAAGCTAGTACTGTGTGCCCGGCACCTGCGCGTAGTAGGCGCGCACGGTCGGCAGCAGGCAAAGGCCCACGATCACCAGGCCGAAGACGAGATAGACCGGCTGCAGGATGGAGGCGTAGCCGATGATCAGCACCTGGATGGTGATCCAGGCTATGAGGATGATCCCCTGCAGCAACGCAGCGGCCCAGGACCAGTGCCGTCCCGTCCAGCCAACCAGCGAGTTGGTCCAGCGCCAGGCCGGCCGTTTCCAGAGCCCGTAGGCCACGACCAGCGACCAGAGGCCGATCACGGCGAACAGAAACAGGCCGGGGATCAGGTAGTTGGGGAAGGGCGAGCCGGCCAATTGGTTAACCGTGAACCCCAGGGTCCCCCCGCTGGGGTCGGAGGCCAGGCCGATGCCAGCCGGGATCGCACTGATGGCCAGGATGATGAGGGCCATGATGAGCAGGCTGGCGCCGGGAGGGCGTCTTGGCGATCCTGCAGTCGTCATGATTTCCTCCTTCTGGTGTGCCCACGACACTCGAGCAAGCTCACCTCAGAATCACCGGCAGATAGGTCTTTGACACCAGGCTTGGGAGGGCGCCCAGTTGGCTGGCGCTCAGCGGGTCCGAGATGGTCAGCGGATGCGCCGGCAATTCCTTGGTTGCCGGGCCACGCGCCGCCATGCGGGTCTCGCTCCTCGTCCCGCCGGTTATCTGCAGCTCGTATTCGCTGGCGCCGGCCGCTTGGACCTCGGCCAGGTAGCGCCCGCCTTGCTGCACGAAGCGGGTGCCGATATCCTCGACCTGGCCCGGCATGACCGTGTCGTAGCTGTAGCCGTCAGGCCGGTAGCCGTTCTGCGGCCGCCAGACGTAGATGTCCGGATCCCCGGAGATGGTCTTCAGCACGGCCAGGACCCAGCTTCCCTGCTGGATGTAGCCCCGATACTGCACCCGTTCCCCGTCGGCCAGGACCT
>JAULUH010000543.1:0-30876 GCA_032111745.1 Anaerolineae bacterium | reverse complement strand
CTGGTGCGCGTCACCGAAGCCGCTGCCATCGCCGCCTCCCGCTGGATGGGACGCGGTGATAAGAACGCCGCCGATCAGGCCGCCGTGGATGCCATGCGGCTGATCCTCAATACGCTGGATATGCAGGGGATTATTGTGATCGGCGAGGGCGAGAAGGACCAGGCACCCTGGCTCTTCAACGGCGAAGCTGTCGGCACCGGCGCCGGCCCCGCCCTGGACATCGCCGTGGACCCCATCGACGGCACCACCCTGACCGCGATGGGTGGCCCCGGCGCCCTCTCCGTAGTCGCCATGGCCGAGCGAGGAACCATGGTTGCCCCAGGCGGCATGGTATACATGGATAAGATCGTCGCCGGGCCCGAGTCCCGCGATGTGATCGACATCAACCAACCCGTGGCCTATAACCTGCACGCCGTCGCCCATGCCCTGGGCAAAGAGGTTGAGGATGTTACCGTCATGATCCTGGATCGGCCACGGCACGCCAAGTTGATCCACGACGTGCGTCAGGTCGGCGCCCGCATCCGCCTGATCCGCGATGGCGATGTCGCCGGTGCGATCGCTGCCGCCCAGCCCGATACCGGTATCGACCTGCTTTTGGGCGTCGGCGGCTCACCCGAGGCCGTCATCGCCGCCTGTGCCCTCAAATGTATCGGCGGCGGCATGCAGTGCCGGCTGTGGCCCCGCGACGACGCTGAGCGCCGTCTCGCCGCCGAGCAGGGACTGGACCTGGACCGGGTCCTCACGATTACCGACCTGGTGGCCGGAGAGAACGTCTTCTTCGCCGCCACCGGCATCACCGACGGCGAGCTCCTGGAAGGCGTTCGCTTCCAGCGCGGCGGCGCCACTACGACCTCCATTGTCATGCGCTCCAAGTCAGGCACGATCCGCACCATCATCTCCCAACACCGCTGGGATAAACTAATGCGCATCAGCCAGATTGGCTATGCCCGGCAGCCATGACCCACCCCACTCTATGAGCAGGTCCAACCATGAAACGTGAAGTCATCGCCACCAAGTCTGCCCCTGCCGCCATCGGCCCCTACTCCCAGGGTATTGCCGCTTCGGGCCTAGTCTTTACCGCCGGCCAAATTGGCCTGGACCCGGCCACGGGCAAGCTCGCCGAAGGAGTCGAGAGCCAGACCCGACAGGTCCTTGCCAACCTGCGGGCCATCCTCGAGGCCGCCGGCAGCGGGCCAGATCGAGTCCTCAAGACCACTATCTTCCTGGCCGATATGGCCGACTTTGCGCGCGTTAACACCATCTACGGCGAGGCCTTCGGCGCTAACCCTCCCGCCCGCTCCACGGTGCAGGTGGCCGCACTGCCCCTCGGTGCACTGGTCGAAATCGAGGCCATTGCCCTGCGTAACGCCTGATTCCGGCATTGGCCAGGCCTGACTCTTGCCAATTCTTGCATCATCCGCTATAATGTTTCCACCTAACAGGAGGAGAAGTCATTTAGCTCATGGATGATCTGGAGATTCTGAAGCAGGTCCCGGAGCAGGAGGTCGAGGACACCCTCGCTACCTCTGCCACGGATTCTGCAGAAACGGAGATTCCCGCCGCCAGCGGCGAGGAATTGGAGCCGGTGCCCGCCACCCTTGAGGAGGCCGAAGTTGCCGAGGCCGCTAGAGATGTCGAGGCTGTTGCCGAGGCCATCGCCGAGCCGGAAGAGGTCGTTAGCCAGGCCGCGGCGGAGGTGGAGGCCGAAGTTGTCGAGGCCGCCGTAGATGTCGAGGCTGTTGCCGAAGCCATCGCCGAGCCGGAAGAGGTCGTTAGCCAGGCCGCGGCGGAGGTGGAGGCCGAAGTTGTCGAGGCCGCCGGAGATGTCGAGGCTGTTGCCGAAGCCATCGTAGAGCCGGAAGAGGTCGTTAGTCAGGCCGCGGCGGAGGTAGAGGCCGCAGCAGCAGCCGAGCTTGAGCCTGCCGCTGAGACCGAGGCTGCCGCCAAGGTCGTCGCCCGGGCAGAGGCCATTGCCGGAGTCCTCGACGAGAGCGAGGCTGGTACATCAGCCCCCGCACAGGCCGAGCCGGCCGGGACCGACATGGCCACCGCGATGGCTGAGTATGTCAATGACTTCCAGTTCAAGCCGCTCAAGGCGGGTGAGATCCGGGATGGCATCATCGTCAGCGTCTCCCCCACTGAGATCCTGGTGGATGTCGGCGCCAAGTCCGAAGGATTCATCCATCAGCGCGAGCTGGAACGCCTGGGCAAGGAATACCTCGAGAACCTCGAAGTTGGCCAGTCTGTCGTCGTCTTCATCTTGCGTCCCGAAGACAAGGATGGCAATATCGTCCTGTCCCTCTCCCGGGCCCAACAGGAGCGAGACTGGCGCGAGGCCGAGCGCCTGCTCGAAAGCAACGAGAGCTTCCAAAGCACCATCATTGGCTTCAATCGCGGCGGCGTGATCTGCCGGCTTGGCAAAGTGCGCGGCTTCATTCCCGCCTCCCAGCTCCTCACCAGGCCCGAAGGCGAGGTTGAGAACGAAGAGGAGCGGTATGCCAGCCTCGTGGGCCAGCCGGTCTGGCTCAAGGTCGTCGAGCTCGATCGGCGCCGCAACCGCCTGATCCTCTCCGAGCGCCTCGCCATGCGCGAGGTGCGCAAGAAGAAGAAGGAGCAGCTGCTCGACGAGCTCAAGAAGGGTGACGTCCGCAAGGGCCGTGTCAGCAGCGTTGCCAAGTTCGGCGCCTTCGTTGACTTGGGTGGCGCCGACGGCCTCATCCACCTGTCAGAGCTCTCCTGGTCCCGCGTTAACCACCCCAACGAAGTGCTCAAGGTCGGCGACGAGGTCGAAGTGTATGTCCTCAACGTCGATCGAGACCGCAAGCGCATCGGGCTCAGCCTGCGGCGCTTGGAGCCGGAGCCGTGGTCAGTGGTCCATGAGCGCTACGCTGTCGGCCAGATCGTGGATGGTGTTATCACTAAGCTGGCTAGCTTCGGCGCCTTCGCTCGCGTCGATGGCACCATCGAGGGCCTCATCCATATTTCTGAGCTGGCCAACCACCGGGTCAACCACCCCAAAGAGGTCGTCAAGGAAGGTGACGAGGTCTCCCTCCGCATCATCCGTATCGACCCCGGCCGCCGCCGCATGGGCCTGAGCCTCAAGCGGGTGGACGAGGACGAGTACGCCGAGCTGGATTGGCGCGAGGCACCCGAAGCGTCTGAAGATGATGAGGACGTGGACTGGGCCGAGGCTTCCGATACCAGCGAGGATGACGAGGACGACGCATAGCCAATCCCTGACCCTCGGTGCCGTCCGCGTCGTTCGGCCGCACTGTGGGCTACTCCTCCCGCCATGAGCAAGGAGGCTGGTGCGCCTGGGGGCATCAGCCTCCTTTCCTTATCTTAGCACTCCTTGGCCTTTGGAACTGCGCCTACTACGCATTTTGCCTGGCCCTGTGCTATAATCGATCTGGATGTGTGCATAGCTTCGCCACGGACTCAGTTGTTTTAAGGAAGGTTGAATTATGTCCGATAAGCTGGACCGCTTCTCCAAGCGAGCCCGTAAGGTCCTCACCATGGCTCAAGAGGAGGCGCAACGTCTGAACCATAACTACATTGGCACCGAGCACCTTCTCCTGGGTCTGGTCAAGGAGGAGCACGGAGTCGCCGCCAAGGTGCTCCGCGAGCTCGGCGTAGATCCTATGCAGGTGATCCGGGCCATCGAAAAAGCAGTCGGACGGGGCGACCGCCCGCCTTATGGCAAGCCTGCTCTGGCACCGCGCACCAAGCGTGTCATCGAGCTGTCCGTGGAAGAGGCCCGCTTGATGGGTCACCAATACATCGGTACCGAACACCTTCTGCTGGGCCTGGTGCGCGAGGGCGAAGGTATTGCGGTCAACGTGCTCCGCAGCCTCGGCGTGAGCCTGGACAAGGTTCGCACCCAGACCGCCCGCAGCCTGCTCGAGAGCGAACAGACCACCAAGGAACGCAAACAACAGGAGAGCAAGACGCCCCTGGTCGACCAGTTGGGTCTGGATCTCACCGCCCAGGCCGAGCTGGGCCTTCTAGATCCTGTGATTGGACGGGAGAAGGAGATTGAGCGCGTCATCCAGATCCTGTCGCGGCGGACCAAGAATAACCCGGCCCTGATCGGTGAGCCCGGCGTCGGCAAGACAGCCATCGTCGAGGGGCTGGCCCAACGCATCATCGCCGGCAATGCACCCGAGTCCCTCCTGGACAAGCGCGTGCTGATGCTGGACGTTGGCTCTCTCGTGGCCGGCACCATGTACCGCGGCCAGTTCGAGGAACGGCTCAAGAAGGTAATCGATGAGATCAAGGATAGCGGCAGCATTCTCTTCATCGATGAGGTGCACATGTTGGTGGGCGCCGGTGCCGCCGGTAGCTCCGTCGACGCTGCCAATATCCTCAAGCCTACCCTCGCCCGGGGCGAGGTCCAGTGCATCGGTGCCACGACCCTCGACGAGTACCGCAAATACATCGAAGGCGACGCTTCCCTGGAAAGGCGCTTCCAGCCCGTGCTGGTCGACGAGCCCACCATCGAAGAGACCATCCAGATCCTCACCGGCATCCGTGCCGTCTACGAGGAACACCACAAGCTCGAAATCACCGATGAGGCGCTCGATGCAGCCGCCCATCTGTCGGCCCGCTATGTCCCCGATCGCTATCTGCCCGACAAGGCCATCGACCTGATCGATGAGGCTGCCAGCCGGGTGCGTATGGTCAAGTCCCCTGAGGCCAGCAGCCTGCGCGAGGCCTTCGTCAGCCTGAAGGCCCTGCAGAAGGAAAAAGAAAAGGCTATCAGCGCCGAGCGCTACGACGAGGCTATCGACCTCCGCTACCGCGAGGTCGAGCTCAAGCATCAAATGGACCAGATGCGCACTGGATGGGAGTCCCTGGCCGATAAGCCCCGAGTTACCTCCGAAGATGTGGCTGAGGTGGTCGCCATGTGGACGGGTGTGCCGGTACAGCGTATTGCCGGCGAGGAGAGCGAGCGCCTCCTGCAGATGGAAATCGCTCTCCACGAGCGCGTCGTCGGCCAGGATGAGGCTATCCGCTCCATCTCCAAAGCCGTGCGCCGGGCTCGCGCCGGTCTGAAGGATCCCAAACGTCCTATTGGCGTGTTCATGCTCCTCGGCCCCACAGGTGTGGGCAAGACGCTCCTTGCCAAAACCCTCGCTGAGTACCTGTTCGGCAGCGACGAGGCGTTGATCAAGCTCGACATGAGCGAGTTCATGGAACGCCACAACATCAGCCGCCTGGTCGGCGCACCGCCAGGCTACGTTGGCTACGATGAGGGCGGCCAGCTCACCGAAGCGGTCCGCCGCCGGCCCTACTGCGTGGTGCTACTGGATGAGATCGAGAAGGCCCACCCCGAAGCCCACAACATCCTGCTGCAGATCATGGAAGACGGCCACCTCAGCGATGCCAAGGGCCGCCGTGTGGACTTCCGCAATGCCATCCTGATCATGACGTCTAACGTCGGTGCCAATCTAATCAAGCGGGCCAGCAAGCTCGGCTTTGCCTTCAGCGCGGACGACGAGGGTAAGCGCGAACAGGACTACGAGGCCATGCGGGACCGTGTCGTGGATGCCCTTAAACAGGCCTTCCGCCCTGAGTTCATTAACCGCCTCGATGGTGTCATGGTCTTCCGCCATCTCAGCAGAGAGGAGCTCACGCAAATCGTCGACCTGGAACTGAAGCGCGTCTATCTTTCTCTCAGCGAGCATGACATCGTCCTGGAGCTGTCGACCGATGCCAAGCTCCACCTGGCCGAGGAAGGCTACGACCCCGATTACGGTGCACGTCCCTTGCGCCGGGTGGTCCAGAACCTGGTAGAAGACCGGTTGAGCGAGGGACTGCTGGCCGGGGACTTCAAGGCCGGCGATACCGTCCAGGGCGACGTGCGAACCGGCGAGGATGGCAAGCGGGAGCTGAGCTTCACGGTCATCGCCTCCCAGCCGCCCGAGCCCGTAGTCGATCAGGCTGCCGATGAGTTGTTGCAGCTTGCTCTGGCCTAGCAGAGACACCGCCCACTCTGTAAGCGTGCACTCCATGGCGGCCGGCTGAGCTCAGCCGGCCGTCTGATTTGGCCATACCGTGGGCTTGATGTCGGCAAATCGTAAGCCAACACGCTGGCACAATCTTCCCAAGTCTGGTATAATCTACTTGCGCCTGGCAAGATTTGTGCCACGCTCAAGCTGAATCTGCTCCCTTGCGGAGGAACATAGTGAGTTCCCGTTTCACACGCAATGGTTTTGTCTATCTGCTAATCTTGGTAGCTGCGGCGGCGCTATTCTTTAGCCTGTTCCCGCAGACCGAGCGCGACGAGGCAGTGGACATTACCAGGGTTGCTCAGTGGATTGAAGAGGGCAAGGTTACCAGCGTTGAGGTGAATGGCGACGAGCTGACAGTCCAACTCTCGGACGGCGGCACCTTCACATCACGCAAGGAACGGAACGTGTCGTTCACCCAACAAATGGAAGACCTGGGGGTTTCTGCAGCAGCCCTCGCTGCCCCCACTCTTGATGTGCAAGTCAATCCACCCGCTGAGCTGGGCAATTGGCTTGCCTTTCTCGGCGGCATCCTACCCCTGATCTTCATCGGCGCTCTGTTCTTTTTCCTCATGCGCCAGGCCCAGGGCTCTAATAGCCAGGCCATGTCCTTTGGTAAGAGTCGGGCGCGCATGTTCACCGGCGACAAGCCCACCGTTACCTTCGACGATGTGGCCGGCGCTGAGGAGTCCAAAGAGGAGCTCAAAGAGGTGGTGGAGTTCCTGAAGGAGCCCCAGAAGTTCGCGGCCCTGGGCGCGCGCATCCCCAAGGGCGTGCTGCTGGTCGGCCCTCCAGGCACTGGCAAGACCCTCATGGCCAAGGCCGTGTCCGGCGAGGCCGGCGTCCCCTTCTTCTCCATCTCCGGCTCCGAGTTCGTGGAGATGTTCGTCGGCGTGGGCGCCAGCCGGGTGCGCGACCTGTTTGACCAGGCCAAGCGCAACTCGCCCTGCATCGTCTTCGTAGACGAGATCGACGCCGTCGGCCGCCAACGTGGGGCCGGCCTGGGCGGTAGCCACGACGAGCGCGAGCAGACCCTCAACCAGATCCTGGTGGAGATGGACGGCTTCGACACCGATACCAACGTCATCATCATCGCCGCCACCAACCGGCCTGATATCCTCGATCCTGCCCTGCTGCGGCCCGGCCGCTTCGACCGCCGCGTGGTTATGGATCAACCCGACATCAAGGGCCGCCGTGCCATCCTCGACATCCACGTGCGCGGCAAGCCGCTGGCTGATGACGTCAACCTCGATGCGATTGCCAAAGGTACCCCCGGCTTCGTGGGCGCAGACATCGAGAATATGGTCAACGAGGCCGCCATCCTCGCCGCCCGGCGCAATCGCCGCAACATCGGCCAGACCGAGCTCACCGAGGCCATCGAACGCGTGGCCCTGGGCGGCCCCGAGCGCCGCAGCCGGGTGATCTCAGCGGAGGAGAAGCGCATCGTCGCCTTTCATGAGTCGGGCCACGCTATCCTGCGCAAGCTGCTGCCCAATACCGACCCAGTCTATAAGATCAGCATCATTCCTCGTGGCACGGCCGCCGGGTACGTGCTCTCCTTCCCGGAAGAGGATCGCGGCCTCGTCTCCCGCGATTGGTTCATGGACTTCATCACCGTTGTCCTGGGCGGCCGGGTGGCCGAAGAGCTGATCTTCAATGAGGTCACCACGGGCGCCCGAGATGACCTGGACAAGGTGACTCAAATCGCGCGCCAGATGGTAACGCGCTACGGCATGAGTGATAAGCTGGGACCACAAGTGTACGGCCGCAAAGAGGAGTTGGTCTTCCTAGGCCGTGAGCTGTCCGAACAGCGCGATTACAGCGAGGCCATCGCCAAGGAAATCGACCGCGAGGTGAAAGCCATCGTCGAAATGGCCTACGCCGAGGCCCGTTCCCTGGTCGAGGCTAATCTCGATCAGCTGAAACGCGTGGCTGAGCGCCTGATTGAGGTCGAGACCCTCACCGCCGAGGAGTTCGAGGCGCTGTGGAACCAGAGCGATCTTCTGGCTCCCGAGCCACCGGCTAGTCCGGCACCAGCGCCCCCACCACCCCCCGAGCGACGCCGTGAGGATGCCCGAGGCTCACAGCCGGCATCGCCACCTAGCCCGGCACCGTCGCCCGCCTAGCTCCCCAAAGTAACGCCGCCGACAAGCCGGGACCTGATCAGACCTCGGCTTCATCTTCTACTATTGCTACTAACTTTGCCCTACCCCCACTCGTAGGCATCTCTCCTCTGCCCGGCTACTCCGGGCACCACCTACCATGTCGCTACCTGCGTTCCTCTCCAATCCGTGGATCAACGATATCCTGGCGCTCTTCGTCTCGTTCATCGTGGCGCTGGCCTGGCTGCGCCTCAATGATGCCCTGGCCCGACACCGTCTGGTGTCGCGCGAGCTCTCCCGCAAGCTGATTCATATCGGCACAGGCCCCCTGTTCATTCTTTGCTGGCTACTGTTCAGCAACGGTCCCCAAAGCCGCTGGTTGGCTGCCCTGGTGCCGGGACTGATCACCGCGCAGTTCCTGCTCATCGGCCTTGGCCGCATAGAGGACGACGACGCAGTCCAGGCCATGTCACGCACCGGTGATCGATACGAGCTTCTATACGGCCCATTGCAGTATGGCGTGGTGTTCGTGCTGCTAACCCTGCTATTCTGGCTGAACTCCCCCGTGGGCATCGTGGCCCTGGTTATCCTGTGCGCTGGCGACGGCATGGCCGACCTCGTAGGCCGACGCTTCGGCCGTAGCAAACTGCCCTTCAATCCCCGCAAGTCCTGGGCCGGCAGCATCGCCATGCTGGTCGCCGGCTTCGCCCTCTCCATGGCCTACCTGGCCCTGTTCAACGCCGTAGGGGCCCTCACTCTCAGCCTCGCCGCCGCCATCCTCCCCGTGCTCCTGATCTGCCTGGCGGCCACGGTCGTCGAAGCAGTTTCCGGCGCCGATATGGATAACGTGACCATCACCGTGGCCGCCGTGGGCATGGCCTGGCTCCTCACCGATGCCACCGGCTTCTGGGATGTCCCCTTCGTAGGCTAACTAAGTGGCTACGCTTGAGCTGGGGGCTACTTCCATACCACGGCCCGCACCGGACACCGGTCCACACAAGCCATGCAATGCTTGCAGCGCGCAGGATCGATCACCGGTGGCTCATCCCGCTCTAGCCGCAACGCGGCCATGGGCCGGCACTGGCTAACTACCAGGCAGCGCGCACATAGCACACAGCGCTCGGGATCGATCGTCAAGACTTTTGTGGGGTGAGTGGGCATGGATGCTGTGCATGCTGGAGTAACAAGGCTGGCAGCCCCGGCGGGGCTACCAGCCTTGTTTGTTCCCTGCTGCTAACAGCTGGTCGCTGACCGGCTGGCCGGGTGCCGCCTGCTAGATGAAGATGACCTGGGCACCCTCGGTCATGTCCATGAAATCGCTGGCGGTCACGATGTCGATCACGCCCTCTACGAAATCATCCTTGTCCAGCTCCATCATGTCCACAGACATCTTACAGGCATACAGCTTGGCGCCACCATCGACGAGCAACTGCAGGTATTCCCGCACCGGCGGTACCTCGATGTGCTCCATCTTGTCCTTCATCAGTTTGGTGGCAAAGGCGGTCATACCCGGCAATACTCCCATCACCTGGGGAATTCCCAGGTTGCCGGTGTCGACGCCCATCATCGACATCTTCATGCTGGTGTTGGCGACCGGTGCGATCTGTAAGTGATCCACCCGGTGCTTGTTGATAATGTCCATGCCCCAGAACGTGAAGAAGATAGTCACGTCGATGCCGTTGCCCAGGGCAGCCCAACCCATCACCAGCGCCGGATAGGCCATGTCCAGCGTGCCCTTGGAGCATATGAACGCTACATGGCGATTGTCGTCATTCATTGCGGTAGTCTCCTTGTGCCAATACCTGGCTAGACACAGCCCTCGGGCTTGCCCAGCCCGGAGATGCGGGCCACCTTCTTGGCCGGCCCCTTGGGGAAGAGGGCAAACAGCTCCTTGGTCGTAATGCCCGCCCCGGTGCTAATCCGGCGCAATGTCGGGGACTTGCCGCCGGCTCCAGCGTCGGACCGGCAGAACTCGATCACCTTCCAGTGCTCGGACGTAAGCTCAGGAATGCCCTCCTCGCTGGCCAACTCCACGGCGATCTCCCGGGTCCACTCATTCGGGTTCGTCATGAAGCCCTCGTCGTTGAAATCCACGGTCTGGCCTGCAATCACACGGTCTGACATGGTTGTTCCTCCTGGGAAAGTTCTGGTGCTGCACTCAGCAGCCGGGTGTCTAGTAGCTATGAACCGACGAGCCACCGTTGGACGAGCCTGGCTAGTCCTCGCCAACAGCTCGTAACATCGTCAGGGTCATGGCCAGGCCCCGTCGCGTCTGCGGATCGCGCAACTGCTTCAGAATCCCCCATACGGAGGTATCCACCTGCTCAGGCTGCGCTTCAACCATTCGCATCGTGCCGGCCAGATTCTGCACTGTGTTCATGACCTCGGGCTGGGTCATCTCCTTTACGGTCGTCAGGATGGTGACCACATTGTCGCCCAGTTGGCGCACGTCTTCGGGCCCAAACGCGTCCACGATGTTGTCGAGCACGTACTGGCCCTCCCGCACCAGGTTGAAGTACCCCCGGCGCTCCATGGCGTCCAGCTTCTCCACGCCCATCAATACGGCATCGTTCAGGATGGGCGTGGCGTCGCGCAAAAGGTCGGATAGGCTCTCCACCTGATCGAGCAATTGCTCAATGGTTCGCGTGTTGCGCGCCAGGCGCTTCACCAAATAGATCAGATCCTCCAGCTGCACGTACGGCTCGATCTCGTTGAGCTGCTCCACGGCCACCTGGTAAAGGTCCAGGGCCACAGGAGTCAGATCAGACTTCAAGTCATCCCACTCCCGCTGCCGGCGTCGCTGCTCGTCGACGTAGTCGCTAAGCACCTGCACCTGCCCGGCCAGGGCATCGATCTTTTGAGTCAGTTCCGTTAACGCCACACCTTGTTCAGTCATACTGCCTCTTGCCTCACTCAGTTCCACTTGCCAGCCATCTGCAGTTCGGCCGTGATCGGCAGAGGCTTGCCCTTGAGCAAGAGGTTCCAATACATCCAACGGAACATCATCTTGCCCCAGTGATTCACCCGCGACTCCTGCAACAGAGAGAAGGGACCAACGCCAGGCAACGGGAACTTGCCGGGCAACGGCTCCACGTCATAGTTGAAGTCGATCAGGAAACCCCTGCCGAAACCCGACTCGATGTAGCAGTTGGCGTGCCCGTCAAAGGTCTCCCTTAGCTCCAATCCGTCGATGTAACGCATGAAGTTCTCAATGAACACGTCACCCTGGAAGTGAGCTACCGAGCCCGCCTTGGAGCTGGGTAAATTGGAGGCATCGCCCAGCACAAACACATTGTCGAAATTGCTGGCCTTCAGGGTGTGCTTCTCCGTGGGAACGAAGTTCAGCTCATCACCCATGCCAGAGCGAGCAATCACCGGATCACCCATGTTGACCGGCACCGATACCAGCAGGTCATAGGCCACCTCAGTGCCATCGTAGGACGTGATCTTCCTGGCGTCAGGCTCGACCTCCATGATGTTGAAGTCAGGCACAACCTGAATGTTCTTCTCCTCAAGGATGTTGCCCAGCAGCACTGACGCTCGCGGCTTGGTAAACGCACCAGGCAGCGGGGTTGCCAGGGTCAGCTCCACCCGATCGCGGATGCCCTGCTCGTGGAAAAACCAGTCAGCCAGGAAAAGGAACTCCAACGGTGCCACCGGACACTTGATCGGCATCTCGGCCACGTTCAGGACCAATCGCCCGCCCTGCCACGTGCGCAGATGTCGCTGTAACGCCGTAGCCCCATCCACCGAATAGAAGTCGTAGATGCTCTTGCCCCACTCATGCTCGGCCAAACCCGGCGTCTGATCAGGTACGATGCGCGAGCCCGTGGTGACAATCAGGAAATCGTAGGGCAGAACACGACCGTTCTTCTTGATCTTCACTCGATTCTGGTCCGGCTCGATGACGTCGATCTCCGATAAGATGAACTCCACCGTGCGCGGCAGGTAATCGCGGCGGGGACGAATCACGTCGTTCCTGCTATAGATTCCAAATGGGATGAACAGAAAGCCGGGCTGGTAGTAGTGATTCTCCGACTGGTCAACCACAGTGATCTTCCAGTCCGCAGGGTCCAACTCCTGTGTCAGCTTGTTGGCGACAATGGTGCCAGCTGTGCCGGCTCCCAAAACAACAATGCGCTTCATGGCTTTGCCTCACTTGTGATTGAAGTCGAGGCGGCGCTCTCCACCGCCTGATCATACTAGAGTAAGATTCTGTGCCAAAAGTTACAGACGCGAGATCTCGGCGATTCGCTGGAGGCGCTCATGGAGCTGCATCCGCTCGGCGGCAATGTGGGCGAATACGTCGGCAATACGCTGCACAAACAACAAGATGCTGGCCTCTCCAGCCGGCGATAGCCGATGAACCTCGTAGATGTGTTGGTCAATCAACTCCCGGCCGACCCCCAGGTCCCTGGCTATGGCCTCGACCTTCTGCTCGTGGGGCGGCCAGTCCGGCGGGGCAATGCCGCCCACCACCAAGATGGCCTTGATCTCGTTCCCGACCCGGATCAATCCACGGGCACACAACAGGCCCAAGGGGCTCTCCACGAAGCGAGGGACCAGCGCCGGCCCATGAGCCATGCTCATCCAAAGATCGAAACAGCGCTGCCGGGCCCGAGACGATGCCAGCACCGCCGTTGCCAGCCCGCCAGGATTGCTGGGCTGCGTGATCGGCTGGCCTTCCAGGTCGATCACCTGGATCATCACACCCAGGGCATCGGCGAAGGTATCCTGCATGAGCTGAACACATTCCAGAGGAAACAGGCCACCTACCCCGGCAATTTCCCCGCCGTTGAGAAGCTGCAAGCCGCCATGCCCCTGCTGCTGGCCCTGTAGCCAGGCCTCGATCTGCTCGCGCTGAAACCGCCACTGGTTCCCCACCTTCAGGCCCGGCAAACGCCCGGCATCGGCCATGCGGTAGATGGTTGTGCGGTCAACTTGTAGGATAGCCTGCAGATCCTTGGTCGTCAGCAACTCTGACATCACCTGCTCCACACACTCGGACCTCTGCCATCACGGCTCTGCGATCGCTCTCCGCAGTTCCGCCAGGCCGGCTCTTGTGCCGACCTTCACCAATTCGTGCCCATACTAACACGCTTTCGCCAGTCTGCATATGATCTAGATCATATTGTGCACTGGTTTATGCTGCACCTAGTCATATTTGATGCAGCAAGTGCATATGATGCAGTAGTACACCTGCCATCAATCAGAACCTCAAGCCATTCCGCCGACTTGATTTTTCGGGACTCTTGGTGTAAACTATGCATAATATTCGCTTGTTATCGTGCGTCACCTGGTTTTCGGGAACCTCTCTGTTCGGCCAGCCAGCGCACCTAACCTTGACCATGCAGGCACCTATTCGTCATAGCCTGCTTTGGTCTTCATATCGATGCCGTCAGAATGCCTGCCGGTGTTCTGATGGGCCAGTCGGGTTACAGCACCCGTGCCGAGACAAGGCTTAACCGGTCCTTTTGACCGGGCTTTGCATTAATGGTTAGCTTCGCATGTGTCTGCGCTAGCGCCGGCACAGCCCAGGTTGGATGGCAACCTGGCTCGTTATGTGAACAAAGGGAAAGATCGTTCACGTTTGACCCGGCAGTCCTGCCCGTCAATCACTTCTTAGTCCGGCTGGCGGCTACGCAGCACGCGCTCAAGCTGCTACCTGCCCCTCCTGCTCCAGCCCAGCCTGTGGACTCCTTCACCATGTGCTGCGGGCCGGAATCTTGGGCATGCTGTGCCGTCTGGAAGCAAGGCAGGACGTCTCTTCAACACATACGAACCAGCGCCTCTACGGCGGGTGTGGTCCCGGACCACGGCCAGGTGCAGGTGGCTGCCTGCAGAGCTTTCCATCAACGCACAGGCACAAATGCTGTGGCCCTAGGGTCACGGCGTTTTCTTTTCTCGAGACCTGCCAGAGGTACGACCATCGCCGGTACCATCACTGCGCTGCGCATCCAAAAGCGCAACGCCGAGCGAGTCAATGTCTACCTGGACGGCCAGTACGCCCTGGCCCTACCCATCCTGGCCGCCGCCAAGCTTCGCCGTGGCCAAAGCCTCTCCGATGAGGACATCGCCTACCTGAAGGCCCTCAACGAGGAGGCCAAGGCCTATGACAGGGCCGTTCGCTTTCTAGCCCATCGGCCACGCAGCATCGCCGAAACCCAAAACTATCTGCGCCGGCACCAGTTGCCGGACTCGGCGATCGATCAGGTGATCCAGCGTCTGGTGACGGCCGGTTACCTGGACGACACGCTCTTCGCCCAGTTCTGGGTAGAGGACCGGGAGCGCTTTCGACCACGCGGTCCTGCTGCGCTCCGCTACGAGCTGCGTCAAAAGGGCCTGCCCGAGCCGATCATCGACAGCGCGCTGCAGGACCTCGATGCCGAGGACAGCGCCTACCGGGCCGCAGTGGCCCGAGCCCCGCGACTAACAGGGCTCGATCGGGCGACCTTTCGCCAGAAACTGGGCAGCTACCTACTGCGCCGCGGGTTCGGCCACGATGTGGTCTGGCCCGTGGTGGATCGCACCTGGGTAGAGCTGCAGGGCAGTGATCCCGGGGCTGGGTGGAGCGACGAGTGATTCGTACTCGCCTCCCCTGCATCCCCGACCCGCCGGGTGCGACCCTCTGAGATCGACTTGAAGCCAGGGCGCGCTGTTGATGCTTGTTGCGCCCATAGGAGCCATCATGAGACTACCCCCCCTGCTGATGCTGGTATTAGGGGCAGCCATCGGTGTCGCCATCGGCGTCGCCATCGGCTACTTCATTTACCGGTATCTGAGCCAAAAAAGGCTTGAGTCGGCCAGGCAACGGGCTGACGATATCGTTAGAGAAGCGACTGCTGCGGCCGATCTGCACCGGCAGGAGATCGAGCTTGCCGCCAAAGAAGAATTGGTGCAGCTAAGGGAGGAGGCAGAACAGGAGTTGCGGCGTCGCCGGCGCGAGCTACAACGCCAGGAGGAGCGCTACCAGAAACGCCAGGAAGTGCTGGATCAGAAACTGGAGGAGCTGGAAAACCGGGACAAGAGCCTGCAGAAACGCCAGAGCAAGCTGGATAAACGAGCCACAGACCTGGATCAACTGGAGGCCCGTCAACTGGACGAGCTACAGCGAATTTCCGGGCTCTCCCTGGAAGATGCCAAGCAGCTGCTACTGGAGGCCGTGCGCGATGACACCCGCCAGGACATGGCTAGGGTCATCCGAGAGGTGGAGACTGAGGCGCGTGAGGAAGCCGACCGCCGGGCACGCAAGCTCATTACCCTGGCCATTCAGCGCGTGGCATCGGAACAGGTGGCCGAGACCACGGTCTCCTCGGTGCCGCTGCCCAGCGACGACATGAAGGGACGCATTATCGGGCGCCAGGGCCGTAACATCCGAGCCATTGAGGCTGCCACTGGTGTGGATCTGATCGTCGACGACACGCCGGAAGCCGTCATTGTCTCCAGCTTCGATCCCATCCGCCGCGAGGTGGCGCGCCTCGCGCTCAGCAAGCTGGTCACCGATGGCCGCATACATCCGGCACGAGTGGAGAAAGAGGTCCAGAAGGCGCAGGAAGAGGTCGACCAGGTCGTCTGGGAGGCTGGCGAGCAGGCTATGTTTGAGACCGGCCTGCAAGGCATACATCCCGAGATCATCAAGCTGGTGGGACGCCTGAAGTTTCGCACCAGCTACGGTCAGAACCAGTACTTCCACGCCATCGAAACCGCCCACCTCGCCGGTGTCCTGGCTGCCGAGCTGGGCGGCGAGGTACGCACGGCCAAGATGGGTGGCTTGCTCCACGACCTGGGTAAGGCCGTCACCCACGAGGTCGAGGGCCCACATGCCATCGTGGGCGCCGATATCGCCCGGCGTTTCGGCATCCCGCCCAAGGTCGTGAACATCATCGCCAGCCACCACCACGAGGTCGAGCCCGAGTCCCTGGAGGCTGTCATTGTGGAGGCCGCCGATGCCATCTCCGGTGCCCGCCCGGGTGCCCGCCGTGAGGCCCTGGAGACCTATGTGCGCCGCGTGACGGCCCTGGAGGACCTGGCCAACTCTTTCAATGGCGTCGAGCAGTCCTATGCCATCCAAGCCGGCCGCGAGATCCGTATCGTCGTCCGGCCCAATGTCGTCGATGACCTGGGTGCCATAGCCCTCTCCCGAGACATCGCCAAGAAGGTTGAGGAGTCTCTCGAGTATCCTGGCCAGATCAAGGTCACGGTGATCCGGGAGACACGCTCCGTAGAATACGCCAAGTAGCCCGACTCGTTGCCCATCACACCGCACCAAGACACCGAGCTCCCGGTAACTCTCCCGGCCCTGTAACACTGTAACCACAGGGCAAGTATCTCTTGAGAAGACCACACAAGCACAGGGACGGCTTGAAGGGTCGTCCCTGTGCCTGTACCGGATTTCCGGACTGGCCCCACTTTTTTTGGTTAGCTTCACCAGGCCGCGTATCTTCCCTTTCGCTCATGCGTCTTCTCTTGCAGAAGTTGCTAGCTCATTTCTTTATCTTAGAGAAGGAGACATAGACCCGACAATGAGCACCCTTCCTTCCGTATCCGTCGACGTGCAACCTAACGGAAAGGACACCGTAGCCTCTCCCTATCGTAGCTTAGGAGACGAGGAGCACATGGAAGTCATCAAGGTATCCGCAAACTCCCGCTCAACTGCAGTGGCCGGAGCGATAGCCGGCGTCATTCGTGAGTCGAAAACTGCTGAGGTGCAGGCTATTGGCGCCAGCGCCGTGAACCAGGCCGTCAAGGCCGTTGCCATCGCACGCGGATACCTCGCCCTGGACGGCATTGATATCTTCTGCGTCCCGTCGTTCACCGAGGTCGACATCGATGGCAACGAGCGCACTGCCGTGCGTCTCTCCGTCGACAGGCGCTAGAAGGTCCCCCCCGTCCCATAAACCTGAGGCGATCGACCGGCTTGACATCCCTGGCTGAGCCGGCCGCCTCCCCATGGAGAGATACCCACGAGGGCAGCGTTCGGCTTGCCCTCGTTTTCTTTGCCTTCACTATCCTCTACGAACTGCGCCGGTGGCGACGCGCTCGCGCCAGTGGCTGTTCGGCATCCTTTCCACTGTCAGCCTCACCATCACCATTCGGATCGGCCTCTTCCGACCCCCCGGTATCCCTATCTTCCCCACGACGCTGGGACTGGACGCGCGCCCCGCATCCACTGCAGCCACAGGAGCGGCCCCGCGACTCCACCCCGCCCAACTCATCCGCACTAAAATCACGCAGGACCTCGTCTTCCTCAAGGCGCACGGTGACCGTTTCCTGCAATGGCTGCACCCTGCGAACACGGCCCTTGCCAACGGGTGTGTCCACCATAGCGCCCACCTTCGGTAACCGGCTGCGCGCCTCGGAATAGACATCCATCTCATAGGCCAGGCAACAGAGCAAGCGACCGCATACCCCGGAGATCTCCGGCGGGTTCAAGGGCAGGTTCTGATTCTTGGCCATCTTAATGGTGACCGGCGCAAAATCGCGCAGCCAGCCGGCACAACATAGCTGGCGGCCACATTTGCCCACGCCGTCCAACACCTTGGCCTCATCCCGCACCCCAATCTGCTTCATCTCGATGCGCGTGGAGAAGGTCTTCGCCAGATCGCGCACCAGCTCCCGAAAGTCGATCCGGCTCTCCGAGGTGAATGACACCACCAGCCGGCTGCCATCGTAGCTATACTCAGTGCTGACCACCTTCATGGGCAAGCCCCGCTCAGCCACTTTGGCCTGACAAATGGAGATGGTCTCGGGCTCCTGGTGCTGCCACCGATCACGCTCCACCAGATCCAGCGCTGTGGCCCTGCGCACGACTGGCTTGAGCCCGCCACCAACCTCCTCGTCCGCCAGTTCCTTCGGCCTCCAGGCTACCTGCCCGATCTCTCGCCCCTGGGATGTGTCGACCACCACATAGTCACCAGCCTCAAGATCCGGTACCTCGCCCGGGCTGAAGTAGTAGATCTTGGTCACCGGTCGAAAGCTCACACCGACTACAGTCTGCATGGCATCTCCATTGGCGTTGCTTCGCCCTAGGCCGCTGGCACCGGCATATGCAGTACCAACGCCTCCAACAGCAGGCGGATGTTGACGTTCTGGCCGATCTGAGTCGGTGCAGCCTGCAACCGGGCCAGATAATCGCGGACCTGGGGAACCGTGAAATGGTTAGCTTGATCCATGAGCTCGGCAATGTGATCGATATTGCTGATATGCCCGGCGCAGCCCAGCTGGATCATCAGCAGGTCACGCCACCAACTGGCCCAAAGGGCCAGCACCGGCAGCACCGCGATCGGGGTCCGGCTCAGCTCTTCGGCATAGGATAGGCGCCCTACAGCACCCTCCCTGGTTAACTCCTGGCAATCAGTCAGGCGATGCTGGCGCTCCTCCCTGATCTCGCCGTCAGCCAGCCGCGCCACTGCCCAGCCGATCCGCCCGCCTGATAGCCGTGCCAACAGGTCAGCCTGCTGCGGATCTGCCTGCCACCGCGTGCGCAAAGCCTGTGCCACCAGGTCTAGGGGCAACGGACGCAGCTGAATCGTCTGGCACCGCGATACAATAGTGGGGAGCACGGCATGGGGCCTGGCGCTGGTCAGCAACAGCACCACCTGCCCAGGGGGCTCCTCGAGAGTCTTTAGCAGCGCGTTGGCCGCCGTTAGGTTGGCCCGATCGACCTCTCGCAGCAGAAATATCTTGGCCCGGCCCTCCATCGGAGCCAGCACTGCCTCCCGCTGCAGCTCTCGGATCTGATCGATCTTCAGCACGGCGTCACGGCCGCTCTTACTCGCCTCAGGCTGCACCATACGCACATCCGGGTGGGTGCCACGGGCTACCTTGAGACATGAGGGACACTCGCCGCATGGCCTTGCCTCGCCCTGGCAGTTCAAGGCCGCAGCAACGGATCGGGCCAGCGTGGTCTTGCCCACCTGGGCCGGCCCCGTGATCAAAACCGCATGCGCCAGGCGCTGGGCAGCGAGGCCGTTCTGCAGTAACTCCACGGCCCACTCATGGCCTACCACAGCCCAACCTGCGCCGCGCTCCTTGCCAGTGCTCGCCAAGCCAAAGACCTCCTGGGCTTCGAACAGTGATTGTATCACAAGCGCGCCAGACTGCCCAACGCCGCAGCGGACAATAGCCTCCCCTTGCTTGACAAACACCCTACTCGCAGCTATGATACCGCAGCTGGCGCGGCGACGTCACCGGTGCACCCCGCCTCCCCAATCGACGGTGCTCCGCAGGATGCCGGCCAGCCCAATCCTTGTGGAGGAACCTCGCATGACCAAGCCCGTTGAAGTGAACGATGGCACCTTCGAACAGGAAGTGCTGAATTCTCCTCTCCCCACACTGAATGACTTCTGGGCGGAATGGTGTGGCCCCTGTCGCATGATCGCGCCTATCCTCAAGGAGCTAGCCGCGGAATACGATGGCAAGTTGAAGATCACTAAGCTCGACGTGGACCAGAATCCCGCTACAGCTATGGCTTACGGCGTGATGAGCATCCCTACATTGATCCTGTTCCAAGACGGCAGGCCGGTCGAGCGCATTGTGGGCTATCAGCCCAAGGATCGGCTGCTGCAAACCCTAAGCCCATATATGAGTTAAGCCTCATTCCGCTTCGTCCCTTCCGCCACCAGCAATACTCAAGGAGGTTGACCCGATGACTCTCACCCATATCGTGCTGTCTGAGCGCGACATTCCCACCCATTGGTACAACATCAACGCCGACCTGCCCGCGGCCGGCGTACAGCTGGCGCCTGTGCTCCACCCGCTCACTCTGCAGCCTGTTGGACCCGCGGACCTGGCACCGCTGTTTCCCATGGCGTTGATTGCCCAGGAGGTCAGCACCGAGCGCTATATCGAGATCCCGGAAGAGGTGCGCGATATCTACAAGCTGTGGCGGCCCTCTCCCCTCTACCGGGCTACGCGCTGGGAGAAGGCCCTGGATACCCCCGCCCATATCTACTACAAATACGAGGGCGTCAGCCCGGCCGGCAGCCACAAGCCCAACACGGCCGTGGCCCAGGCCTACTACAACAAAGAGGAGGGGGTGAAGCGCATCGCCACCGAGACCGGTGCCGGCCAATGGGGCAGCGCGCTCGCCTTCGCCTGCCAGGCCTTCGGCATCGAATGCAAGGTCTTCATGGTGAAGATCAGCTATCAGCAGAAGCCCTACCGCCGCAGCATGATGCAGAGCTGGGGCGCCACGGTGGTCGCCAGCCCAAGCACGGAGACGAACGCCGGCCGCGCCATCCTGGCCATGGACCCTGACAGCACAGGCAGTCTGGGCATCGCCATCAGCGAGGCCGCCGAGGAAGCCCTCACCCGCGAGGACACCAAGTACAGCCTGGGCAGCGTCCTCAACCACGTGCTCTTGCACCAAACCGTGATCGGCCAGGAGGCCATGAAGCAGCTGGAAGCGATCGGCGCCGATTGGCCGGACATCATGATCGGCTGTGTGGGCGGCGGCAGCAACTTCGCCGGCTTCGCCTTCCCCTTCCTGCGCGAGAATATCGTCAACGATAAGAAGACCCGGTTGATTGCCGTAGAGCCGCTGGCCGCCCCCAGCATCACCCGCGGGGTGTACGCCTACGACTACGGCGATACAGCCAAGATGGCCCCGGTCGCCAAGATGTATACCCTCGGCCATGACTTCATTCCCGCCCCCATCCACGCCGGCGGCCTACGTTATCACGGCATGGCGCCGCAGGTCAGTGCGCTGGCCAACGCCGGGTTGATCGAGGCCCGCGCCGTGCCGCAGCGCGCGGTCTTTGACGCTGCCGTCAGCTTCACCCGCTCGGAAGGTATCCTGCCGGCACCCGAGCCGTCCCACGCCATCCTCGGGGCGATGCAAGAGGCACTGGCCTGCAAGGAAAGCGGAGAGCGCAAGACCATCGTGTTTAACCTGTGCGGCCATGGCCACTTCGACATGGGCGCCTATGATGCCTATTTCAGCGGTAAGCTCGAGGACTACGAGTACCCCGAGGAGCTCATCAAGAAGTCGCTGGCCAACCTCCCCAAGGTCGGCTGACCCCCTCCCACGCTGTGTATCTGCGCTCGACTGAGGTGACCGGTGCACTGGGCGGCACCGGTCACCTGCCCAATAGCACCGCCGGCAAGCGGCGCAGCTCTGGCATCCCCAGCACCATCCCCGCAACCAGGTAGATGCCCGCGCCGATCAGCCCACCCAGGGCCAGCGTCGGCAGCCCGCCCACGCCCCCGCGCTCGGCCCAGGCCAGGAAGTACAGCACAGCCGCCGCCATCACCAGGCTGGCCAGGACCGCCCGCAGCAGGGTCATGGCGATCTGGCCGCCCTCGACGCTTCCCCAGCGGCCGCGCAGGATCGCCATCAGGACCAGCACCTCGGCGGTGATGGCGATGGAGTTGGCCAACGCCAGGCCCCCCACCCCCAGGGAGCGCATCAACAGCAACCCCAGCACGATATTAGCCGCCGCCGAGCCGATGGCCACAAACAACGGCGTGACGGTATCCTCCTGGGCGAAGAACGCCCGGGCCGCCAACTCCAGGCAGGCATGGCCCACCAGTCCCAGGGCAAAGAACCTCAGAGTGGTGTAGACGGCCTCCGTCGCCGCCGCGTCGAATGCCCCCCGCTGATACAGCACCGTCAGCAACGGCCGGCCCAACAGGATCAGCCCCACCGCCGCCGGCACGGTCAAGGCGATGACCAGCCGCATGGTATCCCCCAGAGTACGGCGCAGGCCAGCGCGATCTCTGCGGGCCGCCAGGTCCGCCATGGTGGGGAAGGCCACCAGGCCGAAGGCGGTCCCAATGACCGTCTCCGGCAGCTGCATGGCATCCCATCCCCACTCCAGGGAGCTGACGCTCCCCGGGCCGAGCCGCGAGGCCAGGCTGGTGACAATCACCAGGGTGAGCTGGAACACGGCCAGGTCGAGGATGCGCGGGATCATCAACACCAGCACCCGGTATACGGGCGCGCTATGCGCGCCGCGTAGGTCCAGCACGGGCCGCCAGCTGAAGCCGTAATACAGTAGCCCCGGCACCTTCACCAACAAGTGCAGCAGGGCGCCGATCACTGCGCCCACCGCCAGCCCCAGCACCCCCATGGTGGGCGCCAGCCACAGCGCGCCCATGATGATCCCCAGGGGATAAAGCGCCGTGGCCAGAGCTGGCAACAGGAAATGCTTGAACCCGTGCAGCACGCTGGCCTGCACGGCGCTAATAGCGAAGATCACCGTCGATATCAACACCACCCGCATCACGGCCACCGTCTCGGCCTGCTGGGCGGCGTCGAAGCCGGGGGCGATCAGCGTGCTGACCAGCCACGGCGTGGCCAGGCTGGCCAGGAAGGCCAGGGCCGCCACGGTGAGCACCACCAGGTTGGTGACCGCACTGGCCAGGCGCCAGGCATCCTGCCGGCCATGCTCCGGTGTAGCCAACGCCTCGGCAAAGACCGGGATGAAGGCCGTGGCCAGCGCTCCCCCGGCCACGATGGTGAACAGCAGGTCGGGCAGCTTGAAGGCGGCGTAGTAGGCGTCCAGCTCGGCGCCGATGCCGAACTGCTGGGCGATCACCATGTTGCGCACCAGACCCACGGCTGCGGCCAGGCCGAAGGAGCCGGCCACCACCACGGTATTGCGGGTGATATGGGTGAGGCGGGTCGCCGAGGTTCCGGACTGGACCTCCCCCCCGCGGCCAGCGCCTGCCGCGGGCTCTGTAGCCCCGGCCTGAAGCTCCCCGGCAGGTAGTGGAGAGGGTGCGAGCTCCTGGGTCATGCCCGGAGCCACAGAGGATGGCTGCGCCGGCGTCGCCGAAGTCCGTTCATCCACCTAGCTCGGCCAGCGCCTGCTGTGCGGCAGGGTAGTTGCTGTTGAGCTCCACGGCACGGCGATAGCTCTGCCGCGCCCCGTCCAGGTCCCCTTTGGCCTGCAACCCTTTGCCCTTCCAGAAGAAGGTTTCCTCGATGTTGCCAGCCGTGGCGATGGTCGCATCGGCCAGGGCAATCAGCTCGTCATAGCGACCGGACTCGAAATAGGCCTCGAACGGTCCAAACTGATACCACAGCATGCGCCAGGGCAGGCCGATCACCCGGGCCTGGTCGAAGGCGATGGCCGCCTCGCCATGCCGTCCCAGGGCCACCAGGCTGCTGCCCAGGTTGAACCAGGCAAAGGCATCGCCCGGTACCGCCTGCGCCTCGGCCTGGGCCCGCTCCAGGGCCCCCTGCCACATGGTGGCATCGTCCATCTGCGGGCCCATGATCTCTTGCACCAGGGCTGCCCGCTGCGCGTCATGGAGCACGATATAGGTGTTGTTGAACACCCGCCACAGCCGCTCCAACTCGCCGTAGGGGATCCGTATGCCCGGGTAGGGCTGCTTGGGGTCAATGCCATCGCTGACGTAGGAGTCGTACAGGATCCACTCCCCGGCGGCGTCATCGTAGCCGGTGACCAGGCGATAATGCCCCATGCCACCGTCGTGCTCCAGCCAGGTCTCGATGAGCACGGGTACCCCGGCGCTGACCATCTGGCGCAGCCGGCCGGTATCTCCGTCGACGCGCAGCAGCGCGTTGAGGCCCTGGGAGCGGGCGAACTCGGCCATCTGCTCCGGGCTGACGTTCTTGTCGTCCTTGTTGGGCTTCAGCACCCTGGCTGCTTCAGCCTGCACCACCGGGCTGTCGTAGTAGCTCATGGCCATAGATAGGGTGGCCGGCCCGCAGTTATTCCAGGTCTGCCAGGCATGCTTGATGCCACTCAGCACGACTGTCCCGGCGGGCGCTTGCGCCGGGGGCGGCGGCACCGGTGTGGCTGTAGGCAACGCGGTCGGCGTGGGCAGCGGCGTGGGCGTGGCGGTCGGCTGCACGGTGATGCCGGCCAGGGCGGCCTCGGCCCCGCGGGCCAACCTGAGCTGCGTATCGTGCCCCCTGGTGCCCCACAGCCGTGCGGCCGGTGTCTGCACCAGTGTAGGAGATGCCGTCGGCGATGGACTCGCAATCAATAGCGCCTGCGCCCCCTGGCCGGCCGGCGTCGGCAGCGGTGTCGGGACCAGCTGCGGGTGATCACGCCGGGGGGCGAACTCCGCCCGTGCGCGCAGCCACAATCCATCCAACCCATCGTAACGTATCGTGCCGGCAACCACCAGCAGCACGGCCAGCGATAGCCCCAGGAACGCCACCGCCGCCAGCCACTGCCGCCTGGGTCGCTGGGTCAGTCTGGCTTGCTCTACTCTCATAGTCACCTCACGGACGCCGTTCCCGGGCCTATCAGTATCAATCAATTGTTTCTATGGGACGCATCCAGAGTGCGTCTATTCTATGCTGAACCGCCTGCGGTGTCAATTAACGGCTCCCAGGGCCTGTCGCCGATCCCCAGTGCCTTTGCCGGGGCCTGTAACCTCGAGTACAATGACAGCCATGCCCCGGCCACCACATACCCGAACCTCCGACCACCGGCCGGAGCTCTGGCTCCTGCTGATCGTGGCAGCCTACCTGGGTATCGCCACCCTGTACGCCATCGCCGTGCCAGCCTGGCAGGCGCCCGACGAGCCTGCCCACTACAACTACGTCCACGAGCTGGCCACCACTGGCACCTTCCCGGTGTTGCGCATGGGGGACTACGACCAGGCCTATCTCGACCAGCTGACCAGCCAGCGCTTTCCCGACGAGCTGTCCATCGCCCCCCTGCGGTACGAGGCTCACCAGCCTCCCCTGTATTACCTCCTGGCCGCTGCTCTATTTCGCCTGACCGGTGGCGAGCTCCTGCCGTTGCGCCTCCTCTCCATAGCTCTGGGGGCCATCTTCGTCGTCCTGGTATACGCTATTGCGCGGATGGTCTGCCCGCATCAGCCCAGGCTCTGGCTCGGCGCCGCGGCCTTCGTAGCTTTTCTGCCCATGCACGTGGCCATGTCAGCCTCAGTCAACAACGACGCCCTGGCGGAGGTGGTCCTGGCTAGCCTTCTCCTGTTGAGCCTGTATTACGTCAAAATGGCCCTGGACAACGGGTCCCCGCCGCAGTGGCAGCTCACCGCAGCCCTCGGCGTCTTCCTGGGCCTGGCCCTGATCACCAAGGTCAGCGCCTACGCCGGCATTCCCGTAACCCTGGCCGCGCTGCTGATAGGCCACACGCAGACCCGGCCGGCAGGGTCGCTCCTGGTATCCCAGCGTGCATCCATCGCTGCCCGCCGTTCCTCGTTTCTGCAGCAGGTCATGCTGATGGGAGGCATCGCCCTCGTCATGGCAGTCCCCTGGTATGTGCGCAACGCGTCTATCTACGGTCATTTGGACATCCTGGCCCGCCGCTGGCATGATACCGTGGTCGTGGGCCAGCTCCGCACCAGCGAGTTCCTGGCCCAGGTCGGCCTCTCCGGAGTCCTGGAGCGCTTTTTCGCCTGGAGCTTCGCCAGCTTCTGGGGCGTTTTCGGTTGGATGGGCGTGTGGATGGACAGCCGCGTCTACAACCTGCTGCTGGCGTTCAGCCTGGCGGCCGGCATCGGGCTGGTGGCCCTATTGGTTAGAGGGCGATGGACGCGGCCCGCAGAGGTCGCCGGCAGCCCGCCAGGGGCAGGCGCGGTGGTGCCGGCCAGCTTCGCAGCACAGCCTGATAGCCCGCAGATCATTCTCCCCGCTGAGCAACGCTTCCAGCGCTGGGCCTATGTCCTGCTGGCGCTCTCCGCCCTGCTGACGCTGTCGGTCTATCTGTCGTACAACGTGATCTTCGTGCAGACGCAGGCGCGCTACCTGTTTCCTGCGCTGCCCTCCATTGCCCTGGCCGTGGCTGCCGGCTGGCAGGAGACCGTGCGCCCGGCGACTGCCCGCTGGGCGGGCCTTGGGCTGCTGTTGGCATCTGCCCTGGCCGTAGCCTGGGGGGTTACCGGGCAGGACGTGGCCAAGTGGCCGGTAGCGATCCTGGCCGGTAGCGGCCTGCTGATGGTGGCCTGGAGCCTGCTGGCCCGCCGGCTATCCCTGGCTACCGGCGGCCGGCTGGCCGACCTGCTTTATGCGCTGCCCTTCGCCGGCCTGGCGGGACTCAGCGCCTATGCCCTGCTCGCCTACATCCTCCCGCAGCTCAGCTAGTCTCACCTGCCGTAGCGCCGGTCGCTATCCCCCCGCAACCTTGGCGTTGAAGCCCAGCTCCCGCAGGATCTCCACAATACGCTCGCGGTGATCGCCCTGGATGACCAGCGCGCCCTCTTCCAGGGTGCCCCCTGTCCCCAATGTGGTCTTCAGATGCTTCAGCAGCGCGCGTTGGCCGGCCTCGGGGCTCTTGATTCCGGTAATGATCGACACGGTCTTGCCGCCGCGACCCTTGCGCTCCCTCTGGACGCGCACCGTTTCGTTGGTCTGGAGCGATGGCCAGGGTCCGGCGGGATTCGGGGGCGCTTTGACCGCCGATGGCCTGGGGGAGGGTGTCCTGCTCACAGATCCGGAGCCCTCGGGCCCGGTGGAATAGACGATCTTGCGATCGGGCTTGGTGGGCATGGTCGAGTTCTCGGCCCGCGCCAGGTTGGCCGCACGGGCACCACCCGGCTACGAGGAATAGATCTCCTGGTGGCCGGAGGCGATCGCCTCGGCCTCGCACTGCGCACAGGGACACAGGCCGCGCAGGAAACTCCAGGTATAGATGCCACCATCGTGGCCGTCGGCCCAGGTGATGCCCAGCGCATAGTGGCCCACCAGGAAGGCATTCTGAAGCTCCCAGGTCTTGTCTGGACGGACATGAATCGCTGCCCGGCTCACGGGCCCGCCCATGTTCTCGTGGCCGCCCCGGCACTCGGCACAGGGGCATACATGGCGCAGCCCGGCCAGTAGGTAGGTGCTCAGGTGGCCGTCGGCCCACTGGATCTCGAGGGTCTCTGCCTGCCGGTTGGCGGTCAGGTTGGCGGGGCGCAGGCGATCCACATCCATCCGGCTATCCCTTACTCCAGCGGGGTCAGCCAACGGTCGGTGTTGTCGCCCTCGGCGGCCCAACCAGTCACATCCTGACCGTCGGTGACCTTCCACCAGCGATAGCCGTCGGCCTCTACCGGGCCTTCGGTGACGTTGAGTTGAGACTCCGAGTCAAGCTCATGCTCAACTGGCGCACCCAGCCCCGGTTCGATACGCACCTTCAGAAAGCCACCTTCACCGGCGGTGACCACCACATCGTCGCCCAGGCGCACAGCGCGACTGACGGGACGCCGCTCGCCGATTTGCGCGCTGAGCCAGGCCTCGGCGCCATCGCCCTCGGCTACCCAGCCGGCCAGCTGGTTGGTGCCAACCCGCCACCAGCGATAACCGTCGGTGTCGACTGGGCCTTCCAGTACGATCACCCGGGCGTTAGGGGCAAAACGTCCAATGCGCTCTCCGGAGACGCCAGCGTCCTTGCGCACATTAAGACCGTCCGCAGCCACCACGCGCGCGGGCTGGCCCACGACCAGGGTCGTGCCAGGCACAGGCGTTGGCGTGAAAGTTGGCGTGGGAGCAGCGCGGGTGGGCACTGAAGTTGGTAGGTCCACTACGCCACCGGCTTCAACAGTAGGGGCGCGGTCTGGCACGGGAGTAGGCGTAGCGGTAGGTGTGGGGGCAGGGGTGGGCCGCGGGGCGAAACTCCCGCAGGCCAGAGAGGCTATAGCCAGAACGAAGAAGGGTGCTATTATGCTCCACCAGGGATGTGGGGTCCTGATGGCTGGAGACTCGCCGATTCTGGTGGTGTCGGTGCGGTTCCGGTCAGTCATGGGCCTATTGCTGATTTGGACTCCGTGATGGAAGCCAAACGATCGTTAGCTTGGCAGACCGTCCAGGCGCAGCAGTATACCACAGGCCGGTACGCGGTGCAACCTGGTGCCGGGCAGCTTTTGACCAGGGCATCCCCGCCAGGAATCCAGACGCCAGCCCATCACCCTAGGACAGCAGTGGGCTCAAAGGGTAACCGCCTTCACCCAGTAGTTGTGTGGCATGTTCAAGATCTCCGGGAATAGCCGTTCGGGAAGAGGCTCATCCAGGGAGAGCACCATGATCGCCTCCCCCCGCGGCGAGCGCCGGCCCAGGTGCATGTAGGCGATATTGATATCGTTCTGGCCCAGAAGTGTACCAATTCGACCCACGATACCGGGGCGGTCGTGGTGCCAGGTCAGCAGGAAGTAGCCCTTGGCCACAAAGTCCACCCAAAGATCGTCGATGGAGACAATATGGGGCTCGTCCTGCAACACGGAGCCCGACACAGAGCGCTGGCGCTCGCCATCGGCCAGCACCAGGGTCACCATGTTCTCATAGCGCAGGCTATGGTGCCTCTGTTGCCGCTCCGACAACGTCAGTCCACGCTGGCGCGCGATCAGCCGCGCGTTGACCAGGTTGACGCGCTCCGCGACCACGCCATCCAGCAAGCCTTTGAGCGCGGCTGCCTCCAGGCAGGAGAGATCGTAATCGGCAATGGGGCCATGGGCTGCCAGCTCCATGCGACCCAGCATACCGGGCTCAAACTGGGTGAGAAAGCGTCCCAGTCGCTCCGCAAGGTCGATATATGGCGCCAGGAACTCCAGGTCCTTGGGTGGAATAATGGGAGTGTTGATCGCGTAGCGGGCCGGCAGGCCGCGCAGCACAGCCAATACCTGGTCAGCCACATCGATCGCGACCTGACGTTGCGCCTCGTGGGTGGACCCGGCGATGTGTGGCGTCAGGACCACATGAGGGTGCGACAGCAGCGGAGTCAGCCCGGGAGGCTCCTGTTCGTAGACGTCCAGCGCGGCACCGGCTACTTGCCCGCTCTCCAAGGCTTGCAGGAGTGCAGCGGCATCCACGACATCGCCGCGCGCACAGTTGACAATGCGCACACCACGCTTGCAGCGCTCAAACGCCGTCGCGTCCAGCATGTGCCTGGTCTGGTCGGTGCTAGGAACGTGTAGGGAGATGAAGTCGGACGTGGCTAACAGGCTATCCAGGTCGACCAGGCTCACGCCCAGGTTCGACGCATAGTCCTGTCCCACGTAGGGATCGTAGGCTACGACCGTGATGCCGAAGCCGTGGGCGCGCTCGGCCACCAGCGAGGCAATGCGGCCCAGCCCAATCAGTCCGAGCTGCTTGTCCCGCACCTCGGTGCCGACAAACTGGCTGCGTTTCCACTCCCCGGCGCGCACGGACTGGTCGGCCTGGGGGATGTTCCGGGCCAAAGCCAGCAACATGGCGATGGCGTGCTCCGCGGCCGCTACCGTGTTGCCCGTCGGCGCATTCACCACGGTGACACCCGCCTCAGTGGCAGCGTTGAGATCGATATTGTCGATGCCCACGCCGGCCCGGCCCACCACCCGCAGGCGGCCGGTCGCCACGCCCGTGGCAATCACCTCGGCCGTCACCTTGGGCTTGCTGCGCACGATCAGCGCGTCGTAGTCGCCGATGGTCCCTGCCAGCTCCTCCTGGGTAATGGCCGGCTGCTCGACCAGCTCGGCATATGGCCGCAGCAGCTCAAGACCGTCTACGTCCAGCTTGTCGGCCAGCAGAATGCGAAATTCCTTTTGCTGCATCAAGTCTCCTGTGCTCGAGGTGTCCGCCAGCTTAGCACTGCACGCCGCCGGGCAATGGCATTACATTTTCTCGGGTGCAGTCACACCCATCAGATGCAGGGTCCGGGCCAGCACGATGCGCGCGGCATCGCTCAGGCGCAGGCGGGCCTTGCTCAGCTCTCTGTCCGCCGGGTCGCCGGAGACCACCCGGCAGTCACGGTAGAAGGCGTGGAATTGCGTCGCCAGGTCCAGGGCGTAGTGGCTCAGCTGGTGGGGCGCCAGTTGTCCAGCAGCCTGGGCCACCACCTCCGGTAGATCGACCATCTTGCGCAGCAGCTCTTGCTCCGACGGATGGGTCAGCAGGGACAGATCACCGCCGGCGTAGACGTCCGGGGTGAAGCCCTCCTCGGAGCCCTTGCGCAAGATCGAACAGATCCGGGCGTGCCCGTACTGCACGTAGTACACCGGATTCTCGCTGCTCTCCTGCACGGCCAGGTCCAGGTCGAAGGTCATGGAGCTATCAGGTGAGCGGCTGAGCAGCGTGAAGCGCATGACGTCGCTGCCCGGGATCGACTCCGTGGTGATCTCGTCCAGCAGTTCGTCGATGGTAACGAACTCGCCCCGCCGGGTGGACATCTTGACTTCCTGGCCATCCCGCAGCAGGGTGATGAACTGGTGGATGATCACCTTGATGCCGGAGGTGTCGTACCCCAGGGCCTGCACGCCGGCCAGCACATCCGGCCAGGTGGCGTGGTGGTCGGCGCCGAAGACGTCGACGATGTACTCAAACCCGCGTTCCAGCTTGTCGACGTGATAGGCGATGTCGGGCATGCGGTAGGTCGGCTCGCCACTGCTCTTGATGATCACCCGATCCTGCTTCAAGCCCAAATCGGTGGCGCGCAGCCACACGGCTCCATCCTGCGTATAGGCGTAGCCGCTGTGGCGCAGGCCCTCCACGGCGTCCTGCACCTTACCGGTCGAATACAGGTCCAATTCGTTGTAGTACACGTCGAAGCGAATCCCGAGCCGGTGCAGGGTGGCCCGGATGTTGGCGAAAATCGCCTCCTCGGCCTTCTGGCGGAAGAAGTCGGCATCGGCACCGGACAGAGAGTCGCCGTAATCGGCGTAGAGGGCCGCCGCGATCCAGCGCAGATACTCGCCCTGGTAGCCATCCTGGGGTATGGGATGGAACTCCCCCAACAGCTCCAGGTAACGCACGCGCAGGCTCTCGCCCAGGAGTCGCATCTGGCGCCCGCCGTTGTTGAAGTAGTACTCGCGCGTGACCTTCCAGCCGGTGGCGGCGAGCAGGTTGGCGATGGAGTCGCCCA
>JAULUH010000542.1:0-6562 GCA_032111745.1 Anaerolineae bacterium | reverse complement strand
CGCTGCCGGCCTGTCCCGGCCTAACCGGCCTGGGCGTGTGCGATGGAGCCTTGCGCTCTTTGCGATCTCTGCGGTTCCCTCTCCGGGGTCCCGGCTGCGCCGTATCCGTCGAGTTCCGCCCTCATCACGTTGACACCCCCCTCCCCCAATGCTATACTGAACCCACCTGCCTCCACACCCGCCGCCTGTACCCATCATCATGCGACTCCTGGCCATCAGCGACAAGATCGTGCCCTCCCTCTACACCCCCAACATCCGCCAAATGGTGGGCCGGGTCGACCTGATCCTGAGCTGCGGAGACCTGCCTAACTACTACATTGATTACATCGCCAGCATGCTCGACGTGCCCTGCTTCATGGTGCAGGGCAATCACGCCTCGGGCCAGGAGTTCCGCCACCTCAACCACCTGGACCCACCCCCGCGCCACCCGATGGACCTGGACGAGCGCGTCGTCATGGTCGATCAAGTCATCATCGCCGGCCTCGAGGGCTCCATCCGCTACAACCGCAACCCGCGCTTCCAGTACTCACAGTCCGAGATGTGGCGCAAGGTGTGGCGCCTGGCCCCCGACCTGCTGTGGAACCGCCTGCGCCATGGCCGCGGCCTCGATATCCTGATCGCCCACAGCCCCCCCGCCGGCATCCACGACGGCCCCGACCCCGCTCACCTGGGCTTTGCCAGCTTCCTGTGGCTGATGCGCACCTTCAAGCCCCGCTACCTCCTGCACGGCCACAAGCACGTCTACCGCCACGACGAGGTCACCGTGTCCCGCTACCATGATACCACGGTGATCAACGTCTATCCCTGGAGGATCCTTGAGCTCTGAACACCCCCCCTTGTTGGTCACTGTCTTCGGCGGTGCCCGCGTGCCCGCCGCTAGCCCCCTGTACGTCAGCTGCCTGGCCCTGGGCCGGCTGCTGGCCGAGGCCGGCTTCGTCGTAGCCACGGGCGGCTACACCGGCACCATGGAGGCCGTGCTGCGCGGGGCCGCCGAGGCCGGCGCCCATACCATCGGCTATACCTGCACCACCTTCGCCCGCGACTTCCAGCCCAACGGCTGGGTCAAGGAAGAGCGGCTGACCCCCAGCCTGTCCAGCCGCATCCAGCGCATGGCCGACGAGAGCGACGCCTTTGTGGCCGTGCACGGCGGCCTGGGCACCCTGACCGAACTGGCCCTGGTCTGGAACATGATCCTGGCCGGCGAGACCCGGCCGCGGCCCCTGGTCGTCGTCGGGCCGGAATGGCCGCGCGTGCTCGGCGTCGTCCACGCCGAAACCCAACTCGGCTCCTCGGCACTCCGGCTGCTCACCCTGGTCGATACCCCCGAGGCCGCCGTGGCGGAGCTCCAGCAGCTGGCTCCTTCGCCCATCGGTTCCCACTAATGCGGCCTCAGGTCCATCTCCTTGTCGGCACGGATTACCGTCCATACCTCACACCCATCTCCTCGCCGGCACGGATTACCGTCCATACCTCACACCCATCTCCTCGTCGGCACGGATTACCGTCCATACCTCACACCCATCTCCTCGTCGGCACGGATTACCGTCCATACCTCACACCCATCTGCTCGTAGGGTGCGGGCCTCCGTGCCCGCCCAGTCGTGGCACCACAGGATCGGGCTCCTGGCAGCGATTTGCACCGTTGGCCCAACGCGCGTAGAATACGCCCATGTTCCGGGTCCCTTTCGCACCTCGCCTATCCCCTTCCGGCCCCCCGGCCGGGTGACGAGCTTCCGTCCCTGCCAGGGGGGCTTTGCCGCACGCTCACGCCGGGTTATGTGTTGCCTAACCCGAGTCTCTCTCACCCGCCACTCACCCAGCCTACGCGCTGCACGTATCCAATCGGAGCACCATCATGGCATCGAAAATCACCCCGCGCGGCGAGGACTATTCCCGTTGGTACCTGGACGTCATTCGCGAGGCCCAGCTGGCTGAGAACGCGCCCGTGCGCGGCTGCATGGTCATCCGGCCCTACGGCTACGCCCTGTGGGAGGCCGTGCAGTCTGGCCTCGACCGCCGCTTCAAGGCCACCGGCCACGTCAACGCCTATTTCCCCCTCTTCATCCCCAAGAGCTTCCTCGAAAAGGAGAAGGAGCACGTCGCGGGCTTCTCCCCCGAGCTGGCCGTAGTCACCATCGGCGGCGGCGAGGTGCTGGCCGAGCCCCTGGTGGTGCGCCCGACCTCGGAGACCATCATCGGCTACATGTACTCCCAGTGGGTGCAGAGCTATCGCGACCTGCCCATCCTCATCAACCAGTGGGGCAACGTGGTGCGCTGGGAAATGCGCACCCGGCCCTTCCTGCGCACCCTGGAGTTCCTGTGGCAGGAGGGCCACACCGCCCACGCCACCGCCGAGGAGGCCCTGGCCGAGACCATCCAGATGCTGGATGTCTATGCCGACTTCGCCATCGTCGACGCCGCCATCCCGGTCATCCGCGGCAAGAAGAGCGAGCGCGAGAAGTTCGCCGGCGCCGTCGACAGCTACACCATCGAGGCCATGATGGGCAACGGCTGGGCCCTGCAGAGCGGCACCAGCCACTTCCTCGGCCAGAACTTCGCCAAGGCCTTCGACATCAAGTTCCTCGACCAGAACAACGACACCCAACACGCCTGGACCACCAGCTGGGGCCTCAGCACCCGCATGGTCGGCGCCGTGATCATGGCCCATGGCGACGACCAGGGCCTGCGCCTGCCGCCGGTGATGGCGCCTATCCAGGCCGTGGTCGTGCCTATCTTCAAGAAGGACGAGGAGCGCGACGCGGTCATGGCGCTCGCCCGCAGCGTCGAGGCCCAGCTGCGCCAGGCCGGCATTCGCGTGCACCTGGACGCCCGCGAGGAGCTGACCCCCGGCTTCAAGTTCAACGACTGGGAGATGCGGGGCGTGCCCGTGCGCGTCGAGATCGGCCCCAAGGACGTGCAGCAGAACGCCGTCGTCCTGGCCCGCCGCGACAGCTCCCGGGAGGCCGAGGCCGGCGGCGGCCCCAAGGCCAAGCTCTTCGGCGTGCCCGCCGACGGCGCGGCTGCCGCCGTGCAAGACCTGCTGGAGGCGATCCAGGCCAACCTGCTGGCCCAGGCCACCGCCTTCCGCGACGCCAATACCCGCACCGGCATCCGCAGCTACGCCGAGTTCCAGGAGGTGCTGGAAAACCACGGCGGCTTCCTGCGTGTACACTGGGCCGGCACCTCCGAGGACGAGGATCAGATCAAGGCCGACACCAAGGCCACCATCCGCTGCTACCCCCTGGAGACCCCGGAAGGGGAGGGCACCTGCTTCTACACCGGCAAGCCCACCGATCGGGTAGCGATCTTCGCCCGGGCCTACTGATCCGCCATGGCCTTCGCCCATCCCGCCGAGGAGGAGTTCGCCAGGTTGCTGGACTTCTATGGCGTCGCCTGGCAGTACGAGCCCCGCACCTTCGTGCTGCGTGAGGACCGGGATGGGCGAGTCGCCATGGCCTTCACGCCCGATTTCTACCTGCCCGACCAGGACCTGTACGTGGAGATCACCACCATCAAGTCGGCCCAGGTCCGGCGCAAGAACCGCAAGATCCACTGGCTGCAGGAGCACTACCCGGAGGTAAACATCAAGCTGTTCAAGCGCAGCGACTTCCGCCAGCTGATGGCCAAGTACGGCCGCAACGACGCGGAGCAGGCGGCCTGGATCGGCCTCGACAGCCAGGGCGAGGACGAGGCGCCATGACCCTGCCCGTGCCCCCTGCCGTCTCCGAGGTGCTCCTCACCGAGGCCCAGATCCAACAGCGCGTGGCCGAGCTGGGCGCGGCCATCTCCGCGGATTACGCCGGCCGGGAGCCCGTGCTGGTGGGCGTGCTCAAGGGCGTCCTCCTGTTCATGGCCGACCTCATGCGCCAGGTCACCGTGCCCTTCATGATGGACTTCATCGCCATCGCCAGCTACGGCGGCCAGGTCGGCCCGGGCCAGGTGCGCCTGCTCAAGGACCTGGACCTCAACATCACGGGGCGCCACGTGTTATTCGTCGAGGACATGGTGGACACCGGGCTGACCCTGAACTACCTGCTGCGCCTGCTGCGCGAGCGCGAGCCGGCCAGCCTTGAGGTGTGCACCCTGTTCGACAAGCCCCGGCTGCGGCTGGTGAAGCTGCCCCTCAAATACGTCGGCTTCGAGCTACCCGACCGCTTCGTCGTCGGCTACGGCCTGGATTACCGCCAGCGCTACCGCAACCTGCCCTTCGTAGGCGTGCTGGCCGCGGACCTCTTGCTGCCCAAAGAGTCTCAGGGTACGGAGTCGAGGCTTTAGCCGGTCATTACCAAGGACGGAGTGCTTACATGACCGATCATTCACCCCAGTTGCCTCCCCGCCTCCAATCCATCGTCGACGACTTCGAGCAGGCCGAAGGCCGGGACAAGCTGGAGCTCCTGCTGGATTTCTCGGCGCAGATGCCGCCCCTCCCCGAGCACATCGCCGCCCAGCGCGAGAGCTTCGACTCCGTGCCCGAGTGCATGACCCCCGTCTTCGTCTACGCCGAAACCACAGATGGCCGCCTGTACTTCTACTTCGACGTGCCCCCCGAGTCCCCCACCGTGCGCGGCTATGCCGCCCTCATGGCCGAGGGCCTGGCCGGGGCAACTCCCGAGCAGGTGCTGGCCATCCCCGGCGACTTCTTCAACGCCATGGGACTGCAGCAGGTCATCTCCTACCAACGCATCAAGGGCATCTCGGCCATCCTGGCCCACATGAAGCGGCTGGCCATGCAGGCCATCACTCCGGAAGTGTAACCAAGAATCAGGAGGCCCCCATGGGCGTGCGTGAGGCGTTGGCCAACCGGTTCCTGGAGTGGCCGGTCAGAGACCTCAGCCTGGCCGAGATGGCCGAGAAACTGGACGTGTCCGGCGGCCGCCTGCAGCGCACCTTCGCCGCCGCCGCGGACAGCCCGCCAAACTGCCGCCTGCTCAGCCACATCGTGGGCATCGAGCGCTGGGGCCAGAGCCGGCTGCGGGTGGCCCTGGGCGCACCCCTGGTCCGGGACGAATATGATGGCTACCGCCCACCCCGCGCGGCGACCTGGGCCGAGCTGCAGGACACCTTCTCGGCGACGCGACAGGAGACCGTGGCCCTCTCCCGGCAGCTGGCCCAGCTCGACCTCGCGGAGGTCACCGTGCCCCACAACCAGTTCGGCGGCCTCACCGTGCGCAGCTGGCTGTGCTACCTGGACATGCACGCCAGCTGGGAGGCAAAGAAGCTGCGCTAGGGGCACCGCGTAGCGCGCATGCGTTCCAACCAATCCCGCCCTGGTCCAGCCTATCGCCTGCTGAGTCCGCCAACCTGGCCGTACGGTGCAGCTGCGCCACACCCATCTCCTCCTGCGGCACGGCTGCGCCACACCCATCTCCTCCTGCGGCACGGCTGCGCCACACCCATCTCCTCCTGCGGCACGGCTGCGCCACACCCATCTCCTCGTGCGGCACGGCTGCGCCACACCCATCTTCCTCGTGCGGCACGGCTGCGCCACACCCATCTTCCTCGTAGGGCGCGGCCCTCCGCGGCCGCCCAGTCGTTCGTTCACCGCGCCTCGCCCTTGACACCGCGTTGCGCCGCCCCCACCTGGCTGCGCCAGAACCCTCATCTCATCGCCGGGACCGGTCTTCCATGGCTTGAAACGCGGCCAGCATGCCCAATAAGGTAGCGGCACACCGGGTCATGGCCCGAGCGCTGGGGTGAAAGACTGGGCGGGCGCGGAGGCCCGCACCCTACGAGGGTATAGACGCGGCATGGCTGGCTAAGGGAAGGCAGGAGTTGGAACGGATGCGCTACGCGGTGCCCCTACGCATCCTCGGCCGCCGGGTCCGCCACACGGCCCAGGAACAGGATGCTGCCCGTGGCGTTGTCGCGGATCAAGAACAGGAAGGGGTGGTCGGCCCGGAAGACCGGCGACATCGAGATGCCTCTTGCCATGATCACGGCCGTGGCCGCCGCCGCCTCGGCGCCCTCCTCGTTCACCTCCACGAAAGCCTTGTGCACCACATGGCCGATGAACAGGTCGTGGGGGCGCCCGTTCATCCCCGAGAAATCGGCTGCATCGCTGAAGGCCTCCGGCATACCCATAGCCGCCAGGGTGCTCCCCAGCCCAAACTCGCCCGTGAGCTTGAAGCGGGGTAGGACAACCTCGACCTCCATAGGCCTCAGCCGGCCAGTCCAGCGGGCCAGGTTCTCGACGGAGAGTGCAGCCTCCAGGCCAGCCAGGCCGTCGACCTGGTCGGGCAACAACACCACCATGGATAGGTCGCCGCCCTCGTACGGTAGCTCCAGGACCTGCAAGCCATCGAACTCGTCGTAGCCGAACTCGCCCTTCTGGCGCATCAGGGGCACCTCCACCGCCTCGCCGGGAGCCAGCCAGAAAGGGCCGGCGGCGGTAACTGCCTCATCGAACTGGGCCGCCCAGTTGCCCTTGAAGTAGATAGCGTTAACCAGCAGCAGGACAGGCAGCGGCACGACGTGCAGGGGCTTGAGCAGGTCCTTGATCTTGTCGTTGGTCTGGCGCTCGACCCAGCCATTGACCTGGCGCAGCGGGTCCGGGCCCAGGGGTG
>JAULUH010000541.1:0-6013 GCA_032111745.1 Anaerolineae bacterium | reverse complement strand
CGGCCTCGTCCAGCACCACTACCTCGACCCCGGATAGGTTGATAGAGCCCTGGCCGATCAGGTCGAGCAGCCGGCCGGGGCAGGCCACCACGACGTCGGCGCCGGCCCGCAGGGCCTGCACCTGGGGAGCCTGGCTCACGCCGCCGTAGATGGCGATGGCGCGCAGGCCGGTGTGGCGGCCGAGGTCGGCAAAGGCATCCCGAATCTGGTCGGCCAGCTCGCGCGTCGGCGCCACGACCAGGGCGCGCACCCGGCCGCGCGGGCCTTGCTCCAGGCGATGCAGGATGGGCAGGGCAAAGGCTGCGGTCTTGCCGGTGCCGGTCTGGGCCAGGCCCATCAGGTCACGTCCGGCCAGGATCGGGGGGATCGACCGCTGTTGAATTGGGGTCGGCTCTTGATAGCCGAGCGAGCGCACGCCGGCAACCAGGCGCGGGCTAAGGTTGAATGTAGAAAAAGTCACTGAGAATCCTTCTTGGCTAATGATATTTGAGCCAAGTCGCACTCTCAGCCCAAGGGGTACCCTGCGGGTACCGTCGGTGCCCTGTGGGCACAAAAGATTATTATAAGCGATGTGCGAATAATTAGCGAATCTGGCCCGCCAACAACCTTCTGAGGGCGGCCACGCCGCCCGCGCTCACAACGCCGTCGACGGTTTCGGGGACGCGAGCCGCGCGGCCGGCGTGGAACTCACGGATCTGGGTCTGGCTGCGAATGAGTTGGATGGCTTCTGGGGTGACCCCACCGCCCAGGAGGATGGTGATCTCGGGCCAGGCGGCTGCAGCCAGGGCGGCCAGGCCAGCTACCTTTTCGGCCCAGGGTGCCGGCCCGCCGCTGGTGAGGATGCGATCGACCTGGGGGAAGCCCTTGAGCACGCGCAGGCCGGCCAGGGGGTCAGGCAGTTCCTCGAAGGCGCGATGAAAGGTGGCAGGCAGATTGGGGGCAAAGGAAAGAACGGTAGCCAGGGCAGCCTCGTCGATCTCCCCATCGCGCAGGAACCCCAGCACCAGGCCGTCGACCGGCAGCGCGGCCAGAGCGGCCGCGTTGGCGCAGAGCCGGGCCATCTCCTCAGCGCTGGCGACGGCGAAGCCGGCGTTCTCGCGCAGCATGACGCGGACGGGGATGTCCACGGCCGCCAGCACTGAGGTGGCCAGGTCCAGCGCTGGGGTCAGGCCGCCCACCTCGAAGTGGCTGATCAGCTCGAGGCGATCCGCGCCCCCTTCTGCGGCCGCCACGGCGTCGGCCACCGAGCAGGCGATGACCTCGAGCAATGGCGTCTCCATGGTAGGGCTAGCGATAGAAGTCGATCCAGGCCAGGGAGAAGCGCCGCGCCGCGCTCTCGAGGAAGTGGGGCGATGCGCTCACTTCGACATAGCCGCCGGCTTTCAGGGGAATGGTGCCCTCGCCGCCATCGGCGGCTACCAGGCGCACATCCATCCAGTAGGGGCTATCCGGGGCGATGGGCTGCGCGGTGCCGTCCACGGTCACGGCTTCCATGACCTGGTGCGGGCTGGAGCTGGCGACCGCAACCTTGACCTCGACGCCAGGGTAGGTGAAACGCAGCTCCTCCAGGCCGGCCAGGTGCAGGCGCAGCAGAAGGCGGGCCGGCGTGGGCCCACCCACCTGCTCGACCTCTGCACTGCCGATGCCGCTGGCGCTGCGCACCGTGAACACGACTTGTTCGGGCGTGGCCTGCACCCCGACCCGTGTGTCTGGCTTACCTGGAGTGACCCGGTAGGCTGGCAGGGCAACGCTGGCTGCCGCGCAGCCGGTAGCCAGGATGGGTAAGGCGGCCAGCACGCCGAGGCCGGCCAGGCCTAGCAAGGGCTTGGACATGATGGGCAGTCCTTTCATGGGTCTAGAAACTCGCGGGGCCCCCGCGCCATGTGGCTGGCCAGCAGCGCTTGCGCCCGCTGGATCAGTGCCTGGTGCAGGCTGGTGTCCGGCGTGCTCGCGGCCAGCTCCGCCGCCGTGATCGGCGGGGCGAAGGACAGGCGAGGGGACAGCAGCAGGGTGCCGGGCAGCAGCACCTGCTGCATGATCTGCAGGAACTCCGCCAGCTTGCGCTGGCGCCAGGGCTCGGGCTGGATCTTGACCAGGGGGCTGCGCAGCCAGGCCGCGGAGACGACGCCGCTGGCAATGACCACGACGGCCTGCGTTTCCGGTACCTGGCGCAGCAGCAACTCGATGCTGGGCTTCCACTGGGTCAGCGCCTCGGACGCGCCGGGCAGCAGGTCGGGGTCAGGGTCGACGATGCCGCTGGGCAGAATGAGCAGCGCGCCACCGGCCTGCAGGTGGCGGATGGCCTGGCGGAGTCCACGCATGCCCACGTGGGGCTCTCGGGTGACCTCGATCAGGTGGCTGTAGAAGTTGGGCAGGCGCTGCGCAAAGGGTACGGTGCTGATGACGATCTTGAGGTCCTGCCGGGGCAGGCTGGCCGCGATCAGGCCGCCGTCGTAGGCGCCGGGATGGTTGGACAGGAGAAGCAGTGGCCCCTTGGCCGGGATGGCCTCGGCGCCTGTTACCTCCACATCGGTCACGGCGTAGACCAGCAATTCGGCGAAGGCCGGCCCCAGACCCTCGCGACCGATGGTGTCGTCGAGGCGCAGAGCGAGGCGGGCGAAGCTGGCGCTGATCGGCTGCAGGAGGAGCGCCAGCAGGGTGCGCTGCCAGCTGTCAGCCGGGAAGCCAAACGCCCGCACCACCTCGTCGAGCACGGTGGCGCTGAGGGCGACAGCATCGGCGGGAGGAGGGGAGCCGGGGGGCACAGGCTGCGGCGAGAGGTAGCGCCGGTAGGCGGCGCGGCGCCGGGCGACGAGGGGCCGCAAGAAGGCCAGCGCAAGGCCCGCGAACGCGCCCAGAATCATTCCCCATAGAAACCATACCCGGGATCTGGGAGAGGACATGGGTCTTGCCACCGTAGTGCGGATGAATCAGCCGGCGATCAAGATAATTGTAGCACGCGTGGCGCGAGGGGACAAAGGGAGGTGGGTCGTAGCGAGTGTGGCGTTAGCGCAGGAGCGGTCCTGGCGATGAACGTGCATAATGTGGACGACTGTGTAGAATACGGAGGAGCGGGGGATGTCCTCGTGGTAGAACCGGCAGGCTGGTTTTCTATCGGTCTGCGGAGGAGACATCCTGTGCTCGGGCCACGGTATGCCGGAGTTCAATCATGCAGCCTGATCCCGATGAGACCATGTGGCATGAAGCCTGACGGAGCAACCCAAGACGATGTGGGCGCGGCCGGCCGGGCGAGGGCACGGCGGGCATGGGGCTCAGCGCTGCTGTGGACGGCGATTCTGGCCCTGGCCATCGGCCTGCGGCTGCCCACGCTCAGGGCTGCCGCACCCTATCTCAACTACATCGACGAGGGGCACGTACTGCGCCCTGCCAGCCGGCTGCTGGGCTCGGGCGGCTGGGATCCTGGCTGGTACTCCTATCCCTCGCTGCCGATCTATGCGGTCACCGCCGGCGGCTATCTCTACGCGCCTGTGTACAACGCCCTTCACGGCCATTCTCTGCGCGTGGAGCTTAACCTGCTTCTGGCCCAGCGAACCTGGCAGGTCAGGATGCGCACAGCCGTCCTGGCCGCGGTGGCTGCTGTTGTCGCCAGTGTCGTCACCATGCCGGCCTTGCTCTTGAAACCGAATGCCGTCGTGGCAGCCTGGCGCGCAGAGCTGGGCGCTTACGCGTCGAAGATTCAGGGCTCGTTTTGGGGCCAGGCCATCAGTCGAGCTGAGTGGGACCTGCCGCTGGACCATCCAGAGGTGGGGCTGGTCTTTGTGATCCTGGCCGTTGCGGGTTTGCTGGTGGTCCTGGCCGATCCCCGGCTCTCGCGGCGGGTTTGGAGCTGGGTAGCATACGGGATCGTTCTGCTGTTGGTTACATCGCGGGTATCGTTCAGGCCGTTTCGCAATCTGCTACCCCTGGCTGCCATCGGCTGCGTTCTGGTGGGGACGCTCATCGCCAGGCTGCGAGCCCGCGCGTCGCGCCCGATTCTCGTGGACCTGGGCGCGTTAGCCGTCGTCGCCGTGTCTATGGCGGTCCCCTCCATCGACTATGCCCGCACGCTCTGGCATTACCCGGATTCCCGCGCAGAGGCCGTGGACTGGCTGGTCAAGGCCACCAGCGATGGCGACACGGTACTGTTGGTCGAGGAGATGGTCTTTCTGCCCGGGGACCTGGCCCGCCTGCAGGCGGAGACGGTGGTATTACCGTGGGCCGATGTGCAGGCCTACCTGCGGGAGCAAACGCCCGATTACGTTGTAGCCGGTGAGCTGAGGAGCGACTCGGAACCGCTGGTTGCGCTCCACACGGCCCCCGAGCTGGCGCAGGAATACGAGATGAGGGCCACCTTTGGCACCGGTCCTACGCCGGCCGGGAAGCCGAACCGGTGGCGGGGCAACCGCCAGCTCGTAGTGGTAATGGCGCGACCCGGTGCGCAGCAGGATGATGACCTTGCTTCCTTGGTAGATTTCGCCGATATCGCCGATGCGAGCTGGACAGATGAGTCGTACCGGCACGTTGCGGCCGGGGAGCAGACGAGTGTGCAGCTGCAGCTGAAGGCCGATGCACCTCGCGCGGTGAGGCTGCGCCACTTCGATCATGCCGCCAAGGACTTCGAAGTCCTGGTCGATGGACAGCCGGTCGGCTCTTTGGTGGGTGGCGAGCAGGGTGGCGGGTGGCAGATGTGGCAGGCACCAGTGCCGAAAAAAGCCGGGGATGAGGTGCTGGTGACCGTGCGGGCCACGGGCAGCGATGCCCTGGGCCTCAGCTGGGTTGAGCTGGGCTATACATCAGCTGCAGACTGAACCGGTGGCCAGCCGGCCGTCGATCTTGGGTTGAGGCAGGCGGGGCTGCTGAGCTCAACCTTTGTGATAGTCGCCGAAGACTGAGATCTGGCCGCAGTGCTCGCGCTTGTGGGCGTAGTAGGTGTAGACGACGTAGTCCTCCAGGTCGTAGGCCGCGCCGTACCAGGGGATGGCGCCGGTGCGCCGCCAGGCCTCACGCGGGACCTGCGCCGCCAGGGCCACGGCCCGGCCGTGGGAGTCTGTGTACTCGGCCAACACATCGGCGAAGGTCCGCCCCCGGCGCAGCTCGTCGACCTGGCGATCGTTGAAAGCCTGGCCGTCGGCCATGAGCTCGTCGCGCAGCGGCGTGGGGATGGCCCCGGGCTGCAGGATGTCGGCCAGCACCTCCTCCAGCACCAGTTCGAAGGAGCCCAGGTGGGCAACCAGATCCGTGGTGGACCAGTAGCCGCAGACGTTGGGCATATGGTGCGCATGCGCCGGGAACTCGTCGAGAGTGTGCATCACAGTCAGATGGCCGTATTTGAGGATGTCCAGAGGGTGCATGGTGACCTCGATCTCGTAAAGAGGGAGCGCCTGGGATCTCCAGGCGAGGTGGTGGCGCGCATGATGTCGGCACAACTGAGTGCGACGGCCTTAAGGATCCCGTACAACGCTCGGTGACAGGTCCCACTTCTAGCTTAAACGAATCTTCAGGCGATCTCGGACAGGCCGGCGAACAGGCTGGATTCGACTTCCCGCCCCCCATTGACCAGGCTGTAGGCACGGACGTAGGAGGTGCGGCCGAGCAGCCGCTCCCATTGCGCCGGCGACAGGGCGTCGATATCGCCCAGGCTGGGAAGCTGGCTACGATGGCAGGTGACGGCCGCCCTGGCGGCGGGCACAAAGGCGGTGCCATCCACCTCCGCGGCGATGGCCCAGTCTGGCCAGACGACGCTGCGGCGCAGCGTGCCGTCGACCTCGATGGTGACATCGCCGAGCAGCTCGACCACGGCCGCGGCGAGCGCCGGACCCTGGACCACGTAGTAGAGCTTGGCGACCCGGTGGGGCGGCAGGGGGTGGGCCGGATCGCCATAGCGGGCATCGGCGGCACAGACCAGGGCGGCCAGGGTGAGCTGCGAGATGGCGATATGGTCGGGATGGCCGTAGTCGCCATCCGGACTGAAGGTCACGACCACCTGCGGACGCACGGCGCGCACGTGGGCGAC
>JAULUH010000540.1:0-13264 GCA_032111745.1 Anaerolineae bacterium | reverse complement strand
GTCACCGGCACGCTGCCAACCTTGAGCCGCGAGGCGGCAACCGCCCTGATCAAGGCCCACGGCGGCAAGGTGACGGGCTCCGTGAGCAGCAAGACCTCCTACGTGTTGGCCGGCGACAAGGCCGGCAGCAAGCTGGACAACGCGCTCAAGCTCGGCGTGCCCGTGGTGGCTGAGGCGGAGCTACGCCGAATGATCGGGGAGTGATGCTGGATTTCAGGAGGCCCGGAAGGAGACGCCATGTCCGAGAGCGACACCATCATCCGCGTCCTGCGCGGCAAGATGATCCTGCTGGGAGTCACCGGCGGCATCGCCGCCTACAAGGCGGTCACCGTCGCCAGCCGGCTCACCCAGGCCGGCGCCACCGTCGACGTGCTCATGACCGAGGCCGCCCAGCACTTCGTAACCCCCCTGACGTTCTCGGCCATCACCGGCCGTCCGGTAACCGCGGACATGTGGGCGCAACGCCAGGGCCAGATCCTGCACGTGACCATGGCCCGCGACGCCGACCTCTTCCTGGTGGCCCCGGCCACGGCCAACACCATCGCCGCCATGGCCCTGGGCCTGGCCAACAGCCCGCTGACCGCCACCGCCCTGGCCACCCGAGCTCCCCTCCTGCTGGCCCCCGCCATGGAGACCGGCATGTGGGAGAACGCCGCCACCCAGGGGCACGTACGCACCCTCCTGGAGCGTGGGGCCACGATGATCGGACCCATGCCCGGGCGGCTGGCCTCCGGCGCCGTCGGCGTCGGCCGCATGGCCGAGCCGCCCCAGATCGTCGAGATGGTCCGCAAGGTCCTCGGCCGCAAGGGACCGCTGGCCGGCACCCACGTGCTGATCACGGCGGGCGGCACCCAGGAAGCGCTGGACCCGGTGCGCTTCCTGGGCAACCGGTCCACGGGCAAGATGGGGATGGCCATCGCCCGCTCCGCGCGCGACTTCGGGGCGACCGTCACGGTCGTCCACTCCCCCCTGCAGGTGCCGATACCCTACGGCATGGCCAGCGTGCCTGTGATGACGGCGCAGGAGATGCGCGACGCCGTCTTCGACCTCCTGCCGGAGGTCGACGTCTTGATTGGCGCGGCGGCGGTGGCCGACTATCGCCCGGCTACCACGGCCGCGCAGAAGATCAAGAAGAAGGGCGATCTGAGCATCGAGCTGGTGCGCAATGCCGACATCCTGGCCGAGGTGGGGGATCAGCGCAGCGCCAGTAGCCGCCCCAAGGTGGCGGTGGGTTTCGCGGCGGAGACCGAGGACCTGCTGGCCAATGCCAAGGCCAAGCTGGAGGCCAAGAACCTGGACCTGATCCTGGTCAACGACGTGTCGGCCGCGCACAGCGGATTCGGCGTCGACACCAACCAGGTCACCCTGCTGGACCGCTGGGGCGACGTGCTGCCCTGGCCCTTGCTGTCCAAGGACGAGGTGGCTGACCGCCTGATGGTGTGGGTGGCGCGGCAGCTGCGCGGGGCCAATCTGGGAGACCTGGGGGCCTGAGCCACAAGCCGCAGGCTATCCCTCCGGCTAACATCCCGCTCTAGCGCACGATCTCGTGGATCAAGATGGGGGCTGCTACCGGCGTGTCGTCGATACGATACGCCGATTGCACGTGGTGCTGGGCCTCGGCGAGCCTGGCCTCGTCGTTGGCGTGGACATGCGCCAGCGGCTGCCCGGCCTCGACCCGATCGCCGATCTTGGCCGCCAGGACGATGCCCACGGCGTGGTCGACCGGGTCACCCTTCTTCTCCCGGCCGGCGCCCAGGTGGGCGGCGGCATGGCCGATCAGGTCGGCGCGCGCCCGGGTGACCCAGCCCGACGAGCGCGCCACCACGGGCTCCACCAGCGCGGCCCGGGGCAACAGGCTCGGATCATCCAGCTGGCGCACGTCGCCCCCCTGGGCCGCCACGAACTGGCGCAGCTTCTGCATGGCCTGGCCGTTCTCGATCTGGCGTCGCGCCAGGACCTGTCCCTCGGCGGGCTCGGCGATCGTGCCGGCCAGGCGCAGCATCTCACCGGCCAGGGTCACCACCAGCTCTACGAAATCGGCCGGGCCGCGACCTTGCAGGGTGTCGATGGCCTCCACCACCTCCAGGGCGTTGCCCACGGCCAGTCCCAGCGGCTGGTGCATGTCGCTGATCACGGCCGCCATCTGGCGGCCCAGGCTCTGGCCGATCTCCACCATCAGCTGGGCCAGGCGACGGGCATCCTCCAGCTGGCGCATGAACGCCCCGTATCCCACCTTGACGTCCAGCACGATGGCGTCGGCGCCCGAGGCCAGCTTCTTGGACATGATGGAGGCGGCGATCATGGGCAGGATGGGCACGGTAGCCGTGACATCGCGCAGAGCGTAGAACTTTCCGTCCGCGGGGGCCAGGTTGGCGGTCTGGCCGCCCACCACCAACCCGATCTCCCGCAGTTGGCGCACGAACTGCTCGGTGGATACCTCGCTGCTCCAGCCCGAGATGCTCTCCAGCTTGTCGATGGTGCCGCCCGAGAAGCCCAGGCCGCGGCCGCTGAGCTTGCCCACGGGAAGGCCCAGGCTGGCGACGATGGGCGCCAGGGCCAGGGTCGTCTTGTCACCCACGCCGCCGGTGGAGTGCTTGTCCACCACCACGGTGCCCTCGGGAAACAGCTTCTGGGGCTCCAGCTCCACGCCGGACCTCAGCATGGCCAGGGTGAGCGCGGTGGCCTCGGCGTCGGTCATGCCCTGGAAGTAGGTCGCCATGGCAAACGCCGCGGCCTGGTAATCCGGGATGGTTCCCTGGCAGAAGCCGTCCACGAAGAACTCAATCTCCCGGGCACTCAGCTCGTGGCCGTCGCGTTTCTTCTGGATGATGTCTACGGCCCGCATGACTCGCTCCTTAGGTGAGTGAATGAGGCATGATGGTAACATAACCTGATGAAATTCGCCAATGAAGCCATCGGGGCCGCACCCATGCCCATGGGTGCATTGGACCCCCTACGGGCCACATGCTATAATGGCTGCGGGCCGGCCCAGGGCCCAGCACTGTGAGACCACCCCCTATGCTGATCGGCATCGACGCCAGCCGGGCCCTGCGCTCCCGGCGTACTGGCACCGAAACCTACTCATTGCAGCTCATTCGCCAGCTTCTGCGCCTGGAGAGCGATCACATTTTTCGCCTCTACTGCGACCAGCCGCCGCCGCCCGGCCTGTTCGGCGCCGGGCCAGAGGTGGCCGGCCGCTGCGAGACCTGTGTCATCCGCGCGCCGCGGCTGTGGACTCACCTGCGCCTGAGCGCGGAGGTCACCCGGCGGCCGCCTGACGTGCTCTTTGTGCCCTCCCACGTGTTGCCAGCCCGGCATCCGGCCGCCAGCGTCGTCACCGTGCACGACCTCGGCTTTCGCTACTTTCCCGACGCCCACCCGCGCGGGAGCCGTTGGTACCTGGACGCCAGCACGCGCTTCAACGCGCGTAGCGCGTCCATGGTCCTCGCCGACTCCCGGGCCACCCGCGACGACCTGGTGCGTTTCTATGACACCGCGGCGGATCGCATTGCCGTGGTCTACCTGGGCCGCGACGAAGCCCTGACCCCGGTGGTGGATCCCCGGCAGCTGGCCCCCATGCGTGATCGCCTGGGCCTCATGCCAGCCGGACAACCCTGCCCCTACGTGCTGTACGTCGGCACGATCCAGCCCCGCAAGAACCTGGAGCGCCTGGTCGAGGCCTTTGCCCGCGCTCTACCCGTATGCGAGCAACGGCTGCCCGGGCTGCGCCTGGTGCTGGCTGGCCAGCAGGGCCGGCTCGCCGAAGGGACCCTGGCCAAAGTGGCCGCGCTGGGGCTGCAGGAGCGGGTGATCCTGCCCGGCTATGTGGCAGACCAGGACCTGCCGGCCCTGCTCAGTGCCGCCGAGGCCTTCGTCTTCCCCTCGCTCTACGAGGGCTTTGGCTTTCCGGTGCTGGAGGCCCAGGCCTGCGGCACGCCCGTGCTGGCCTCCAACACCTCGTCCCTGCCCGAGGTAGCGGGCGCCGGCGCGCTGCTGGTCGACCCCCTGGACGTCGACGCCCTGGCCCAGGGCCTGGTCCGGCTGCTCACCGAGGAGGGCCTGGCCGCAGATCTGGTGGCCGCCGGCTTCGCCAACCTGCCGCGCTTTTCGTGGGAGCGCTGCGCACGGGAGACGCTGGCCGTGCTGGAGCAGGCCGCGGGAGGAAGGACGTGAGCCGCACAGCCTCGTCCACGCTTGCCGCGTCCGCGATCCCGCAGGAGCTGTCCGCCATCCTGGTGGTGAAGCTGGCGGACATCGGCGACGTGCTCACGGCGACGCCCGCGCTGCGGGCCTTGCGCCAGCGCTATCCCCAGGCCCGTGTCGACCTATTAACCACGCCGCACGCGGCTACGGTGGTGCCTACTGGTCTGGTCGACCATATCCTCACCGCCCCGCGCAATCTGATCCGCACTGCTGGCGACCTGCCATCGGCCTGGTCCCTGCTGCGTGACCTGCGGCAGGCGCGCTACGAGGCTGTCGCCCTGCTGCATCACCTGACCCTGCGCACGGGAGTCGCCAAGTACCGGCTGCTGGCTGCTGCCGCCGCTGCCCCCATCGTGGCCGGCCTGGATAATGGCCGCGGGGGCTGGCTCAGCCATCCCGTGCCTGACCGCGGTTTTGGGGCCCTGCACGAGGTGCAATACGCACTCCATGTCGCCGGGCAGCTGGACGCACCGCCGGCTGGCCTGGCGCTGGCGGCGCGGTTCGACCCCGCCGACTCGGCCCAGGCCAGGGTCTGGCTGGCTGACCTGCCCTTCCCCCGGGTTGCCATTCATCCGGGCTCGGGGGGCTATTCCCTGGCCCGCCGCTGGGAGCCCGCAAAGTGGACGGCGGTGGGCAATGCCCTGGCCGGCCGCTATGGCGCGGCCATCGTACTGGTGGGCAGCACCAGCGACGGTGCTGAAGATGTGGCGGCTTTGCTGCAGGCTCCCTGCCTGAACCTGGCCGGCCGTACCAGCCTGCCCCAGCTGGCTGCCGTGCTTGGCCAGTGCACCCTGTTCCTGGGCGCGGACTCGGGGGTGATGCACCTGGCGAGCGCCAGCGGCGTGCCCGTGGTGGCTCTGTTCGGCCCATCCAACCACCAGGCTTGGGGGCCCTGGACCCCGGCGGGCTTGTCGAGGGTCGTACGGCTGGGCCTCGCCTGCTCGCCCTGCAGCTACGTGGGCCATGGCGTGGGCCAGCGCGATGGCTGCTGGCATCGCTCCTGTATGGCCGGACTGGAGCCCGGCCCGGTGCTGGCGGCGGTGGCTGACCTGGATGTGCTGCCCGCCAGGGACCACCCACCGTGATGCCCCAAGCCGTGCGTGTCCTCGGTGTGCGGGTCCATGCCGTGGACTATGCCGCGACCCTGGGCTTGATCGAGGCCTGGATCGCCGAGGGTGGCCCACACCAGGTAGTCACCGTCAACCCGGAGTTCGTCATGCTGGCGCAGGGCCATGCCGGGTTCCACCGGGTGCTCGACGAGGCCGACCTGTGCGTGCCGGATGGTGTTGGCATCCTGTGGGCCGCCCGCTTATTGGGCCATCCCCTGCCGGAGCGGGTCACGGGCTCGGACCTGGTGCCCATGCTGGCGGCGCGGGCAGCTCAGCAGGGCTGGCGGCTCTATTTCCTGGGTGCCGCGGAGGGGGTAGCCGCCAGGGCGGCCGAGGTGCTGGTGGCCCATTATCCGGGGCTCCAGGTGGCCGGCGCCTTTGGTGGATCTCCCGCCCCGGAGGAGGCGCCGGCGCTGGTGGCCCGCATCCGCGCGGCTCGCCCTGATGTGCTCTGCGTGGCCTATGGCGCGCCGGCCCAGGACCTCTGGATCGCTGCCCACCGGAGCGAGCTGGGGGTGCCGGCGATGTTGGGCGTGGGCGGGGCCTTCGACCATATTGCGGGCCTGCGTCGCCGGGCACCCATGTGGATTCAACAGGCCCACCTGGAGTGGCTGTTTCGCCTGGTTACCCAGCCCTGGCGCTGGCGCCGGCAGCTGGCCCTGCCCCGGTTCGCCGGCCAGGTGGTGGTGCAGGCGCTGCAGTCGCGGCGGGGATCAGTGCACCTGTGAGTATCGCCGATTTGACGTTTTTCGCTTTGCGAGTAACGTTACATCGATTTGTGATCCTCGTCATAACCAGCAGAAGGCCTGAACCGGCGAGCACGGATGATGGTAGGACCAGAGCACTATAGCGGCGAGATTCTGAACCTGGACCAGGCGGCGATCCTGGCCCGCGGCTTGCAGGCCGCAGGCCGGCGCATCGTCTTCACCAACGGCTGTTTCGATCTCCTGCATGTAGGGCACGTCGACCTCCTGGCGCGCGCCCGCCTGCTGGGAGACTGCCTCTTCGTCGGCCTCAACGGGGATGAGTCCGTGCACCTGCTCAAGGGGCCCGGCCGGCCTGTCGTCGCCGAGCAGGACCGGGCGGCCGTGCTGGCCAGCATGCGGGCCGTGGATGTCGTGGTCGTGTTTCCCGAGCTGACGGCGGAGCGCTTGGTGGAAGCCATCCGCCCCGATATCTATGTCAAAGGGGGTGATTGGGACACGGGGCAGAAGATCGCCCCGGAGGCCGCCGTGGTTGCCAGTTACGGCGGCCGCGTGGTCTACCTGCCCTACCAGACCGGCCGCTCGACCACCCGGTTATTGGCTCAGATTCGCGAGGACCCGCCCCCAAGAAATTGAGCCTCGACCATCATGGACTCTGCAGCTAACCCCGAGCCCTCAGCCCTGCCTGCCCCGCCTGAGACGGCAGCGCCGTCGCTGGCGCGCTCGGCCACCATCCTTGCCATCGGCAACGTAGTCAGCCGCGTCCTGGGCCTGGCCCGTGAGACCGTGATCGCCTATTTCTTTGGCGCCTCCGGGCAGGTGAGCGCGTTTCAGGCCGCCAGCACCATCCCGACCATGATCTACGACCTGCTGGTGGGGGGGATGCTCAGCGCGGCCCTGGTACCTGTGTTCAGCGACTACGCCCGGCCGGCGCGGCGCCGGGAGCTGGGCCAGGCCGCTGGTGCCATGCTGTCGGTGATGGCCATCGTGGTGGCGATCCTGGTGGTCGTGGTCGAGCTGTTTGCGGGCCCCATTTCCCGCCTGGTGGCCGGCGGCTTCAGCGAGGACCTGCTGGTTCTCACCGAACAGCTGATGCGCATCATGACGCCGGCCGTATGGTTCCTGGCCATGGGCGGCGTGGTCACGGCCATCCTCTACAGCCTGCAGCGCTTCACCGTGCCGGCCTTTGCTGCAGCGGTCTATAACCTGGGGATCATCGTCGCCGCCCTGGCGTTGCACGAGCAGCTGGACATCGTCTCGCTGGCCTTAGGGGTGATGCTGGGCGCCATCCTGCAGCTCGCCATCCAGCTGCCTGAGCTGCGCCAGGCCCAGGTGGGGTTGCGCCCGGCCCTGCGCCATCCTGCGCTGCCGCGCATCTGGAGGCTCTATCTGCCCATTGTCCTGGGGCTGGTGGTGAGCCAGGTTCAGGTGATCATCGACCGCCGGCTGGCCTCCGGCACCGGCGAGCAGAGCCTGGCCTGGATGCGCGGCGCCACAACCCTGATCCAGCTGCCGCATGGCCTGATTGCCGTGGCCATCAGCCTGGCTGCCCTGCCTTCCCTGGCCCAATTCTACGCCGCGGGGGACGAGGACTCCTTCCGGCGCACCCTGGGACGCGGCCTGCGCATGGTGCTGTTGCTGATCGTGCCGGCTACCGTGGGCCTGTGGGTCCTGGGGGAGCCCATCGTGCAGCTGATCTTCCAGCGGGGCGCGTTCATGCCCTCCGATACCGACCAGGTGGTGCTCGCCCTGCACCTCTACCTGTTGGGCCTCATCCCGGCCTCTGTGGACTGGCTGCTGAACTACACCTTCTACGCCCGCGGCGATACCCTCACGCCTGCCCTGGTGGGCATCGTTTCGGTGGGCATCTACCTGGTGGTGGCCTTGTTGCTTTTGAACCCCCTGGGCTACCTGGGCCTGGTGCTGGCCGATTCGGCCAAGCACACGGGCCACGTCCTGATCATGCTCCTGCTGCTGCGCCACCGCCTGGGCAGCTTGCAGTCGCTACACGCGGGTGTGACGCTGCTCAAGACCGCGCTGGCCGCCGCCGCCATGGGTGTGATGCTCCTGATCGTGGTCCCGCTGCTGGGCAATCGCCTGCCCGCCGGCTTTGAGGGCAACCTGGTCATCGTGCTCGCCAGCACAGCCGCTGGTGCGGTTGTATACGGAGCTGGGGTGCTGCTGTTGCAGGTGGACGAGGCCCGGCTGTTGCTCAACCGGCTGCTGCGGCGGCGCCGGCCCAGCGGCGATAAGCTGGCCTGAGCTCATGGCTGGGTAGGCGATTTGCCGATGGAAGGCCTGAGGGTGGACGAAGCGGGAAGGAGGGGCTTTTTTGAGAAGCCCTGACAGATCCGGCCCTGGAATTGACCGTGGCCGTGACCTGGCGTACAATAGCACCGTCAGGATGATCAAGCCAGGTTTTGGTGATTGAGAGGATCAGGCATCGATGGCCAAGAAAGTTCGCAAGCCACGCTCGCAAAGCCCGCGCACCTATGCGCAGATGAATCCGGAGGTCCAGGCCGGCGCGGTGACGTCCCCGGCGACCGGGCAGCCCCCGGGAGATTCCGCGTCCCCGGGGATCACTGCGAGCAAGAAGAGCATGGCGACGTCTACCGGCAAGGCTGCCACCGTAAACTGGGCCAAGGAATATCGCTACGTCTATGGGGACCTGCGCCGGACTTTCATCCTGGCCCTGGCGCTGCTGCTGGTTCTGATCGCCCTCAACGTGGCCTTCCGCCTGATGTAACCACGCGAACTGCTGTTCAGGGGCCCCTGGCTGTGAGCTTATCCGCCGGTGGCCCCTTTTTTGCTGCCTGCGAGCCAGCGGTGGGGCTGGGCGAGACGTGGCTCCAGGATCATCGCTGCCAGGGCGTGGGTGACCCATAGCAGCCAGAAATTGCGGCTGAGCAGGAAGAGCACGCCGGTTGCCACCAGCAGCACGGCTCGCAACACCCGGCGCTCGGCCGGGCCGGGTGTCTGCAGATCATGCCATAGCCCGGGGTTCAGAACTCCTTCCAGCATGGCGAGCCCCACGGCAATCCACGTGCCCCACACCAGGGGTCCGCTGGCTCCCAGCTCCTGGGCCCCCTGGATGGCCGCGCTGCGGTAGAATGCCCAGTGCCATTGCAGGGCTCCGGCCTCCGCCGCCAGCAGGACGCTGCCGGCGAGCGCCGCCGAGAGGGTCGGCCAGGCTGGCCAGGCATCCCTGGCCTGGCGCACCATCACGCCAGCGGCAACCAGAATGGCTACAGCTAACCCGGCGAAGGCCAGGCCGTAGCCAAAAGGCGCTCCCCAGTCGACCTGGGTCAGCCCCATCAGACGGGGTGACAATACGCCCACCAGCACGGCCGCATAGCCCGGCCCAATGAGCCAGGCCATCCATGCTAGCCAGGCCAGCACCCGCCCGGCCGGCGTGCCATACCAGGAGCGCAGGCCCTGTGACCTGCTGATGCCTGCCCACAGCACGAGCCGCGCGCCAATGCCAAGGACCAGCGAGCCCAGCACCCACGGCACCGGCGACGCCTGCCAGAGCCGTTGGTCCGGCAACCACCGCAGCAACTGTTGGACTAAGTCATCGGGCATGGTGTGTTCCAGGGTGTGCGGCAGCGCCTGACCTCGGCATAGCGCAGTGGCGTGAACTTGTTCACAGGGTGCTAGCGGGTATAATCCTGAGCAGTCCTGCCATCATAAAGACAAACCGGCTGCGTACGGCAGCCGGTTGTCCCGGACGAGTGGGCGAGAAGGGACTTGAACCCCTGACCTCTGCGATGTGAGCGCAGCGCTCTAACCGACTGAGCTACTCGCCCTCTGGCGGATCAAAGTATAGCATCAATAGGTCAAACGAGCAAGTTCCCATGCGCCAAAGACGTCATTATGCGCTGGCATTTCTCCTGGTGTTGTTGGCCGCCGTGGCCGGAGCCTGGCTCGGCTTGCGCCTGGTTCAGCCCGTGGAGATGCCCCAGCTGGACGTGGTGGCCAGCCTCCAGGAGGCCGTCGCTGGCGTCGACATCAACGCCCTGATCCCCCGCCGCCGCCCCGTCCCGGGCTTGGACACCCAACCCGGCCCTACCGTCACGGCCGCACCACCGGCGTCCCCGGCAGCTGACGAGCCGGCAAGCCTCCCGCTCCCGCCTGAGAGCGTGACTGGCACGGTTGCTGCCGGTGCGGAACCCAGCCCCATCCCCACCCTGGTGACCCCTGCCGGTGAGGACACGCCGGCGCTGGCTCCTGTCACCTCTCCCTCCTCCGCCCCCAGCCCAACGCCTGCCGGCGTAGCCTTTGCGTTTCTCCCGGCCGGCCCCGTACGCCACACCCCGGATGGCTGCCCGGGCGCGTCCATTCGAGGAACCGTGTGGGATACCGCCGGCAACCCACTGCCCGGCGTCAGGCTCTGGCGCTACGATCAGTATGGCAACGAGCAGACCGTGGAGACGAAAGCCGGATCCGCAGACCTGGGCCAGTACGATTTCGTGCTGGGTGATACTCCCAACGTGCATTACGTCCAGGTAGTGGACGTGGGCGGCTCCCCGGTGAGCCCGCGCCTGGAGGTGCAACACCGGCAAGGCGACGTCGCCGACGCTATGTGCCACACCGTGGACTGGATCAGCCAGTAAAACCGCAGAGCGAGGACATCGATGTCAAACGTGTTTTCCCTGATTGCTCCCGCTTCATTGCCCGCCCTGGACCCGGACTTCCGGCCCGCGGTGCTGGCCAACCGGGCCTTCCGGCACCAGGTCGACAACGCCGGTGGCGGCGTGCCTCTGGCGATCGCCCTGGAACGCTCCGACGGCGCGATTTCCCGCTTCGACACCCGTGTGTTTCCCGAGGGCCATCCGCAGGCCGCAGCTAACCTTCCCTATGTCGAACGCCTCGTCAAGTTCTTGCTGTGGCAACGCGGCGGGTGGCGTGTGATCATTGGCGGGCCCCGCGCCATCGCCGAGCACATCCAGGCCACCTATGCTCCTGCCGGCGCCCGCAGCTTCGACTACCACTTCATGGGCCAGCTGGTGTACCAGCGTCCCTTTACCGTGGAGTCCTGCACCGCCGCCGAAGCACCGGTCGCTGGCGAGACAGGCCAGGCCCTCGGCCGTCACCTGGATGGCTGCCGCATCGGCTTCGATCTCGGCGCGTCTGACCTCAAGGTATCGGCAGTGGTGAACGGCGAGCCCATCTTCAGCGAGGAGATCGTTTGGGAGCCCACCGAGCAGGCCGACCCTCGCTATCACTACAACCACATCCTGGCCGCGCTGCAGATGGCCCGCTCCAAGCTGCCCGGGCTGGACGCCATCGGCGGCAGCTCCGCGGGGGTTTACGTGGACAACCGGCCCATGGTGGCGTCATTGTTTCGCGGCATTCCCGAAGATCGCTTCGACGAGATCCGCACCATGTTCCTGCGCATTCGCGACGAGTTTGGCGTGCCATTGGAGGTGGCCAACGACGGCGATGTGACCGCATTGGCCGGGGCCATGTCCCTGGAGGACAACGGCGTGCTGGGTATCGCCATGGGTAGCAGCGAGGCCACGGGCTACGTCGACCAGGAGGGCAAGATCACCGGCTGGCTAAACGAGCTGGCCTTCGCCCCGGTGGACTACAATCCCGCAGCCCCGGCGGACGAGTGGTCAGGTGACACCGGCGTCGGCGCGCTCTATTTCTCGCAGCAGTGCGTCTTCCGCCTGGCCCCCCAGGTAGGCATCGAGCTGCCCGCCGAGGCTACCAAGGCCGAGAAGCTCAAGCACGTCCAGGGTTACCTGGAAGCGGGGCACCCCGGAGCGATCAAGGTCTGGCAGACCATCGGCACCTACCTGGGCTATGGCCTGGCCCACTATGCCGATTTCTACGACCTCAACCACGTACTGATCCTAGGCCGCGTCACCTCCGGCCGGGGCGGCCCGCTGATTCTTGATGGCGCTAAGGCTGTGCTGGCGACCGAGTTTCCCGAGCTGGCCGGGCGCCTGCGTATTCAGCTGCCCGACGAGAAGAGCCGGCGGGTGGGCCAGTCCATCGCCGCCGCCAGCCTGCCGGCCACCAGGGCCTAGGCCCGGACCTGGCGTGCCGCGCCTGCAATCCCCTGGCCGAGACCAGGAAACCAAGCTATGATTTACATAAAAACTAGCCAGCTCTACACTCCGGCTCCTATACCCGGCGACACGGCGGTGCTGATCGAGGAGAATCGGATCGTCGCCGCCGGCCCAGCCGCCGAGGTGCCCTGCCCCCCGGGGGCTCGCCTGATCGACGCCACCGGCTTCCTGGTAGTGCCCGGCTTCATCGACCTGCAGTTCAACGGCGGCTTCGGGGCCGATTTCACGGCCGAGCCGGCCACCATCTGGCAGGTGGCGGCGCAGCTGCCGCGCTACGGGGTGACGGCCTTCCTGCCCACCATCATCACGTCGCCTTTGTCCCGCGTCTCCCAGGCCCAGGAGGTGGTGGTATACGGCCGGCCAGCCGGCTACCGGGCCACCGTGCCCCTCGGCCTGCACGTGGAAGGCCCCTTCCTGAACCCGCAGAAGAAGGGTGCCCACAACCCGGCCTACCTGCGCCAGCCCGATCTCGGCGTGGTAGCCGATTGGTCACCGGAGCAGGGGGTGCGCCTGGTGACCCTGGCGCCGGAGCTGCCGGGCGCGCTGCCCATGGTCGAAGCCCTGGCCGGCCGGGGGGTGCTGGTCAGCGCCGGCCACTCCATGGCGACCTACGCCGAGGCCATGGCTGCCTTCGACGCCGGCATTCGCTACGGCACCCACCTGTTTAACGCCATGCCCAACCTCTTGCACCGCGAGCCTGGCCTGCCCGGAGCCCTGCTGACCGATGACCGGCCGGTTGCCGGGCTCATCGCCGACGGCATTCATACCCACCCGGCCATCGTAAGGTTGATCTGGGCCTGCCTGGGCAGCCAGCGCTTGAACCTGGTGACCGATGCCATGGCGGCCCTGGGGATGGCGCCTGGCATGCACCTGCTAGGCGATTTCGAGGTGCAGGTAGACGCCACCAGCGCGCGCCTGGCTGACGGTATCCTGGCTGGCAGCATCCTGGCACTGGACCAGGCCTTGCGCAACCTTATGGCCTTCACCGGCTGCCCGCTACCTCAAGCCCTGGCGACGATTACCACCACCCCCGCCCGAGCCCTGAGCCTGGCGCACAGCCTCGGCCGGATCGCTCCCGGCTATAACGCCGACCTGGTGCTGCTGGATTCTGAGCTGACGGTACGCAACACTATCGTGGCGGGCGAGGTGGTCTTCGCCGCGGCGTGACCCC
>JAULUH010000539.1:0-12921 GCA_032111745.1 Anaerolineae bacterium | reverse complement strand
TGAACCTCAGAGGAGGAGTTCGACCTGCCCGCGGATTGGGCTATTGACTTAGATCGTCTTCCGCGTGAAGAACGTTGACGAATTGCGTAACACGCTCATCCAGGACCGTAGGGTACGCATAGCCCAAATGCGCCGCGGTTTCCGTGGCCAGGCGCCGGAACAGGTACGTGGTGGCGAACAGGGCCAGCCAGCTATCGGCCGCGTCGAATCGGTGGCGAACACGATCGGGTCCAGGTCGGACCACGCGCCGACCGGCGGCTCAGGCCGGGCCTGCGAGCCCACCACCAGGACGGCTCGCACTGCAGGCTGCGACCCGGCCCAGGCGATCACTATAATTGGCCCCGAAAACTGGACCACGTGCTAACGTGATGAAAACGCGTATAATCGAGCACGTGGAGGCCAGAAGGATGCCAAGGAAGCGACAACACTACACGGCCGAGTTCAAGTTCCGCGTAGCCCTGGAAGCCATCAAGGGCCAGAAGACGGTAAATGAGATTGCCAGCGAGCACGGCGTGCATCCGAACCGGGTGAGCGAGTGGAAGCAGGCCTTGCTGAAAGATGGCGCCAGCCTGTTTGCCAGGGCAGACGGAGGACACAAAGAGCGAGCGCTGGAAGCGCAAGAGGCTGAACTATACGAGCAGATCGGCCGACTCAAGATGGAGCTTGAGTGGCTGAAAAAAAAAGTTGCCCGCGCCGGCTGAAGTCAAGCGAACCCTGATCGAACCCGAGCATGCCCAGATCAGTCTGCGCCGGCAGTGTGAGCTGCTCGGGTTGAACCATTCCTCCTGGTATTACGAGCCGGCAGGTGAGTCCGAATACAACCTCTTGCTGATGCGGTTGATCGACGAGCAGTATACCAAGACGCCTTTCTACGGCTGGCCGCGTATGACCGCGCATCTGCGTCGTCAAGAGCATGAGGTAAATAGTAAGCGAGTACGTCGGTTAATGCAACTGATGGGCTTGCAGGCCATCTATCCGCAGCGCAAGACGACGATGGCGGCTCCAGGGCACAAGATCTACCCGTATCTGCTGCGCAACGTGCCTGTCACGCGTCGGAATCAGGTCTGGAGTGCGGACGGGCGCCCGTTCGGGCGTCTGGTTAATATATCATGGGATATGGCCCATCATCAGGGATGGGTCTCCTAACCCTGGCGGTTCAGGGTGCCAAGCAACCCTGGGCTGGTCAGCTTCCAGGGGACAAGAGCGAGTCGTGAGGAGGAGACCGACCTCCAATAGGCGAACGTTCAGGAAAGGATGGGCTGGGGTTAGCCGGTTATTGGCGAAGGCGAGACATGACCAACCCACGGCTGGCATACGCGGTCTATGATGCCAGGAGAACTGTAAGCCAGCGAATGTCAGCGGCTGGTGAACCCGTAATATCCTATCGGTAGGCCGACGGCACCTGGATGTGGCCAAAGGCCCAGTTCTCAAGCCCCCAGTATGGGGGAACGTGTTCGGAAGCCAACCCGATCCCATCCCAGTGACCAGACAGCTACCGGGGAACCACGCTGTCTCTCCCGTAGAACGGGAAGGCTGGCTTGGGCAGTATCGGGCAACGTGGGGCAGACTGGCCATAGTAGTCGGTGGAGTTACGACCACCCAAGGAGCGCAAGAAAGCTGCGCACAGGGCAAAGGGCCAGAGGCATGACCGTCCGAAGACGGAAGACATACGAAGGTGTTAGACCTCATGGTTGATGTCATCCAGGAACTCGGACACCTGACGAAACTGGCGAGAGACGAACCCGACAAGCGTTTCAACCGGCTGTACCGTCTGCTACGACAGCCAGAGTTCCTGATGCTCGCCAAGGCAAAGGTCCAGAGTAACAAGGGTGCCAACACCCCCGGTGTCGACGGGCAGGTGATGGCCGATGTTACTCCGGAGGCCATTGTCAAGTTGAGCCAAGAGCTGGCTGCTGGCACGTATCAGCCACAACCTGTACGACGAGTGTACATTCCGAAGAGAGGCAAGCCGCAGAAGCTGCGCCCTCTGGGCATTCCGACCAGTCGAGACAAGGTGGTTCAGGCCGGGGTTGCGATGATCCTGGAAGCTCTCTATGAACCCCTCTTCTGCAACTGCTCGCATGGCTTTCGACCCGGACGCAGTCCGATCACGGCGCTGCGTACGGTAGCTAATGCCTACAGAGCCAGTGGCACATGGATCATCGAGGGCGATCTGGCAGACTGCTTCGGCAGTATCCCGCACCATGTCATTCTCAACTGCCTGCGCAAACGTATTCGAGATGAGCGTTTCATTGACGTCATCCGACGCATGTTGCAGGCCGGTGTCATGGAGATGGGAAACTATCATCGAACCTATTGTGGGACACCGCAGGGTGGGATTGCAAGTCCTATCTTGGCGAACGTGGTCTTGCATGAGCTAGACTGCTGGATGGAAAGGCACATCGGTGCCAATCCACCGGCACAGACACCGAAGCAATTGAACGCTCGCAAGCACCCGGAATACCAACGCCTGAGCTGCCGCATTTCGAATCTGCGGGGCTATCTGGACGGAAAACAACCGTTGCCTAAGAGCAGTAGTGATGCAGAACTACGCCAGGAACTGCGCGAGAAACTTGCCGCCAGGCGACAGCTACCATGCTGTCTCCCGCGACAGGCAATCTACTACACGCGCTTTGCTGATGACTTCCTCGTGGTACTCTGCAATGCGTCCAAGGTAGAAGCTATGGATCTCAAAGAGCGCATGGCCGAGTGGTTGAAGCAAACCCTGGACCTGACCTTGAACATGGACAAGACCCTCGTGACGCATTGGCAAGAACAGCTCCGTTTCCTGGGCTACCACCTCCAAGGACGACGTTCCAGTCGAGGTACACCCTGGTTGCACCTGAGCGTTCCAGAGGAAGCCATGCGAGAAGCGGTAGCCAGGATCAAGCAGGCTACTGCCTATCCGCAGGCGCCGGAGTACGACGTTTTCGTCAACGTGAGTGCCATTGCGCGTGGCTGGACAAACTACTACCGCTATGCTCACAACAGCAACGTGGTAGCAGGTCGGCTAGCCACGGTAGTGTTCTGGCGAGCAGCACACTACCTGGGCAAGAAGCACCGCCTGTCGATCAGGAAGATCATGCGACGTCACTATGCTCGTGACCCGCACACCGGCTGTAAAATGCTCTTCGTGCAGAAGCCGGATGGCAGCAAAGATGAACGAGGTCGATACTTCATCTGGCACAAACGTCCACAGCGACTGTCGGTATATGCCTGGGAAGCGGCCCAGGTCCAGCACGTGAAGCCCCGGCTTAACACGGGATGGGCCACCGGCCACAGCTCGACACAGCGACTGGCAACGAAAGCTGCGGCCCAGGATACTTGCCAGAGCTGCGGACGTAACGACCTACCGCTGTTTCTGCATCACCCAAACAGGCTACGAAACGCCAAAAGAGTTCGCAAAGGGTACGGCCATGTGGCCCGTTCCGGCTTCACTCAGCAGGGCAAGATGCTCTGCCAAGCCTGTCATATGGAACACCATCATGGCCACACCAGCCAGTGACAACAAGGAATGTCATGCGGGAAAGCCGGATGCAGGGCCAACTTGCTTGTCCGGTTTGGAGGGGGCTGGGGAGAAACGGCTCTCAGCAATGAGGATACCGCGCTCCCCTTCCACCCTATATTACGTACATTCGCATGGCTCGTGGCTTCATGTATTTGACGGCCATCCTGGACTGGTACAGCCGCTTCGTGCTGTCCTGGCAGCTCTCCAACACGCTGGACGGCCACTTCTGCCTGGTGGCTCTCCAACAAGCGCTGCAACATGGCCGGCCCGAAGTCTTCAACACCGACCAGGGCGCCCAGTTCACGGCTGCCGCTTTCACCGCACAGCTGGAGGCCGCTGACATCCAGATCAGCATGGACGGGCGTGGTCGAGCCCTGGACAATATCTTTGTGGAGCGGCTCTGGCGTACGGTCAAGTACGAGAACGTCTATCTCATGGACTATGCCTCGGTGCCCGAGTTGAGTGCGGGTCTGACCCACTACTTCAGGTTCTACGATTATGACCGGCCGCACCAGAGCCTGAGCTACCGGACGCCTGCTGAGGTCTACTATGCCTCCTGAGCAGAGGGGCTATGGAAAAGTGGAAAACTCTTGCTGCGCGGCGAGTTTCCCACTTTCCCACAGCCCCTACTACGGCGGAAGTAGTTTATGTCTATCACGTTAGAATTGCCGATTCGTGGTCTTGACAATGGGGCCAACCTCATCTTTCTGATACGATACGATCTCGAATGTCACAAGCTGAGGTTGTTCAAATCATCGTTACAGGCATTGCCGGAATACTTGTGCCCATCGCTCTTCTTGTGGTTGGAAACTGGTATATCAAACAGAAGGATCGGGCAGAAGCTTACCAACGCACCGCCGATCGTGCAGCTTTGCTATTGAGCCATCTCGCCAGCGACAAAAACCAGTGAACGTCTCCTTGCCCTGCAGGTCCTTCGGTATTTGCATCTGAATGGAGAGTTTCCAGCTGAACTTGCCAATACCGTCACGGCCATAGCCTTTCGAGACGATCCAGATGTTGCCGGCGCCGCTCTACTCGCGTTGGGCGGCTCGGACGAGCCGGACAAGATACCAGATGAAGTCATATTGCTCGAGCTGCTGGCGCCGCTGAAAGTGCACTTTGACAGGACGCGCGAGGCATTCAGAACATGGATGGCTAGGGATAACGTAGCGGAGCAGGTCGTTAAGAAGAGCAAAGAGTACATTCGAGATTTGCTCGTCACACGTGCCTACTGGTGCTCTTGCGCAATCTGGGCAATTGGCAGTTCGCTGCCGCGCCCCTTTTCTCTCGGTGGGGTGGTCGGCCGTGTGGATCAATGGGTGAAATGGTCCTTTGATCCCTCCGAGGCAATCGCAACACAGTTCGAAATCGAGATGGACCAGTCCGGCCCGTGGCGTAGGGTCGTCAAGAAACGCTATACACAGAAAATCTCGCTCGACTCGGGCGGGCCCGCCTCGGTGCCGCCGGACCAATATCCAGAGACCGGCTGCAACATCGAACTCACGGTGATCGACGTGCAGGCAACCCTCAGAACCTGGCTGACCTTCGGCTTCGAGGCCTTTGGGCCGTCAGGACGAGTGATGGCCCTGTTGGACGAAGCCGTGGCGCACTTCTTCGCCGTGCATGGCCCACCGCCGGTCTCACTGGACGGCAGCGACTCTCTTAGCTACCCGGCCTGGCTGGCTAAGCTGCAAAAAAAACAACCGGTAGCCTCTGCCTCGCACCACCGACCATGGCCACGCCCAGGCCCCACGAAGTCCACAGACTGGTCTCCGATCTCCTGGCGCGCGAGGAACTCGAGCAGGATTTTCAATGGAACGGCTCAGCTCAGCCGCCGCCCCTGGCGCACCACCACAGGTGAACCCTCGGCCAGAAAGGCCGAGCTGGGCGCGCCGGCCAGGAAGGGCGTGAATTCCGGCCCGTACAGCCCGGCCACGTCGCAGTCCAGCCAGCTCTCGCTGACCTGCCAGACCTGCCACGGCGGATGCTCCACCTGGTATTCCACCGTCCGGCCGCGCTGGTTGGCGTAGCCCCAGTAGTGCTCCGCGATGAACTCGGCCTCGGAGCCGGGCGTCATGGGCTGCGCCGCGCCCTGCGGCCGCACGCCCAGTCGCTGCCATTGGCCGCGCCGGCGCCAGCCGTATTCGACGCTGGCCGGCGCGCCTGAGGCATACCCAATCTCGTGGCGCATGGGCAGGTGTACGTAGCGCTCGCCGTAGACCACTCGCGCGGTCCAGGCGATGGCCGGTCGCGGCACGATCTCCTTGACGAAGGCCACCGCGCGCGGGGCGTCGTCGCCCAGGTCGCGGCGCCGCACGTAGTAGCGCAGGTTGACCTCCTCGAAGTTGCGGTGCCAGGGGATGGGCAGGCCCAGCAGGCGCGTGTCCAGGAAGAGAAAGCCGACCATGCTGGCGAAGGCGCGGCCCTGCCAGGTGTCCACCACCAGGCCGGCCGGCAGGTGGCGTTGCAGCACAGCCGGGTCGATCTCGTAGTTGAGCATGGCCAGGTTGCGCCAGGTGGCGGTCAGAAAGGGGCGGCGTTGTTGGGTAGACATAGTCGATCAGTTTGCCACATCCTCGCGACTCACGCCCGGCAGTTCCATCACCAGGTCGGGACCGTAAGCCAGCGACGGCGTCTGGAAGCCGGGCGTCGCCTGCCCGGCCAGCGCCTTCTCGACCATGGCCAGCGACGCCAGCACGGTCAGGGTGTAGCCCTCGGGCGTGTTCAGGCGGCTGACGCGGCGCTGGCCGGCCGGGTCGGTCACCTCGCCCCACAGCAGGCTGCGGCCGCGGGCGCGTTGCTGGTCGTTCGGACCGGGCGGCTGGCGCTGGATGGCGGCCTTGAGCGCGGCCTGGGCCGGCCGCGAGCGCAGCAGCGGGTTAAAATAGCCCATGGCGCGCATGCCCCAGCGCATCGCGGACGGAATGGCAAAGTAGACCTCGACGTTGGGGATGCCGGTGCTGTAGTAGGCCGTGGCCACATCGCCCCAGCCGATCGCCGCGCAGGACACCATGCCGCGGCCGAAGTTGATGGAGCGCGTCAACGAGCCGGGCGGCAGCTCCACCAGCCGGCCATCGCGGCGCACCCAGGTGGCCCCGCCCAGGCTCTCAGCGCCGGTGGTGAGCGTGCCGCGCGAGATGCCGCTGCCCAGGCCGCGGATGCCCAGCGCCAGCCGGTCAGCCGTGGGCAGGCGGCGCTTGAGGTGCGCGGCCAGGCAGTCGCTGGGCACCACGTCGAAGCCCGCGCCGGGCAGCACCATCACGCCGGCGGCCTGGGCCTCGGCGCTGCGCCGGGCCAGCGCCTCAAAGACTGCGATCTCGCCGGTGATATCCAGGTAGTGAACGCCGTTGCGCAGGCAGCCGTCGACCATGGGCCGCGCCGTGCGGCTGAACGGCCCGGCGCAGTGCAGCACCAACCTGACCTGGGTCAGCGCCAGGTCCATGGTCGCGCGGTCGTCCAGGCTGAAGGCCACGTGTTGCAGTCCCAGTTCAGCCGCCTGCCGCGCCAGCCGCTGGGGATCGCGGCCGGCCAGGATTGGCCGCAGCCCGCGCGCCACTGCCTCGCGCGCGATCAGGTCGCCGGTGTAGCCGTAGGAACCGTAGATCAGGAAGGCATTGGTCATCTTTGCTCCACTCAGGACTTCTCGCCGTGAAACGTGAAGCGTGAACACTCCCGCCAACGACCTCACGTTTCACGCTTCACGCCGCACGCCCAGTGTTCCAGACCGGCCCCAGCGCATGGGGGACGACCTGTCCGCCCAGCCACCGCACCGTGGCGATGATGCCGCCGGCGCAGCGGGTCAACTCGGCCTCCAACTCCTGCTGGCTGAAACGCAGCACCGTCCAGCCTCCGGTGGTCAACTCATAGTCGGCCGGCCGCCGTTCACGCAGCGCGCCCTCGTCGTCCGCGTCGTTGCATAACACGGCGATGCGGCCGTCACGGCAGAACAGCGCGAAGTCCACGACCACGTCGCCGTCCGGATGGCCGACCTGGTAGCAGTATTCCACCAGCAGGCCGGCCTCGTGCAGCGCCAGCCAGAGGCGCTGCTGCGGATCGTCGCGCTGCCACAGGTCGTTCATCTCTTGCGAGGCCACCAGGCGTTGCAGCGTTGTGGCAGTGAAGGCGATGCAGCGCAATGCACGGCTGGGCACCGGCCGCGGCAGCCGCTGTAAGGGCCCGATCTCGGCATCGCATTGGGGCCGTGGCAGGAAGTGTATTGGGTGCATTCAAAATGGGTTGAACGACAGGCTCATCTGAGGTATAGTCGGATGATCGACCAAGAACACCCGATATACTCTGGAGGACAGCGATGTCGTTCAACACCGAGCAGATTGTACAGGATATTCGGGCAGAACTCGAATCCATGTTGGCCTAGGTAACAGACAGTACAGCGAAGACCGCCGACAGGTGGAGCGCGAGTTGTTCAAACGGTTATTAGGTCTCGGTGCTCAGCTGTTGCTGGTATTCTTCCAGCAGCGAGCTGCGTCGTATCCACACACTCCGGTTAAGACGGCAGATGGAGCGGAAGTGCCTTAACAGGTGCGACAAGAGGCGCAACTACTACTGTCGCTCCCGACATGCTAGCAGCAAAAGTCGAGGCGATCGCCAACGCTAACCCTTACAGCCGCCCGGCTGATGGTTTGAGCCCTTTCAGCGCTCGCCATCACCCTGTTCTTGAGCTCCGGCATCCTCAGCCTCGAGCAACAGAATCATGCCTTTCTCATTGCCATCGCCATCGTTTCAGGGTTCTCGGATCGGTTTCCGCTCAGCGCGATCGAAAAAGTGACAAAACCGGCCTTGCTTGGGCTTTTCCGTCCCACGGAGTTGATGTATCCTGGCGCCAGAGCGCGAAGGCAAGGAGTCCGCCCTTGGTCCGGCTCGCAACAACGCAAGGAGGCTTCCCCGTGTCAAACGATCTCTATCACAGCGCCGAACTCCGTTGGTTTCTGCCAGAGCAAAGCCCGTGGGATCGCATATTGCACTGGTTCACGCTTCAGGGACGCCTACCTATCAATGTGGAGGGCCAGTATGACCCGAGAACTGTCACCAGGCCTTTCGTCAAACTCGAACGTGAGCGCATCGACGAGTACTTGCTCCTGCCTCAGTGCGATACAGTCGGCGTCAAGCAGCGCCAGGGCAAGCTCGAAGTCAAGGCGCTGATCGCAGGCCCGCGCCCCTTTTCTCTCGGTGGCGTGGTCGGTCGTGTGGATCAATGGGTGAAGTGGTCCTTTGATCCATCCGAGGCAATGGCAACACAACTCGAAATCGAGCTGGACCAGTCGGGACCATGGCGCAGGGTCGTAAAGAAACGCTATACACAGAAGATCTCGCTGGACTCGGTCAGACTCATCGCAGTACCGCCGGACCAGTATCCGGAGGCCGGCTGCAACATCGAACTCACGGTGATCGACGTGCAGGCAACCTTCAGGACCTGGCTATCCTTCGGCTTCGAGGCCTTTGGACCGTCAGCACGGGTGATGCCCTGTTGGACGAAGCCGTGGCGCACTTCTTCGCCGTGCATGGCCCGCCGCCGGTCTCACTGGACGGCGGCGACTCTCTCAGCTACCCGGCCTGGCTGGCTAAGCTGCATCAAGACGACCGTTAGCCTCTGCCTCACACCACCGACCATGACCACGCCCAAACCCCACGAAGTCCACAAACTGGTCTCCGGTCACCTGGCGCGCGAGGAACTCGATCAGGCTCTTCACCTGTGCGCGGCCTGGATGGAGCCGCTGGACGATAGTTTCCTGCGTTTCAACTACCTTTGCCTCGCCGTGCGCCTGGGCCGGCCGCAGGCGGCGCTCGACTGGCTGGAAGACTCGCTCGACACCGACCACTGGCTGTCTGCCTGGTTTCTGCGGCGCAGTCCCCACCTCGCACCTCTTCAAGGCTATCCCCGCTTCCAGCAGTGCCTTCAAGTCCTGGCGGAAAAGAACAAGCCTATTGGCGTCTTGGCCGGATGGTGCCCATCACGCTTGCACCGCCAGACGTCCACCCACCCTACCCCTTGCTGGTGGGCCTGCACGGGAACGGCTTCAACACGTGTGACGCGGCTCAGCAATGGTCCTGCGCGCGGCAGCAGGGGTGGCTGGCTACCTTCCCGTTGGCGCCTCACCTCGTAGCGTGCGGACAGCATTGGTGGGACGACCACGACGAGAATATCGAGACTGTCCTGGCGCATGTCCAATCGATCCGCAGCCAGTTCCCCATCGCAGAAGACAGACTCTTATGGAGTGGGTTCTCGAAAGGCGGCGAGGTCGCGATGGTGATGGCACTGCGCGGCATCTTGGACCAGAAGGTCTTCTTGACCATCGGCGCGGGCGGTTATCTGCATCTGGAGCCGGAACTATGGCGGCCGATCATCGCAGCAGCCTCGCCAGATGTGCACGGCGTGATGATGGTCAGCCCTTACGATCTCGACCGTATCGGCAAATCACTCGATGTTATCCTGCCTATGTTGGCGGATGTAGCGCTTGAGGTCGGTGGTGAGCCAGGCAGCAGATTGCTGACACGCCTGCAGATGAGCATCAGTGGCGATACCGTGTTGCGCCTGATCCCACGGGAGCTCGAGGTCGAGGCATCGCCGCGGGTGTTGGGTGTAGACGACTGGGCGCTCTGCAAAGGCCAGCGATACGGCACCATCTTGGTGGATCTGGAAACACGCAGGGTAGTGGATCTGCTATCTGAGCGTAGCGGTGAGGCCCTGGCGACGTGGCTCAAATCCCATCCCGGTGTTAAGATCATCAGCCGCGATCGCGGAGCCGACTACATCAAGGGCGCTACAGCCGGTGCTCCTGAGGCGGTTCAGGTAGCCGGCCGTTTTCATCTCATGCAAAACCTGGTCGACACCCTAAAGCGCCTGTTTGACCGCCATCCAACGGACCTGAGAGCCACCGCAGAGAAGATCGCTACGACGTTTCTTGCCTCAGAGCATGCCAATTTGGCCGACATTTCGGCCCAGATGCCGCTTCCAGTGGCGTCAGACCAGCAGATAGCTGCTCGAAATGACGACGACCCACAAGATGTGATGGGTGACGAGCCCGTTGTCTCTCCTAAGGAGCAGAAGTCGCTGGCTGAGCTGCGGTTCGACGAAGTCAAAGCCCTCATGCAAGAAGGGCACAGTCAGCGCGAGATTGCTCGAAGACTGGGGATGGGCCGCGGAACGGTCAGCCACTACCTGGCTCTAGACGTCTATCTCAAACGAGCATCGGGACACCGCATGACATCGAACGCTGTGGCCTATCTGCCCTACCTGAGGCAACGTTGGCAGGCAGGCTGCCGTGACGTCAAGCAACTCCATGCCGAGCTCGAGAACGACGGCTTCCGTGGTAGCTATTCGAGTGTGTGGCGCTTGGTGAGCCGGTATCTCAAGCCACTCGCCAATGATGAGGCGCCTAAAGCGCCAACCCCCGTTACGCCTCGACTGTCAGCCCGGCATGCGGCCTGGCTCCTGGTGCATGATGCCGCAGATCTGATCGGCGAACAGAAAGCGGCCCAGGCAGCACTGCTCGAGATCTCGAGCATGGCAGCACAGATCTACCCGTTGGTGCAATCCTTCCGCCGGATGATCAGTGAACGCCAGGTCGAGGCTCTCGACACCTGGCTGCAGCAAGCTGAGGCGAGCGGCGTAGCCGAATTGCGGCGCTTTGCCATCACCTTGCGCAGCGATTACGAGGCGGTCAGAGCCACCCTGGTCTATCACTGGAGCAACGGACCGGTCGAGAGCCATGTGAATCGTCTCAAGCGCATCAAACGCCACATGTATGGTCGAGCCAGCTTCGGACTGCTCCGTAGCCGGGTCCTGTTTTCACCACGGCCAGCGCCACCGGATCCCTAATCACGAAAAGTGCGGAAGAGCAAGTATAGTCCGCGGTATGACACTTGCCACTCGTGACCCGCTGCACGCGGAAATCAGGGACCCAATCGGCGACATTCAAGACGGGGACATCATCCTATGACCAGAGCCCCTTTTCAGGTTCTCGTATACCCTTATCGCCAGGTCGGCGATGGCGAGTTCGAGTATGCGTTGCTGAAACGCGCTGACGCAGGCTGGTGGCAAGCCATCGCCGGCGGAGGCGAAGATGACGAGACACCGCTCGAAGCAGCCAGGAGAGAAACGTGGGAAGAAACCGGCATAGCTTCCCATGCGCTCTTCCTTGAACTGGACACGGTCGAGCCGGTGCGGGTAACCGAGTTTCGTGACAGCCACCTGTGGGGTGAGGACGTTTACGTGATACCGCAGTACTGCTTTGGGGTCTTGGCACAAGATGATCGGATCACCTTGTCACAGGAACACATCGCCTACAAGTGGCTGCCCTATGAGGAGGCGTACCATCAGTTGAAGTATGACGGCGATCGAACCGCCTTATGGGAGTTGAACCAGAGACTTCGAGGTCGAGGGCCGCGGGGCTAGGCGGAGGGGCTGGCTACTATTCGGGACGTGCTACAACACTTTCTCCCACGCCAGACACCCCGGCAGCCGGCGATAGCCCATCTTCTCATTTAGGGCCAGAATGGGCGGGTTGGCGGTGTCGTTTAGGGCGCGCGCCAGTGAAGACATGCACCAGCGCAATGCTGGCACCAGGCAACGCGTACGGCGCCTCATGCCGCAGCCTGAGACGCCGTACTTAGCTATTCATGCGGGCCATCCGGGCTGTATTCGCACCGGTGCCCGCGTTTCTCACTTATTCCCGACCATCCGCACGTAGTCCGCACCTGTGATCGGCTTGCCGTCGAAGGTCAGACCTACCAGCATGGCTTCCGTGGACCCGCACGTCAGGCGGGTGTCGCCCAGGTTAAAATGGAGCACCAGGTCCATGTCCCCGTCGCCGTCCACATCCTCCACGTGGCGGGTTGGCTCGCCGGTCTTCTTGTTCACGTGGGTCTCGGTCGCGCCCTCGAAGACCACGGTAGCGTGGTCGATGGTCGTGGCATCCAGGACATCGGTCGTCAGGATGGCCACAGTGATGACCTCCTTGGCGTTTCCGCAGTTGATGGAGTTGGGGTCGCTGCCCGGCTTGATGTCGATGGGCCAGGGCCGCGGCAGGGTGTAGAGCTGCTGCTCCACAGCGCCGATGTCGCAATGCCACCCCTGGGGACGGGCCACCCCGCGCTGGTCGAGGTTGTTGACCGGGGCGGCGGCGCAGATGGCATCCACCGCGGCGTCGATGGCCGGGCTACCCGCGCCGGGGGCCATGGTGAGCGTGGGGCCACCGTTGTCCTGCAGTGGACCGAGCAGGGGATCGAGGTTGAGACCCGAGCAGCTGGCCTCGGGATAGCTGAGGTTCCCGCCGCCGTCGGTGATCCAGCCGCGACACTCCCCGCCCCCGAGGCTGTAGGCAACAATCGTATTCTGCAGGAGCACTTGGCCACCGCTATTGTAGATCGAGCCACCTAGCCCGGCCGCGTTGCCG
>JAULUH010000538.1:0-16907 GCA_032111745.1 Anaerolineae bacterium | reverse complement strand
CCCGGATGAGATGCGCATCATCTTCATGGGCAGCAACCCCTGGCCGCCGCGCATGACGCAGGCCGGCACCTGTATCATGGTGGAGCTGGGGAACGGCAGGCGCTTCTTCTTCGACTTCGGCCCAGGCTGCACGCGGAACATCATCGCCAACCAGGTGCCGGTGCCGGAGATCAACGACATCTTCCTGACTCACCTGCACGTGGACCACTATGGCGACGTCCCGTACCTGTGGCAGTTTGCCCCGTTCGCGGGGCGCTGGAAGCCGCTGCGGATTATCGGCCCGTCCGGCAGCAGGCCCGAGCTGGGCACGAAAGCGATGGCCGAGCACATGACGAAGATGGGCCTGTGGACCTCGATCCAGGCGCAGGGCATGCCGCTGGCGGACGGCTACGAGATCGAGGTCAGCGAGTTTGACTTCCGGGATGATGGCGGCGTGTGCTACGACAAGGATGGGGTCACCGTGACCCACTGGCGGCGCTCCCACGCGGTGGACGGTGCCTCGGCCTACCGCCTGGACTGGAACGGGCTATCATTTGTCTGGACCGGCGACGGCAAGCCCGACATGCTCACCGCGCACTACGCCAAGGGCGTGGACGTGTTCGTGACCGAGATGGCGGTGGACATCGTCTCCCTGTGGGCGTTGAAGCAGGGGGTGGCGCCCTTCATGGGAGCTTTCACGCTGGATAACTTCCACACGACGCATTATGCGGCCGGCTACCTGGCGAACCTGATCCAGCCGCGGCTGGCCATGGCCACGCATGTTTCCTTCGATCGCGAGCTGATCGGCGAGATGATGGCCGGGGTGCGGATGCACTACAAGGGGATGTTCGCGTTCGGCATTGACCACACGGTGGTCAACGTGACCAAGGACCGGGTCTGGATCCGCGAGGCGGCCCTGCCGGAGACGACCAACACCGCGCGCGCCACGCAGGACTGGATGATCCAGAACATGTTCGACGGCCAGGTGCCGGGGCCCTTGATGGCCACGAATCCGTTCCTGGCCGTGCAGGAGCAGTTCGTCCGCGACCAGGAGATCGATCCGGCCCTGTTTACGCCCAGGGACCAGGTCCGGCAATGGGCGCACCCGCTGCCCCCGCAGTTCCCGCTGGACCCTGCCGTTACGTTAGGCCTGGCGCACCAACCCACATCTGAGAAGAAATGAGATCGCGCCGGCCCCGTTTGCCAGGCGCGCGGGGCCGGCTCGCCAGGGAGCACGCGGCCCATGGACTCCATCGATCATGATCTAGCGGCTAACCCGCCCCCAATCCCGGTGACCATCCTCACCGGCTTTCTCGGCGCGGGCAAGACCACTTTGCTCAATCGCATCCTCAACGGCGACCACGGGCTAAGGGCTGCGGTACTGGTGAACGACTTCGGCTCGATCAACATCGATGCCGAGCTGGTGGTCGGCATCGAGGCTGGCGTGATCAGCCTGGCCAATGGCTGCGTTTGTTGCAGTTTGCGCGAGGATCTGGTGCAGACGGTTTTGGAGACGATCGAGCGCCCGGAGCGGCCCGAGTACATCCTGCTGGAAGCCAGCGGGGTGGCCGATCCCATCGCCATCGCCATGACCTTCAATAGCCCCAGTTTCCTGGACCGCATCCGGCTGGACAGCATCACCTGCGTGGTGGATGCCGAGCAGGTCTTTGCCCATCCCGACTACCCTGCGCTCATGGATCTCAAGCTGCGCCAGATCGCCTGCGCCGACATGATGATCCTGAACAAGGTAGCGCTGGCGGGGGCCGAGCAAGTGGCGCAGATCCGGCGCTGGATCGACCACCACTTCAACAACCTGCGCATCGCCGAGACCGATTTCTGCCAGGTGCCCTACGAGATCCTGCTGGGGGTGGGCCGGTTTGATCCGACCGTGATGGGAGCGGTGGAGTTGCTCACGGGGCACGACCTGGGGGGCGCAGATGGGCATGAGCGCGCCAGCGGCCATCAGGCGGCCTTCGAGACGTGGAGCTATGAGACGGACGAGCTCCTCTCCCTGGAAGCGCTGAAGCAGACAGCCCGGAAGCTCCCCGGCGGTGTTTTTCGCTGCAAGGGCATCGTCCGGTCTTCCGAGGTGCCGGATCGCCCGGCTGTGCTCCAGGTGGTAGGCCGGCGCGTGGAGGTTTCCCTGTTGGAGGCATGGAACGGCAGTGACCCTGGCACGCGTATCGTCGCCATTGGCGCACCCGGAAGCATCGACGGCAGGGACCTGCGCCTGCGTTTCGATGCCTGTATCGGCGCCTAGCGAGAAAGGACCAGATGGGAGCAACCCATGGGAAACGCTATCGCAGATGTTCTACCCCTGGCCATCGGCGTGGCCCTCAGCCCGCTACCCATCGTCGAACCTGGCCCTCACCGCAGGGGCCGGCATCGCCATCGCCGCGGCGGGGCTGAGTACCGCGCAGTCCCTCATCGTGCTGGTCATCTTTGTTATCCTCGCCTCCACCACGGTGGCCACGCCGGTGCTGGCCAACCTCGTGCTGGGCGAAAAGGCTACGCCTATGCTCAACAGCTGGAAGGCGTGGCTCATCCACAACAACGCCACTGTGATGATGGTGCTGTGCCTGGTATTTGGTTTTGTGCTGCTGGGCAAAGGACTTGGCGCCCTGATCGGCAGCTAGCGTAAGGTCGCTCCCATGGACGGTGAACCTGTCAGGCATCCAACCTACGTGGCCTATATGCTGCGCCTGTGGCAGGCCGGCAGCCGAGGTGGCCTGCCGGTCTGGCGCGCTTCCCTGGAGAATCCGCACACCGGCGAACGCCTGGCCTTTGGCGATGAGGAAGCCCTGTTTGCTTTTCTCACCGACCTGATGGCTGATCTCGCCGATACGAGGGACTCGCCGGACAAGGGTGAACCTCCGCTCAACGGAGATGCCATCTCGCGAGAAAGGCAGGAGGAGGGTCCCGGTGGGTGATACGAATGGGACATGAGCTGGCCTGACCCCCCGATGTGCTTCGCTCGTCGCTCAACCAGCGCGAGTCGATGGCTATGATCCAACTGTCAGTCGCGGCTTGGCCAGGTCGCTGACCAGGCGAAGCCCGGGAAAGGGATCCGCTGTGAAAACGTACCTCATCTTCAGCCTGGTTTTCCTTCTGTTTCTATCTGCGGCCTGCACACCGGTGCCGGCGGCGCTTCCCACATCCACGCTGCCAGTGCCGGAGGCCTGGCAGACCTACACCAATCCGGTGGGGTTCAGCATCCGCTATCCTGCTACCTGGAGCGAGGAAGAGCTTTCGCAGCAACCCGGGGAGACGTTCCAGACGGTCGTCGTCCAGGGAAGCGAAGGGGAGGTGAATCTGCACTGGGGCGTGGGTTTCGGCGGCGCGTGCCCGCAAGGCTATACCACCGTCCAGGTGGCAGAGGGTGAGCTGTCCGCCTGCTACGCCAGGAACGCCGACGGGACCGAGCTCTGGACCCAGATCAACAAGCAACTGGAGGCTACCAGCTTCTCTGCCGAGGCCCGTACCAACAACGCGGACCCGGCCAGCCATGACCTGGTCCTGGAGGTCCTATCCACGTTGAGCTTTCCGCCTGGGGAAACCAGCCAGGCTCTATCGGCGCCAACCACGGCCCCACTGACCGCACGGATGCTCACCTCGCCCAATGCCCTGGTCGGCCCCAGCCCCTCAAGTTTCAGCTGGAGCCCTGTCGGGGCCCTGCTGGCCTATTTGGAACCCCAGGACGAGGTGGATATGCTGTGGCTATACGACGCCACCAGTGGCGACAAGCGGCTTCTCCTTGACTCCACCCAGGCGCCCGGCAACCTCGACGTTGCCTCGGCCGAGTGGTCGCCTGGTGCGGATAGGATACTCTTGACCGGTGACGAGGCCCTGTGGCTGCTAGACGTCGCCACAGGCGACCTGATGTCGCTGGCCGAGGGCGGCAGCCCCAAGACCAGCGTGATGTTCACGCCCGACGGCACGCGGGTCTCCTACGTGCAGGACAACGACCTCTACCTGGTGGGCATCGACGACGGCCAGGTCCAGCGCCTGACCACCGATGGCGGCGAGACCGTCTTCAACGGCGCGCTGGACTGGGTGTACAACGAGGAGCTGGCGACGCGCGCGGCTCAGCCGGCCTACGCCTGGTCTCCCGATAGCAATTGGCTGATCTACCTACAGCTGGACGAGACCGGCGTCCAGCTCGACCCGACCACCGATTACCGGCCAGTGCCGGCGGCCGTCAGCTACACCCACTATCCGACGGCCGGCACCGCGAACCCGGTGGCCTCGCTGCACGCGCTGACCCCAGGTGCGCTGGCGCCGCCGCTGGAGCTTCCACTGTCTGAGGACGCCGAGTACGTCCTGCCCCTCTTCACCTGGACGCCGGACTCCAACCACGCGCTCTACATGACGGTGAACCGCGACCACACCGAGCTGGCCCTGAACATGTGGACTCCGCAAAGCGGCGAGACCCGGACTCTCATCACGGAAACAGCCTCCGACTGGATCAACGAGGATCGCTACGCGGCTCCCATCTTCCTTGGCGACGGCGGCCAGTTCCTCTGGCTGTCCGAGCGCGATGGCTTCATGCACCTCTACCTCTATGCTGCCGATGGCACCCTGGTTCGCCAGCTGACCCAGGGCGACTGGATGATTGATAGCTCGGCCTGGAACCTGCTCACCCCCGGCCGGCCGGTCCATGTCGATCCGGCCGGAACGTGGGCCTATTTCACCACCATCCGGACCAGCCCGCTGGAGCGGCAGATCGACCGTGTCAACATCGGCGACGGCCAGCTGGAACAGGTGTCGCAGCAGCCAGGATTCCATCTCTCGGCCCTGTCCGCTGACGGCCAATACCTGGTGGACCAGGTCTCCGACGTCGACACCCCACCGGTGACGCAGATGGTGAAAACCGACGGCAGCGGCACGGCGGTGCTGGACGAGGCCGCGGGACCGGCCCTGGACCTGCCCCAGGTGACACGCGAGTTCTTGACCGTCCAGGCTGCTGACGGGACCGACCTGTACGCCCAGCTAGTCAAGCCGGAGGGCTTCGATCCCGCACAGCAGTACCCGGTGGTGGTCCACTGGTATGGCGGTCCGGGCCTGCAGATGGTCTCCAACCGCTACGGCACCACCAATATCTTCAACATCATCGAGCGCGACGTGCTCTACACGCAGGAGGGCTTCCTGGTGTGGCGGCTGGACAACCGGGGCGGCTTCGGTCGCGGGCACGCCTTCGAGTCGCCGGTCTTTGGGGAACTGGGCAAGGTTGCCCTGGAGGACCAGCTGGCCGGCATCGACTACCTGCAGACCCTGCCGTACGTCGATGCCAGCCGTATCGGCACCGACGGCAAGTCCTTTGGAGGGTACATGACCCTCTACGCACTGCTGCATGCTCCTGAGGTCTTTCGCTGCGGCGTGGCCGGCGCGCCACCCACCGACTGGAGCTACTACGACACCATCTACACCGAGCGCTACATGCGCACGCCGGACCAGAACCCCGAGGGCTACTCCGCCACCAACCTGATCGACGTGGCCGGCCAAATGCAGGCCCGGCCGCTGCTGATCCACGGCCTGCAAGACACCAACGTCCACCTGCAGAACACTGTGAACTTCATCCAGGCGCTGGAGGCGAACGACAAGCTGTTCGACTTCATCCCGCTGCCGACGCTAAGCCACAGCTTCACGGGTGATGGGCTGGTCGCCGCGCTATCGGCCAGCGCCGACTATCTTGAACGCTGCCTGGGTGCATCTTCTGCCGCTCCCGTCTCCGCAGTTGCTGCCGACACGAGTACCGCGCCCGTGGGAGGCGGCGCTGGCCAGCTCGTCTTCGACTCGAGCCGTGGCGGAGACGGCCAGGATCTGTACGTGATGGCCTCTGATGGTACCGGCGTCCGCCGCTTGACTTACAGCGAGGCGGGCAGCTATAGCTATGACGGCTCCTGGTCTCCGGATGGCACGCGGGTCGCCTACTCCTGTTGGACTCCCTCGAATTCCGATATCTGCCTCATCAATGGAGATGGCACGGGAAAGATCAACCTCACCAACACGCCGTCGCTCAACGAGAGGAACGCAGACTGGTCCCCGGACGGTAGGCAGATCGCCTTTGCCATCACAGACAAAGGCCAGAGCGCTATCTACGTGATGGACGCCGACGGCTCGAACCCACACCGCCTGACCAGCGGCTCAGCGTACGAGTGGTACCCGGCGTGGTCCCCCGACGGCGCTCAGATCGCTTTCGGTTCGGACCAGAACGTTGAGTTACTGTATGAAGTATACGTGATGCAGTCGGATGGTTCGGCCATCCGCCAGCTGACTGGCGGTCCGGACTACAGCTTGGAGCCAGCCTGGTCGCCGGATGGTCGCCAAATAGCCTTCAATCAACGCGGCCAAACCGACATTGCGGTGATCAACGTGGACGGCAGCGATCTGCACAACCTGACCAGTGATCCTGAAGATGATGAGGCGCCGGCCTGGTCGCCTGACGGCAACTGGATCGCTTTCCACTCGTACCGCGACGGTAATCCGGAAGTTTATCTGATGCGCGCCGACGGCACGCAGCTCACCAACTTGAGCAACAGCCCGGCGGCAGGCGATTTCAATCCAGATTGGCGACCTTCGCCGGTGGCAGCGCGTGGCATGACCAGTACCCAGCCTCTGCAACCGCCGCTGGCGCAGCCTGCAGAGACAACACCATCGGTGACCATCACGGCCACCCAAGTCATCACCTACGCGCCAGGGCCGCCCACGGGCGAGCCGCGCGAGGGCAGCTGCGATACGAGCTCGTTGGTGGTCTGGCGCGAGGACGCCTGGCACTGCACCGAAGGTGATCCCTGCTTCTCTGCAGACGACAGTGACGATAGCGTGATCTGCGTCGACAGTCCCATCTCGCCAACCGTAAGCTTCGAGCTCAGGCTGACCGAGCCATTGCCTGCGCCAGTAGTGCATGAGAACCCGGCCGGGCACGCCTGGTGGGTGGAACTAGCAGACGGCACGTTGTGTGGCTTTGCCACTGGCGCGACCGGCGGCGTGGGCGACGAGCGCATCAACTACTGGTGCCCCAGCCCGGATCCGGAACTCTATGTCGCACTCCTGGGCGACCTCAAGCCGGGCCTGGTGACTATGGCCCACCGGGCGGTGTTTGCGGGCGGCATGGCCAGCCTCATGATCCTGGACTGGGCGGAGGTCCCCCTCCGTACGGTTTGGCGATAGTTGGAAGGGCTGGCCAGCCGATTGCTGGCGCACCATGCTAGGAGCTCCCGCTTCGGTTGGGCAAGCGCAAGTCGCTGCTCATCTTATCGGCCAGGAGGATGAACAACCATGAACGTCAGACTCGCCCTCATCACGCCACTCTTGGCTGCGACGGCTCTTCTGTTAGCAGGCTGTGTGGCTCCCGTGGTGCAGCCGGTGCAGACAGCTACCATGGCTCCTGTTGCCGAGGAAGCGCTATCCCCCACGGCAAGCGCGATCTCGACCGCGGTGCCCGAAGTTGAGGTCGCTCCGACGGCCGTCCCATCCGCGCCACCGCCAGCGCTGGTCCTGGTGCCTCTTGATCCCGAGATGTGCGCGCAGCTAGCCCAGGACATGGCGCAGGTGCTGGATGTGGCGGTGACGCAGGAAGAGGCACCGATCACCGATCCCGTCAGCGGCGAAACCGGCACCGGATGCCAGGCGACTGCTACGGGCACAGGCGAGCAGTTCGCCAGCCCGGATGCGGTGGTCAGCACGCTGGCAGATATGCTGGAAGCGCAGGGGTGGCAGGAGGATCCGATGCTGGCGGCCGGTGGCCCCACAGGCATCGGCGCTGGGTTCCGCCAGGGCAACCAGGTGTGCATGGCCGGAGCCATTTGGCATCCCGACGCCTCCGCCAATTGCCCGGATGACCAGCCGATCTCGACCTGTGAGGTGACGCCTGCGCAACAACTCTATACCGTCACTCTCAACTGCGCGCAGAGCACGGCGGGTATGGCCAATCCTACTTCCATGAGCTGTAGCGAGCAGAGTATCTGACCTGTGTTGCACCTTTGCTGCCCCAGCGCTGAGAGAATAGATGCAAGCAGGGGATGAGCAACCTATCGCCCATTAGCAATCGAGTCTAGCACCCAGGAGGAATTCCATGCTGAACAAGCTCCAGTTTCCCGGCAAATATGTTCAGGGCGCGGGTGCCCTCGACCAACTGCCTGCCCTGGTCAAGCTGTTTGGCACGCAGGGGCTGATCCTTGCCTCGCCCACGGTGCACAAGAGAGTCCTGCCCGATAGCGGCCTGGACCTGGACGCGCACGCTCTACTCGTCGAAGGATTTGGCGGAGAGTGTTGTGAAAGAGAGCTGTCCAGAGTGGCTGCAGCCATTCGCGACAAGAACGTGGATGTCTTGGTGGGCATGGGTGGCGGCAAGACCATCGACACCGCGAAGATCGCCGCGGACCGCGCAGGCATCCCTGTCCTGATCGTTCCCACGATCGCCTCGACCGATGCGCCCTGTAGTGGCTGTGCCGTGCTGTATTCCGAGCAGGGCGTATTTGAACGGGTGTACTATCAAACCTCCAACCCGGCGGCCGTACTCGTCGATACGCAGATCATCGCCAATGCCCCCGTGCGTTTCCTCGTGGCGGGCATGGGCGATGCCCTGTCCACATGGTTCGAGGCAGAGTCCTGCCATCGGACGCAATCGCGCAACGAGTGCGGTGGGCTCGGCACACCGGCTGCTTTCAGCCTCGCCAGGCTCTGCTATGACACCTTGCTCCAACATGGCGCCAGCGCGAAGATCGCGGCCGAGCAGCATCTTGTCACGCCGGCTCTGGAGCACATCGTGGAGGCCAATACCCTGTTAAGCGGCCTCGGCTTTGAAAGCGGCGGCCTGGCGACCGCTCATGCCGTTCACAACGGACTCACGGCGCTAGAGGAAACCCATGCCTATTACCACGGTGAGAAGGTGGCCTATGGTGTGCTGACCGGGCTGCAAGTTGCCGATGCCTCGCCAGAGGAAACGGCCGTCGTATACGCCTTTTGTGAGGAGGTAGGCCTGCCTACCACGCTGGCGGACATCGGCCTGCAGGGTGTCGACCGCAACCGGCTGATGCTGGTTGCGGAAAGAGCCTGTGCCCCCGAACAACCCATCCATCACGAAGCGGGCGAGATCACGCCGGCAAGTGTCCTGCAGGCCATGCTGGCGGCCAACGCCATCGGAGAACATCGGAAGAGCCTCAACAACGCGTAGGCCAGCGTGTGCTGGCCTGTCCGTGACATTTCCCAAGGAGCGATACACATGAAACACCTACGCGCAATCACAGTGACGCTGGCCCTGGCAGCCCTGCTGGTTGGAGCCTGCTACCCGCCGCTGGCTCCATCCCAGCCGCCATCTCAAGCGCAACCGAGCTCCGCTGCGATGGCCAACCCTGCGTCGGTGAACTGCATCGAGCAGGGCGGTACCCTAGAGATCGAGGAGCGCGGGGATGGGGGCCAGTTCGGTGTCTGCTACTTCGAGGACAACCGGCAGTGCGAGGAGTGGGCCCTGCTGCGCGGGGACTGCCCGGTGGGCGGGGTCAAGGTCACGGGCTACGTGACCCCGGCCGCGCGCTACTGCGCCATCACCGGCGGCACCTATGCCATCACCGGAAACAGCGGCGCGGAGGACGAGCAGGGCACCTGCACGTTGGCGAACGGGGCGACCTGTGATGTCTGGGCCTACTACAACGGCACGTGTGATGCCTCGACGGCTGCGCCGCCCGCCGAGACTACACCAACTGCGACCATTACCGCAACCCAGGTCATCACCTACACACCGGGCCCGCCCACTGGCGAGCCGCGCGAGGGGGACTGCTGGACCAGCTCGCTGGCGGTCTGGCGGGAGGACGCCTGGCGTTGCATGGTGGGCAATGACATCTACGATCCCTGCTTCTCCCAGGACGACAGCGTGATCTGTGGTGCCAGCCCGGTGACACCAACCGTGAGTTTTGCCCTCACCCTGACCGAGCCCTTGCCGCCGCCCGAGGTGCCAGCGGACACAACCGGGCACGCCTGGCTGGTCGAGTTGCCCGACGGGACGGTGTGCGAGTTTGCCACTGGCGCCACGGGAGGGGTGGGCGACGAGCGCATCAACTACCTGTGTCCCAGCCCGGACCCCAGCCAGCAGGTGGTGATCCTGGGCGACCTCCAGCCCGGCGCGGTCTGGATGGCTTCGTGGGCGGTGCTGACGGGCAGCATGCCGGACTTGACCGTGCTGGAGTCTGCTATGGTGCCCATTCGCACGGTCTGGCGATAGCCGGCCACCGCCCGGTGCCATCGCATCTGTGTAGGGGCGGGGTCTCCCCGCCCATCGACGATACCATTCGTAGGGGCGGGGTCTCCCCGCTCCCACTAGCGACCTCGGTCTCTACTAGTAAGGGAGATAGGATCAATGAGGACAACACGACCTGAAAGGCTGGGCCTCTGTGGCCTGGTGCTCCTGCTACTGGCGGCCTGTGTCGCCCCAGTAGGGCCCCAGCCGCCGGCAACCAGCGCCGCGGCCCAGGCTCCCACGCCAACCCCAGCCAGCATGGCTGCCGGCACAACCCCCGCCGCAACGCCAGCGGCTAAGGTGCCGCTGGGGGACGCGGTCGCCACCATGGACCCGCAGGACGTGTGGCAGAACTTCTACGATCTGACCCAGGTTCCACGACCCTCGCACCACGAGGAACAAGCCCGCGATTTCCTGGCGCAGTTTGGCCGTGACCTGGGCCTGGAGACCATCGTCGACGACGTCGGCAACGTCCTCATCCGCAAGCCCGCCAGTCCCGGCCTGGAGAATCGCCAAGGAGTCGTCCTGCAGGCCCACATGGACATGGTGGCACAGAGCGTGCCCGGTAGCACCCACGACTTCCTGACTGACCCTATTGACGCGTACGTGGACGGCGACTGGGTGGTGGCCGATGGCACGACCCTCGGCGCAGACGACGGTATCGGCGTGGCGATTGCCATGGCTGTCTTGCAGTCGGACACGCCCCTGGGCCCGATCGAGGCCCTGTTCACGGTGAACGAGGAAGACGGGATGGATGGTGCCCTAGGACTGCAGCCCGACGTGCTGCAGGGCGACATCCTGATCAACCTGGACTGGGAGACCGAAGGGGTGTTTGCCATCGGCAGCGCCGGTGGCGACTACGCCGACGTCAACACCACCTACCCCGAGGTTGACGCTCCTGATGGTGGTGTCGCAGCTAAAGTCACCGTTAGCGGCCTGCAGGGCGGGCACTCTGGCACGGATATCAACCTGGGGCGGGGACACGCTACCAAGCTGCTGGTGCGCCTCCTATCCGTGGCGGCTGGCAGTTACGGCGTGAGGTTAGCCTGGATTGAGGGTGGGACTGCGGCCAATGCCATCCCCAAGGAGGCATCGGCAGTCGTCTTCGTGCCCGAGGCCCAGACTGACGCCTTCCTGGAGTACGTCCAGCAGTTCGAGGAGATCGTTCAAGCGGAGCTGGCGGCGGTCGAGCCCGATCTCACGGTGCAGGCTACCGCCACCGACCTTCCGGCCAGGGTCATGGAGCAAACGGCGCAGCGCACACTGGTCGACGCGCTCTATGCCACACCGCAGGGCGTGCTGCGCATGAGCGATGCTGTGCCCGGGCTGGTCGAAACCTCCAACAACATGGGGATCGTCGACGCCGCAGATGGACAGATGACGGTCACGTGCTATCCGCGCAGCTCGGTGGATACGGAGCTGGACGACGTGAACCAGATGATCGCCAGCGTGTGGGACCTGGCCGGCATCGAAGTCGCCTTTAGCGGGCGCTACCCCGGCTGGAACGCCAACCCTGACTCGCCTATCCTCCTCCTGATGCAAGACGTCTACCAGGAGTTGTTCGGCCAGCCGTCCCAGGTCACGGCCGTTCATGGCGGGATGGAGTGTGGTACCATCGTCGCCAAGTATCCTGGCATCGATGCCATCGCCATCGGGCCAACACTCCAGGACGTGCATACGACCAACGAAAGGCTACAGATCGCCACCGTCCAGAAGCTGAACGATCTTCTGCTGGAGACTCTGCAGCGTATTCCGGCGCAGTAGCAGCGGGTGATGACGCCATGGTTTGCCTGATCTCTATCCAAAGCCCATGGCTGGGTGCATGCCGCCCGTGTGAAACGACCCTGCGCGGTAGCACTTGGGCAGACGAGGGGTCTGCCCAAGTGCTACCCTCACTCTAGCCTGTTCATGAAATGGCAGCCAGTTCATCGGGTACAGCATACCGCGATTATGAGTAACCTGGTATCATGAACGCCTAAACTGATTCCACGATGAAATCCGCAGTCGCCAAACAGGAAACCAGGTAGATTTCACCCTGGACTCAGTTTAGGAGGTGGGTGGCGGGGTGCGGGGCGAGGGCGAGATCACGCGAGTGCCAGGACTGGGCGGCCACGGAGGGCCGCGCCCTACGAGGGGATGGGGGTCTTGATGCAGCTAAACTGATTCCACGATGAAATCCGCAGTCGCCAAACAGGGAACCAGGTAGATTTCACCCACCGCCGTTCATGCCCCTACGCTGTAGCCGGGGGATGAGGGGTAGCCGGGGGATGAGGGTGTACCCCGGTATGACGGTGTACCGCGGTATGAGGATCTCGCAACCCTGGCGCCGCCCGCCAGGGCAGGTGTGAGTGGATCAACCAAATTCAAACACACCCTTCTGATTGGCTGAGGTAGAGACGCAAGATCTTGCGTCTTACTTGTCTTCTGCCACGATCTGTGGAAAATGCACGTGCAGAGGACGTTGCGGCCCGATACATCGCTTCGTAGCCCGCTTATTCTTGGTGATATCTGCGTTTCCCCTGCGCCATGCATCCGTTTCCCCTATCATTGGGAACGGTCTTATCCTAATGCGCGTCTAGGACATGGCAACGGCGCCCCTCGCCCTTCCCTCTCCCCATCCGTGACGGAGCTTTTCCAGCACGCAGCCGCACGCTGGGAGAGGGAAGCGGCCGGAGGAAGCCCAGGGTCCTGCCGAAAGGACGGAAACCGCCCGTGAGCCGTTGGAAGCTTGACATCGCTGCCATCATCGCCTGCCTGGCCGCCATGGGCGTCCTCTTCGCCGCGCCTGCCCGCGCCCAGTCCGTCGACCCCCCGGCGGCCGCCGACCTGCTGCCCCACCGCTACGCCCGGGCCTGGCAGGCGCCAGTGTCTGTCTACGCCACCCCCGGCGATCCCGCTACCATGGAGCCCAAACAGGTCCTGCTCCCTCCTGACTCCTGGGTCAGCATCCTGGAGGAGGTCGAGCTGGACGGCCAGCTGTGGTACCGGATCGAGGGCGATGCCTACGTCCTCGCCCGTGATCTGCTTTCTGCCACACCCTCCGAGTTTCACGGCCTGTTCGCGCCCGACGGCCTCGGCCATCCAGTGGGCTTTGCCATCGCCGACCGGCTCAACGTGCGCGCCCGGCCCGGCGCTACCGACGACAACCCACCTCTGCGCAGCGTACCCCGCTACGCCGCGCTCGATATCTTGGGCCAGGGCGAGGCCGCCGATGGCCTCTGGTACCAGGTTGGTCCGGACGAGTACGTGCACGGCGATTTCGTGCGCGTCGCCAACCTCGTCTCGCGGCCGCCTGAGGTGCCGCCTGAGGACCGCTGGATCGCCGTCGACCTCGCCCAGCAGGCCCTGACTGCCTACGAGGGCGACCGCCCGGTCTTCGCCACCCTGGTGGCCAGCGGACGGCCCCCCTGGTACACGCCCACCGGCCTCTTCCGCATCTGGATCAAGCTGCAAGCCGGCCAGATGCAGGGCGGCACCGTCGAGGAAGGCGACCTGTATTACCTGCAGGACGTACCGTGGATCATGTACTTCTCTCGTGATGTTGGCTTGCATGCCGCCTATTGGCACGACCGCTTTGGCACCCCGCGTAGCCACGGCTGCGTGAACCTCAGCCCCCTGGATGCCAAGTGGTTTTTCGATTGGGCTACTCCTCTGTTGCCATTTCCAGACAGCAAGTACGTCTACGCCAGCCGCCACAATCCTGGCACCTGGGTGTACGTCTACAGCTCAAACTGAGGATCCCATCGCGTTTGGCCATTTTGTGTCAAGCCAACTCGCAGAGGCCGCCACAGGAACAGATCGCGCCGTGCGCTGCCCTTACATCATAGACGTGGGTCGACCCACGACATGGCCGATCCAGGTCAGGGTGGCGAAAATCCGCCTGTAATATCGTGCGCTGGAGTCGAGGCTTCAGCCGATTTGCTCTCGAGACCCGGCTAAAGCCTCGACTCCGAACTGCAGGCGACAGTTCGCCCTGGGTACTACCGCACGCTGATGGCTCCCACGTTGGAGCGCAGGATCAGCAAGGTCTCAGGATTCTCGCCCACAGTGCCCCGTACCACCTTGTTGGCGAAGCCCTGGGTGGTCTCGCCCACCACCGGGAAGTCCACGTCCACCGCGCCCAGGTCGCTACTGGCGTCGATGCGAAAGCTGCTGTCGTCCGGGATGTCCATGGTGATGCTGCCGACGTCGCTCTCCATGCGATAGGTAGCGCTTTCGGTCAGCCCACCCTCGTAGTCGATCTCGGCCACATCGGTGCTGATCTCCAGGCTGTCGATCACCTCCACGTCGTCCACCTGCACCCGGCCGACGTCGCTCTGGATGCGCAGGTTGCCGCGCGTCTCCTCCACGGAGATGTCTCCCACGTCCATGGTGATGCCCACCGCCGCGTCCTTCGGTACCGTGATCTCCAGGGTGATGCGGGGTGACTGTAGCTGGAAGTCCTCCCCCGGCCGTCCCCAGGAACCCGTGACCTCCACCCGCTGGCCGGATTGGGTGGCATCCAGCTGCACCAGGTCCAGGTTGCCCTCGGCGTCGGCCTGGGTCACGCCATAGGCCTCGACCTTCCCCTGCACCTCCACCGTGTTGCCCGCGCCTGCCTTGACATCCACGCGGCCCACGTTGACGTCCACCACCAGTTCGACCGGCGTATCGACCGTGAAGCTGCGGCTGAAGTCGCGGCTGGCCGTGACCTGCCCGATCCCGCCAAAAGTCCACGAGTCCTCGAAGCCCCGGAAGGTCTGGGTGGCGCTCGATGCGGCCAGGGTTGCCAGCATGATCCCTGCCACCAGGGCCATGCAGCAGCAGAGCGCGAGCGCCAGGAGGCCCAGCACGATCCACAGGGCCCGGTTGGTGCCGGCCTGCGCCTCCCGGAGCGGTGGCTCCAGAACAGGGGGCGGCTGGCCCGAGGTCTCGATCCGCGGCATCTCGACCTGTGGAGTGACTTCCGGCGGCATCTCGTATGCCGGGATGTCGTCCGGCGCCATCTCGTCCTGCGGTTTCTCGTCCATCGGTTAGTGGCTCCTTTCCTCGCGCATTCGCGCCTTCTGCTTGCCAATACGAAGAGCCTCAGGCCCCGGTTGCACCGTCCGCCTTTCTCTCCCCTAATTATACCACGCCCTGCAAGCGAATGGCGATGCACGCTCCCCACGGATGGGGATTCCCTCACCCCGCGCGGCCCCAAATGGTTGGAACGGATGGAAGTCACCTCGCCCTTCTGCGCTAGACAAAACCCGCGCCCTGGAGTAGAATGCGTCCCTGCTCCAACCAGCGCACCACCCCTGTAGGAGGCCGACGTGACCGAGCTGGAACAACTAGCCGACCAGGTACGGGCCTGCCAGAACTGTCGCCTGGCCCAGAGCCGCACCCGCGCCGTGCCCGGCGAAGGGCCGGCCGCCCCGGCCATCATGCTCGTCGGCGAGGGCCCCGGCTTCTATGAGGACCGCCAGGGACGCCCCTTCGTCGGCCCCTCTGGCAGCCTCCTGGAGAAGCTGCTGGCCGGCATCGGGCTCTCGCGCCGGCAGGTCTACATCACCAATGTGGTCAAATGCCGCCCTCCCGGCAACCGCGATCCCCAGCCCGACGAGATCGAAGCCTGCCGCCCCTACCTCGACCGCCAGATCGAGCTTCTCCAGCCCAGGATCATCGTCACCCTCGGCCGCTTTTCCATGGCGCGCTACTTCCCCGGCCAGTCCATCACCCGCATCCATGGCCAGCCCAAGCACGAGGGCGGGCGGGTTATCATCCCCATGTTTCATCCCGCCGCCGCCCTGCGCAACGAGCAATGGATGGAAGATCTCAAGCAGGATTTTGCCAGGATCCCAGCGCTCCTGGTTACCCTTGGCGTAGACCAGCAGCCCGGCGCACCAGCCACCACGGACGACGACTTTGCACAACTCAGCCTCCTTTGACGCCGCCCAGCCGGCCCTGCGCATTATTCCCCTCGGCGGTGTGGGTGAGATCGGCAAGAACATGATGGTCCTGGAGGCCAGCGGCCGCCTGCTGGTGATCGATTCTGGCCTGATGTTCCCCGAGAGTGACATGCTGGGCGTGGACATCGTCATCCCGGATATCGAGTACCTGGTGCAGCGGGCTGACGCCGTCGAGGGCATCGTGCTCACCCACGGCCACGAGGACCACATCGGCGCCCTGCCCTACGTGCTGGAGCTGCTCGACGTGCCCGTCTACGCCACCCGCCTCACGCGGGGCCTGGCCGAGGTCAAGCTGCGCCAGCGCGGCCTGCTGCACAAGGCCCAGCTGGTTACCATCACCCCGGAGGATGTCCTGCACCTGGGCCCGTTCACCGTGGAGTTCTTCCACGTCTGCCACTCCATCCCCGATACCGTGGGCGTGGCCGTGACCACGCCCACGGGCCTCGTGGTTTTCACCTCCGACTACAAGTTCGACCAGAACCCGGTCGACGGACGCCTCACCGACTATGCCCGCCTGCAGGAGCTGGGCGACCGGGGGGTGCTGCTGCTGCTGTCGGATTCCACCAACGCCGAGGTCCCTGGTTTCACGCCCTCCGAGCAGGAGATCCAGGCCACCTTCGAGGATATCTTCGCGCAGGCCCCCGGCCGCATCTTCCTGGCTACCTTTGCCTCCAACATCTCGCGCGTGCAGCAGGTGCTCCACCTGGCCCGCCGCTTCGGCCGCCGCCTGGGCCTGGTCGGCCGCTCCATGCGCGACAACGTGC
>JAULUH010000537.1:0-4249 GCA_032111745.1 Anaerolineae bacterium | reverse complement strand
GGATGCCCTCTACCAGCAGTTCCTCGACGCCCTCGAAGCCTGGCGCAAGAACCCGCTGGCCCGGCGCATCGTCGCCCTCACCACCGCTTACGTCGTCTCCGACGGCATCACCCTCACCAGCCCCTACCCGCCCCTGGAGCGCTTCATGCGCCGCTTCTGGGACCACCCCAAGAACCGCATGGACCTCCGCCTGGCGGCGATGTGCGACGAGCTCACCCGCACCGGCGAACTGTTCCCGGTGCTCAGCCGCAACCCGGTGGACGGCATGAGCTACGTCCGCTTCGTGCCGGCGGCCGAGATCGACCAGGTGCGCTGGCTATCGGGCGACTACGAGACCGAAACTTCGTATCACCAATATACCTCGAGCCTGGAAGGCCACTGGTGGCGCAGCCCCCAGCATCCTGACGCGGGCGCGGCCTCCCAGGTGATGCTCCACTATGCGGTCAACCGCCCCATCGGCTGCGTCCGCGGCGAGTCCGACCTGGCCCCCATCCTCCCCTGGCTCAGGTACTACAGCCAGTGGCTGGAGGACCGGGTGCGGCTCAACTGGGCCGCCCGAGTCTTCCTGTGGTTCGTCAAGGTGCCCACGGCCAAGATCCCGGAAAAGACCGCCCAGTACCGTGTCCCTCCCGAGCCGGGGTCCATCATCGTCCACGACGACGCCGAAAGCTGGGACCTGAAAACCCCCTCTCTCGCCGCCCGCGACGCCTCGGCCGACGGCCGGCAGTTCCGCTACATGATCGCGGCCGGCGCCGGGGTGCCGTTGCACATGCTGTCCGAGGCCGAGGGCACCAACCTGGCCACGGCGCAGGCCCAGGGCGAGCCCACCTACCGGGCCTACAGCGCCCGGCAGCGCTTCTTCGTGTATGTGCTGGCAGACATCACCCTCCAAGCCTACGAGTTCTGGCGCCAATCGTTGGCCCCCGGCCACCGCCCCAAGGCCTGCACCCACGCCGACGTAGTCGCCCGCACCGCGGACATCAACCCCAACGACAACCAGTCCCTGGCCGCGGCCTCCCGAGAAATCGTCACCATGCTGGCCACCCTGCGCGACCAGCTCTCCGCCGCCGGCCTGCCACCCAGCCCCGAGCTCAATCGGCGGACGGTGGAGATGGCCTTCCGCTTCGCCGGCGAGTTCCTGTCCGAGGAGGAGATCAATGCCCTGCTTTCGGCGTGCTAATCAGAAGGCACCGCAGAGGCGCAAAGGACGCAAAGGGGGGCGTTTGGACCACGATGGCGCGAAGGTGGGGCGTTTGGACCACGATGGCGCGAAGGTGGGGCGTTTGGACCACGATGGCGCGAAGGTGGGGCGTTTGGACCACGATGGCGCGAAGGGCCACGAAGGCACGAAGCGCGAAGGGCGCGAAGGGCGGACGCCGGAGATATTACAGCGAATAAGGTGACAGCGAATGACATTCTGGCAGGTGCAAGGAGGTGCCTGTGACATCACCTGATAAGGCTCGACTTACCCTGGCTGCCTCGCTGGGCGCAGGGGTGGGCAGGGGTGCCGGCCCTCGCCAGTACCGCTGCCGGCTGATCGCAGCCGGCGAACTCCAGGGCCACGGCCTGAAGGTCGCCCCTGAGGTCCTGGAAACCCACGCCGGCCTCTTCGACGGCCTCACCGCGTTCGTGGACCACACCGGCTGGCTGGACGTCCCACGACTGGAGCGCATCGTGGGCGTCTACTCCGACGTGCGCTTCGAAGCCCCCGGCGCGATCGCCGGGACCCTCACCCTCAAGGACACCCCCGCCGCAGCCTGGCTCCAGCGCCTGCTGGACGAGCTGGTAGCCGACGCCGCGAGCGGCTCTCCAGCCGTCGACGTCGGCCTCAGCGCCGACTGCTGGGTCGTCCTGGGCGAGGAAGACCCGACGGATGACCTGCGCCCCATCGAGCGCTTCGTCGACGTGGCGTCGGTGGACGTGGTCTTCCGTCCCGCCTCCGACGGCGCCCGCTTCCAGCGCATCCTGGCCGAGGCCGGCCCCATCCCCCGCACCATCGCCGATACCGCTTCCGAGTCCCCCGCCGCGTCCCCCGCGACCGTCGTCGTTCCGTCGTCTGCCGTTTCTTCTGTTTCTTCCCTTTCTTCCCTTTCACAGCATGCTCAGGAGGAACCTGTGCCCACAACCCAACCCACCCCTGTGCCGGCGCCCGACACCGAGGCGCCGGCCGCCGTCGTCACGCAGGAGCCGCCGGTCACCCCGGCCGCCCCTGCACCCGCCACTCTGCAGGAGGCGCCCACGCCGGCGGCTTCCCCCACGTCCTCTCCGGCCTTCTCCGAGCGCCTGGCTGCGCTGGAGGACACCCTGGCCCGCCAGACCGAGGTGCTGGCCCACCTGGCGGAGCCGGCCACCATCACCGGCTTCGACTACCCCCGCGACGCCCGGCGCATCACCAACGTCTCCACACCCCTGGACCAGGCCCAGGGGATCGCGGACTGGATGTTCGGCGTCCGTGCCTCCACCCTCCCCGAGCCCCGCATGCGCCGGCCGTCGGAGTTCTATGCCGCGTTCACCGGCGATGTGGCCTGGCGCGGCTACGCGGTCCCCGAGCGCATGCTCTTCGCCAACGCCAGCACCACCAGCCTGGCCGACCTGGCGGTCAACGCCATGAACAAGGTGTTCGTGGAGCAGTGGGATGCCCTCACCAACTACCGCTGGTGGGAGAAGCTCACCATCGTCCAACCGAACAACGGTTCCATGCAGTCCATGCAGTGGATCACCTTCGGTGGCATCGGCAACCTGCCCCAGGTTGCGCAAGGCGCGGCCTACCCCGAGGGCACCGTCGCCGACGCCCGCGAGACCGACTCCTTCGCCAAGTACGGCCTCTACGTGGGCGTGACCATGGAGATGTTCCGCAACGACGACCTCAGCCGGCTGCAGATGATCCCCAAGGAGCTGGCCGCGGCGGCCATCCGCACCCGCTCGGCGAACCTGGCCGGCATCTTCACCACCGCCTCTGGCGCCGGCCCCACCCTGGACGACGACTCCACGGCTCTCTTCCACGCCAACCACTCCAACCTCACCACCGACTCCCTGTCTGCCGCGTCCTGGAAGACCGCGCGGAAGGAGCTGTGGAGCCAGACCCAGCTGGGCTCGGGCAAGCGGCTGGGGGTGTGGCCCCGCTACTGCCTGGTGCCCGGTGACCTCTACGACGACGCCCTGGTGATCTTCGGCTACGGTCAGGGCACCGGCGGCTACCCCGGCACGCCCAACAACGACACCAACCCCTACGGCATCAGCCGCCCCGGCGACCCCCGGCCCGAGATCATCGCCGTCCCGGACTGGACCGACGCCACCGACTGGGCCTACCTGGCCGACCCCAACGAGCTGCCCGTCCTGATGATCTCCTACGCCAACAACCCCGGTGGCCGCAACCACCCCCTGCCGGAGATCTTCAGCGTCATCAGCCCGACGGCCGGCCTGGTGTTCACGAACGACGTCTTCCCGGTCAAGGTGCGGGACATCTACGCCTACGGCGTCGCCGGCTACCGCGGTGTAGGCAAGCGGAACGTCACGTAATGCGCCCGGCACCATGTCCGGTCGAGGCGCCATGCACGGCCCCGGAAGGGCGAGGAGACCTCGCCCCTACGGTGTGCACGGACCCCGGATGCCGGATGAACCCCGCCACATGAGACCCTCTGCCACCGTCGGGGCGGGTTCTCCCCACCCAGGCCCATGGCCCGTCAAACCGTAGGGGCGGGGTCTCCCCGCCCAGGCCCAGGGCCCGTCAAACCGTAGGGGCGGGGTCTCCCCGCCCTCATGGCACTAGCGACCTCTATCCATGAAAGGACCATCCATGTACACTATCGTCTTCTCCGCCCAAGCCCAGGCTGCGGCCAACGGCGTCCACTCCGTCAAACTGCCGCGCGGGGCCACCCTGGTCGGCGTCAGCCTCGGCGTCGAGGCCCTCACCGGCACCCCCACCAACATCAAGGTCGACGTCAACGACGACGGCACGGAAATCGTGGCCGACGCCGTCACCCTGACCGCGGCCGGCGCCGGCTACTGGCTCACCACCCACTTCGGCGGCACCAACGCGCCGGTGGCCATCGCCGCCGGCTCCGTCGTCACCGTCGACGTCAAATTCACCGGCGGCACCACGCCCACCGCGGACTACGACGTCACCCTCTTCCTGCTGGCCGGCGAGGTCTAATCGCCCCAAGGACAAGCCGTGTTCCACGCCTCCCCCCTTCGTGTCCTTCGTGCTTCGTGCCTTCGTGGACCTTCGCGTGTTCGTGGTCCAAACGCT
>JAULUH010000536.1:0-21470 GCA_032111745.1 Anaerolineae bacterium | reverse complement strand
CCGGCATGACTCGCGCCCAGGACAACCAGGGGCCGGTTGGCCAGGTGGCCGTGGGCTCCACCAACCCGGTCAAATTGGCGGCCGCAGAGTCTGTGCTGCGACAGGTTTACCCGGATGTACTGATTACGGCCGTGGCCGTGGACTCCGGCGTGCCGGCCATGCCCATGAGCGATGAGGACATGGTGCAAGGTGCGTTGACCCGGGCGCGCCTGGCCCGCGCGGCCGTGGACGCCGATCTGGGCGTGGGCCTGGAGGGCGGTGCCCACTGCACGCCTTGGGGTTGGGTGTTATCGGGCTGGGTGGCCGTGGTGGACCGGCAAGGAGTTCGGGGCCTGGGTTCGGGGGGGCGGATTCTGATCCCGCCGGCGTTGGCCGATGCCATCAGCCGGGGCGAGGAACTCGGCCCGGCCATGGATCGCCTGGCCGGCCTGGTGGATACCCGGCGCGGTCCCGGTGCCGTAGGAATTCTGACCAACGAGCTGGTGCGCCGCGACGAGGCCTTCAGTATTGGCCTGGCCTTTGCGCTGGCCCGCTTTCTGCATCCGGAGTGGTACGACACTGGGGGAGGTAGCGTGCCCTGTGCTCCATAGCCATCTGCATCCAGGAGTCCATATGTCCCCTGTCCGCCGGTTGGCGGCGGTGCTAGTTGCTGGCCTGCTGCTGGCGATCCTGACGTCTTGCACCAATGTCGCGCTCGGGCCAGAGGTATGGGTCACCCGTGAGCCGATTCAGCCGGTGGCTGCCGCGCCCGTGGCCTCCCTGGCGCTGCCTCTGGCCGCAGCTCCCATACCGGCGGTGGACGCTTCGGCCATCACCGGCGGCGGCCAGCGGTTGGCGATGGCGCCACCCCTGGAAGGTTCCACGGCCGGCACCATCACGGAAGCCATCACATCATCCATCAGTTCCAACTTGTTGGACCCCGCCAGTACGGAGCCGGCGGCGGCACTAGCGGTAACGGCAACGCCGGCCGCGCGGCCGTTGCATCAGACCCAAAACATCCTGCTGATCGGCACTGACCAGAAAGATCTCGATGCCGTGGGCCGCACCGATACCATCATGGTGCTGGCCCTGGATGCGCCCAATCAGCGGGCCGCCCTGATCAGCTTTCCCCGGGATACCTATCTGGCCATCCCCGGCTACGGCTATAGCCGCATCAATATGGCCTATGCCCTGGGTGAGGAAAGCCAGCCCGGCAGTGGAATCGACCTTCTGGCCAGTACCGTCGAGAAGAACTTCGACATCCCCATCCACAACTACGTGCGGATTGACTTCAGCGGGTTTAAGGACGTCGTAGACGCCCTGGGAGGGGTGGACATCACCGTGGACTGCCCGCTCTATGACGACAATTTCCAGCGCTTCTTCGGTGTGGGCACCCTGGAGAAGGGCACCTATCGCATGACCGGCGAACAGGCGCTGTACTATGCCCGGTCCCGCAAGACCACCAGCGACTTCGACCGGGCCCGGCGCCAGCAACAGGTACTGATGGCCATGCGCAAGGAGGCCATGGATGCAGGCCTGATTCCGCGCATCCCGGCCCTATGGCTGGCCCTGCGGGACGCCGTGGACACCGACCTGGATGTCAAGGACGTGGCCAACCTGGCCAGGCTTGGTGCCAACTTCGATCGCCGGCACCTCTACGGCTTCGTGCCCCGGCCTCCCTTGACCAACGACTGGGTGACCCCCCAAGGGGGTATGGTGGAGCTTCCTGACCTGGTGGGCATTGGCGATGCCCTGGACCATATCTGGGAGCGCAAGCCCATTGAACAGACGAACCAGGAGGAGAAGTTCTGCCCCATGGGCAGCTAGTCGAAGACGACCAGCTCTTTCCCGCTGAGCTTCTCCCCAATCTTGGTGACGATCAGGTCCAGATGCGCCGGGTTCTGCACGAAGTCCAGGTTGTCCGCCGGCACGGTCAACACCGGGCATAAGTCGAAGCGCTCGATCCAGGTCTCGTACAGCTCATTCAACTGCGCAAGATAGGCGCGGGAGATGTCGCGCTCATAGTCCCGCCCGCGGCGGCGAATGCGATCCAGCAGGGTGTCGACCGATGCTCGCAGGTAAACCACCAGGTCGGGTGGGGGCAGAAATGTGGTCAGCACCTCATAGAGCTCACGATAGCTGCGATAGTCCCGATCGTCCATGTGGCCCTGCCGATACAGGTTGTGGGCGAAGATCTCAGCATCTTCGTACACACTGCGATCCTGGATCACCGAGCTGGGGTGATCCAGGAGTTGGCGGTGGTGGCGGAGCCGCCGGCTCAGGAAAAAAACCTGCGAATGAAAGCTCCAACGTCGCATGTCGGCGTAGAAATCGGCCAGGTAGGGGTTATCGTTGACCGCCTCGGGAAAGGGCAGCCAGTCAAGTTGGCGACTCAGGAGCTCGGTTAGTGTGGACTTGCCTACGCCGACATTGCCGGCGATGGCTACAAAGCGCTTGCTCATAGCTGGTTTCGACCTGCCATTGCGGATCTTGCGGGCCTTTCACGAGACCTGCTGGGCGTGGAGCACCTGGTCCACGTAGGCATCCTCGAGGTCAATGCCGGCGTCGTTGGCGATCTTCAATAGCCCCGCCAGTACGCTGGCCAGCTCCCGCCGCAGTCGAGCCTGGTCCTCGACCAGCAAGTGGTTGCGGCCTACGGACTCCCCGGCGAGCTTGTCGCCAGGGCCTGCGTTCAAGCGCCGGTGTTGGGCCAGCCAGAGGGACTTGAGGGCCTGGCCCAGCGCGCCCACCTCGCCCATTAGCCCCATGTAGTCCAGGTACAGGTCGGGGATCAACTCCTGGTCTTGCTCCACCAGGCGGTGCCAGCGCTGGAAATCGCCCAGCCGGCGGTGGTCCTGGCGCAGGATGTGGACATTATCGGCGCCCAGGGTGGGGGCGAGCTCGGGCAGCGGCCGCTGGTAGGGTCCCTGCTCGAGCCCTGCCCGCACCAGGCCAATCATGTGTTGGCGGTCTTCAGGCCGCGCTATGATATCCAGGCTGGTCGTGTCTACACTGAGCAAGGGGGCCTCGTCGTAGTCCGCAAAAAACTGCTCGTAGGCCACCCGCAGATCGTCAATGTAGTCGCGCGACATGGACCGCTCAAATGAGCGGTCGCGCATGGCGATGCGGTGCATCAGCACCTCTGTGGGTGCACGCAAGTAGATCACCAGATGGGGCACGGGGACGCGCTCGCTGAGCGCAGTGTAGAGCCGTTCGTAGACGTCCAACTCGTTGCCACTGAGGTTCAGGCGCGCAAACAGGCGGTCCTTGGCGAAGAGATAGTCGCTGGCCAACGAATCCCGCTCCAGCGCCCGCGCCACTACCTCACCCTGCTGGCGATACCGGCTGAGCAGAAAGAAGATCTGAGTCTGAAAGGCGTAGCGTGCCCGGTCGGCGTAGAAATCGGAGAGAAACGGGTTCTCCTCGAAGACCTCCAGCACGGGCTGGCCCCCTAGATCCTCGCACAGGATGCGGGCCAGGGTGGTCTTGCCCACGCCTATCGGGCCTTCGATGGCGACGTAGAAATGCGAGTGCACAGGGCTCCTTCTTTGGGCGACGTCTTTCCTGCAGCATACTCCGTCACCCCAAAAAGTCAAAGCCCAACCACCGGGGACTTCTGGCCTCCCGACGGCGAAACCTTTTGAGGTGTTGAACCGTATGGTAAAATGAGCGAGGCAACAAAGGTTGCCGTCGCCCAAAGTTAGCCGGAGCATCCCGTGGCCGATCAGGACGAACTGAGTTGGATCGCTGCCGCACGCCGCGGCGACCGAAACGCCTTCGGTCGCCTGGTTCAGGCTTACCAGGTGCCGGTCTATAACCTGGCCTATCGCATGCTGGGCAATCCCACTGAGGCGGAGGATGCGGCCCAGGAGACCTTTCTGCGGGCCTATGCGCGGCTCAGCACCTATCAGCCGGAGATGAAGTTCAGCAACTGGATTCTCTCCATTGCCTCCCATTATTGCATCGACCGCCTGCGTCGGCGCCGCTTCACCTGGGTTCCGGTGGAGGACAATCCCCTCGTAGAAGCGCTCACCGGCGACGACCACCGGCCGGAGGATGCGGCCCTGCAGGCGGAGCAGTCCCGGGAGATTCAGGCCTTGCTCGATCACCTGGAACCGGACTATCGCACACCACTGGTTTTGCGCTACTGGTATGACCTGTCTTACAAGGAAATCGCCGACATCCTGAACATCACCGAGTCGGCCCTGAAGAGCCGCCTGCACCGCGCCCGGCTGCAGTTGGCCGAGCACTACAACAATCAGATGGCCGATCGTGAGCGCAGCCAGGGCGCCGGGTCTGCCACCACACGGCCGGCCTTGGCAACGGTTGGGGGCAGCCCGGCCAGCCCGGCCAGAGGATAGGCATATGGGTGAAACAAGCTACCAAGACATCCATAACGTTGATTGGTCTGCCCACGTTAGTACTGTGATGATGTCCCTGGCCCTGGATGGGTTCCTGGACGAGGCCGAGCGCCAGGCTTTCCATGGCCATCTTCAGCACTGCCAGAATTGTCATGACCGATGGCTGAAGTGGCAGCAGCTGGGCGACATGCTTCAGATGGAGCCTCTGCTGGGACCCGCGCCGGGTCTTGTGGCGCGTGTCGACCAACGGATTAGCGCCTATGACAAGCGCCGCGAGCGCCTGTTGGGTGGCCTGGTGCTGGTGGGTGGCACGGTGTTGATCTGGTCGCTCCTGGTCTTGGGCGCAGCGCTTGCAGGTTCCGTCTGGCTGGCTGCGAATCCTGGCGCGCAGGTGCAGGCGTTGGAACTCCTGGGGTATGTAGGCCAGTTCGTTGCAGTTGTCGTGGCCAACCTGACTGCGCTGCGGGACAGCATGCTGGGAGGGGTCTCCTCGGTGCCTGTCCTGGTTCTCTTCTCCCTGGCGCTGCTGGTCACGGCATGGCTATGGATCACCCTGGTGTCGCCGGGACCCGCCAGAGCAGTGGGAATGAATGGAGCCGCCACCGATTTCGGTCGTGAGCAGGTATAGGACGCCATGCCGGCTCCGGCATGGCACGGAGGTAACATCCATGCGAAAGCGCTTGTTCTTTGGGGCCTTGCTGGCCACCTTCCTCATGCTTGTCCTGGCGCTACCGGTGCTGGCCCAGGGTGAGCAACCCGGAAAGCTGATCCTGGGTGGAAGCTATACGCTGGAGACTGGCGAACGCCTGGAGGGGGGAATGGCCATCGCCGGTGGAGATGTCGTCTTGCGGGAGGGCTCGACCGTCGAAGGTGATGTGCTGCTGGCAGGCGGCAGCCTGCGGGTCTCGGGCCGGATCGAGGGCGACGTCGCGGTCTTCGGCGGCAGCCTACAGCTGCAGAACACCGCCGTGGTGGACGGGGACGTGGTCAGCTTCGGCGGTAGCGTCAATCAGCAGCCCGGTGCGCAGGTGACGGGTGACGTCCGGCAGGGAGAGGAATTTGTGTTCCCAGGCCTAGACCGCGTCATCCCACTAGTGCCTGATCTCGGTGCGGTGCCGGTTGCGCCAGAGCTTGACTACCGGCCATCACCGCTCGACTGGATGCTGCGCCTATTCTTGCGCCTCATACGCTCCCTGGCCCTGACCATTGCCATGGGCGCGCTGGCGGTGGTGGTGGCAGTCATCTGGCCCAAGGGGATTGAGCGCATCGGTAGCACTGAGCTGGAGCAGCCATTCCTGGCTTTCGCCGTGGGACTGCTCACCTGGGTGCTTGGCCTGGGATCGATGGTGGTCATGGCCATTACCATCTGCCTGATTCCATTTGCCCTACTGATCGGCCTGGCCCTGTTGGTGGTGTCTGTCCTGGCCTGGATCGCCTCAGGCTGGATCGTGGGGCGCAAGCTCCTGGAGGCGCTGAACGTGCGGCAACCAACCACAGTGGTTGAGGCCGGGGTAGGCACGGCGCTGCTGGCCCTAACCTATTTCCTGGTGGGCCTCATTCCGTGCCTGAGCTTCATCTTTGGGGTGGTGGTCGTCAGCGTAGGTACAGGGGCAATTGTCATGACCCGCCTCGGTACCCAGCCCTACCTGGCGGCGGCCCCAGGCCACGCACCGGCAACCGTTGCGGACGCAATAGCTTTGCCGGAGCCGGTCCCGCCGGTCTCCAGGCCGCCTGCTGCGCCACCAGCCCGCGACGTGGACTTGCCACCTGAGGATTGAGTGGGCAGGCCTGATGGCTTCCAGCCCGTGGAGTGGTCCACAGGCTGAGGGCTAGCTTCTTACCCAATAGCGTCGAAAAAGAGGCGTCCTCCAGGTCTAGGAAGGATCTGGTGGACGCCTCTTTTTGGTGCTGGATTCGACAACAGCCCCCGGCCGTGCTACCATCGGCGGCAGATCATAGCTGGGCGATCACGGTTTCAGCGGCCCGGATGGCCTGGCCGGCTCTCACTTTCACCCGGAACGTGGCCGGGAGATACAGCTCGACCTGGCCGCCCAAGGGAAGATGGCCGATGACCTGGCCCGGCCTGACCGTATCGCCCAGGTCCGGCCAGCAGATGATGCGGCGGGCCAACTGCCAGGGCACAGCCTGCCAACCCGGGCTGGCGATCTGCCGCAGCATCACCCGGGTTTGGCCCGGATCCTCGACGCCCAGCCAGTTGCTATCGGTCTGGGTGCTGCCGGTGGCCAGACGTGCTGCCTCGTAGCGCCGGAAGCCGATGGTACCGCCCATGGGTGCCCGGTTGACCTGGACATCGGTGGCGCCAACGGCAATCTGCACGCAGTAGACCGCATTATTGACATAACGTCGCTCGGCCATGTTCGTAACCGAAATGACACGGCCATCGCACGGCGCCAGGACCAGGCCCTGTTCCTGGGGCGGCTGGCGGTCAGGATTGCGATAGATCCACAGTAGGGCGCCAGCCAAGCTGGCAAATATGGCCGCCAGGGCCAGGGATAGCCGCTGGCGCCGGTATATCCCGTGTCCGAAGCTTACGGCGGCAGCCAGGCTGGCCAGGACCAGGGGTGTGCCGGCCTGTTCCATGGCCGAGATGCGGTATTCGGGCAGCTCTGTCAGGGGATAGGATTCGAATTGATGCATGATTCGGAGACCTGTCGAAATTATCCCACAGCCCGCGGTGAAAGTCAACTGGAGGCAGGATTGTGAAGATCGGCGCATTCTTTGACATGGATCGCACGCTGTTGACCGAAAGCTCCACGCTGCTCATGGTGCGCTACATGCGCCGGCGCCAGCTCCTGCAGCGCAGGGAGGTGATGTGGCTGATGTGGGCCCGGGTTCGCCTCAAGCTGGGCCTGGCGGATATCCCGACCATCACGCGCCAGATGGTGCAGAGTATGGCGGGCTCCCCGGAAGCCGAGCAAGTGGCCTTTGCCCGCAGATGGTTTCAGGAGCAACTGATCCACTACGTCTCAGAAGTAGGCAGGCATAGAGTCGCCGACCATCGTGCCCGCGGCCATCGCCTGGCCGTGATCACGGGATCTCCCGTCTATACGGCTGACCCCCTGGCACAGCACCTTGAGATCTCGTCCGAGGATGTTCTGGCGACGCGGTTTGAGGTCGAAGGCGGCCGATTTACGGGCAGGCTGGTCGAGCCCATGTGCTATCAGGAGGGCAAGCTGGCCTACGCCCAGGCCTACGCCGACCGCCATGGCCTGGACCTGTCCGCCAGCTACTTTTACACCGACAGCATCGACGACCTGTCCCTGTTGGAGCGGGTTGGACATCCCGTGGCCGTCAACCCGGATAGCGCCCTGCTGAAGCTGGCCCAGGAGCGCGCTTGGCCCGTGGTGAGCTTCTATTGAGAGCGGTATCCAGGGTGGTGGGGTACCGCTCCGCCACCATCCGTTCCAACTAATCCCATCTGGACGGCATCGATCGTCAGGTGGGTCCGCCATCCTGACCGCACCGCTGATGCGCGACACCAATCCCCTCGTAGGGCGCGGACCTCCGTGCCCGCCCAGTCGTACCACTCCTGTGACTTGTCCTATGCCCCGTGCCTCGCCACCCGCCGATTGGTGTGGTCATGGCGGGATGATTGTTGGAACGAATGCGCTCCGCCACGCTACGCGATGCCCCTACAGACCGTGCAAAAGCACAGGCCGGTTGGTTCGAACCAACCGGCCTGTGAACGTCATTAGGACGTCTTCCTGATCGTATGCGTGTAGCTAAACACAGCCGGGTTCTTCGGCGGGGGTTCGGCGGGGCGTGGAGCCTTGCTCCAGGCCCGCTGGGAGCCGCGCGCTGTGCCCTTGGCGCCAGCGGGATTGGTCTCTACCGGCCCGTTGGCGTCCAGCTGTGGCTCTTCTCCGGCCTCGTGGCCTCTACGGGAAGACCGTCGCCGACGGACAAAGCGTGCCGGCGGCTTGCGCGTGTCGGTCTCAGCTTTCCGGTTGCTACGCCTGTTGCGAGCCATGGAAGGGTTGCTCACAGATAGTCCCGCAGCTGGCGGCTGCGACTGGGATGGCGTAGCCGTGCCAGGGCTTCCTGTTCGATCTGGCGGATGCGCTCACGGGTTAGCCCAAACATCTCACCGACCTCTTGCAAGGTATAGGTATGCCCGTCCAGCAGGCCATAGCGGAGCCGCAAGATGCGCTCCTCTCGCGGCTGCAGCGTATCCAGCAGGTCGTCGAGCTTCTCGCGCAGCAGCGATTGTTCGGCGCGCTCAGACGGCTCGGGGCTATCGTCGTCCTCGATGAACTGGCCGAGGGTGCTCTCCTCCTCCTCGCCTACTGGCTGTTCCAGCGACAGCGGGCGCACGGCTGTGCGCAGATAGCGATGGACGCGCTCAGCGGGCAGCTCCAGGGCCTCGGCCAACTCCTCAGGCGTGGGCTCACGGCCCAAGGTTTGCTCCATCTCCTGGCTGGTGCGGCGCAGCTTGAGCAGCTTCTCGCTCATGTGGACCGGAAGCCGGATAGTGCGGCCCTGGTCGGAAACTGCCCGGCTCACCGCCTGCCGGATCCACCAGGTGGCGTAGGTGCTGAACTTGTAGCCGCGCTCGGGGTCGAATTTGTCCACCGCGCGCATCAGGCCCAGGTTGCCCTCCTGGATCAGGTCCAGGAAGGGCACCCCGTGCCCTATGTAACGCTTCGCCACGCTGATCACCAGCCGGCTGTTGGATTCGATCATGCGCCGTCTCGCCTGCTGCCCTAGCTCAATGGCCGCGCGCAGATCGCTCTCCTCTTCCGGGACCGTGCCTGTGGCCCGGGCCATGCGACGGCTGGCGCGCTTACCAGCGACGACGCGGCTGGCCAGGATCTTCTCCTCCTCCGCCGTCAGCAACGGATGCGCGCCCATCTGGCGGAAGTAAAGATCGACCGCATCGCGTGCCAGCGCCAGGTCGTCCTCATCTTTTGCCGAGATGACACGGCTGGGCGGCAGTTCGATTTCGTCCTCCTCGTCTTCTACCTGGTCCTGCACGGGGATATCCATATCCCGTAGCCGCGCGAAGAGATCCTCCAGAACGTCCAGGCGTTCCTCGATCTCCGGCAGGGTTTCCAGGATCTCATCATAGGTGATATAGCCCTGACGAGAGGCTCGTGCCAGCAACTCTGCCAGCGTGTCGGGTTGTTCGATGTTCTCGGTACCAAGCTCTTCGGTCATACTCGATGGTACGTCCTACCAACCTGAATTGACGTCTCTTCCTGGCGCCAGGCAGGCCAGAATAGCATGATCAAAGCAGACATCACTGGACCAACCATGTCACGTCTTTGTCACGCTCCTTGCCTTACCCTGTCCGGCTCCTTCCCCCTTGCTGCCGGGCCGGCTCCCGCGTGGTTGTGCTCCACCGAAACTGGTTTTGCGCGCACCGAGGATCTCCGTGCCCTAAATCACTATCAACCCAGTATAACACGGAAAGAAAGGTGTGTCAACCCACTTTTTTGACCCACGCCAATATGGTTTCGGACGTTTCCATACATAATCAGGGCCACCCTCAGGAGCCACCAAGCAGCGAATCAGCAGCTTTGACAGTTGGGGCCAACCTGCATATAATGACGTCGGCATTTATTGAGGATTTGCTCAAGGTGTTATTTCATCTATGCCGCACCAGGCAGTGTGTTGCCATGCGGCATACTTATTGGGCAGGCCTCGCTCCCAGTAGGAGGAAGGGTACGTGACAACAGCAGAAAGCATCCCGGCGCTAGTTTCTGAGGTTCAGGTGGAGGAGATCGACCTGAGCGCAGCCGACCAGTCCCCAGCGGCCCACGACGAGCCGCAGGCTGTGCCGGCCGAATCAGCGCCTTCAGACGCGGCCGCCAACGCCGGCGAACTGCCCGCCGCCGGCCAAAAGCCGCAAAAGGGCAAAAAGAAGGTCAAGTCCATCCCGCGTCAGAAGATCGTCAAGGTCCTCAGCGTAGGCATGGAGGTCTCCGGCAGGGTTAAGCGCACCTCTGAGTTCGGCGCCTTTGTCGATATCGGAGTCGGCCGCGATGGCCTGCTGCACATCTCCGAGATGTCCACAGGCCGCGTGCAGAAGGTTACGGATGTGGTCAAGGAAGGCGACGAGATCACGGTCTGGATCAAGCAGCTGGACCGGGAGAAGAATCGCATCAGCCTGACCATGGTCTCACCCGACACCAAGACCATCCGCGATCTCAGCGAGGGTGACCTGGTTACCGGCACGGTCCAGCGCCTGACCAACTACGGTGCCTTTGTCGACATCGGCCTGGACCGCGATGCCATGCTCCACGTCAAGGAGATGGCTGATGGCTACGTCGCCAAGCCTGAGGATGTGGTGAAGGTGGGCGATGAGATCGAGGCCCGCATCATTGGCCTGGACAGCCGTCGCGGCCGTATCGACCTCAGCCTGAAGGGGCTGCGCCCATCTGCGGATCCGGGCGTAGAGTTCGAGCTGGAGGCCGTCGCGGTGGGCGTGGAGCTGGACGACGAGGATGTGCCCACCATGATGGAGTTGGCGTTTCGCCAGGCCTTTGACGATGATCCCGGCTCGGACCGCGACCGCCGGCGCCGTAAGGGCGGCAAGAGCCGTAGGGATTTCCGTGGCGACCAGGATGACATCATTAGCCGCACACTGCGCTACCAGCACGGACGAGGCTGATTGCGACCAGCGCCCCTAGACTTGACATAACTGTGACGCTAAGCCCTAGCCGGAGCTAGGGCTTTTTGAGTTAGGCGCCAGGCTGCCTTGCCTATGGGGCCGACTGCCTTATGGGTTGATTGGCTGGCGGAGCTATGCTATAATCTGGGCAAATCCGCAGCGTGCTGGCCGGGTCGCCAACGGCCCGGCGGACTGCTGGTCGTGGTACGTTCCGTGGGGTGTTTCCGGATGAGACTCAGGACCATCATCGTAGCCGGAGCTTTTGTCCTGGCCCTTCTGGGGGGCCTGACTGTTGGGCTGCGGCTGTTGTCCGATGATGCAGGATTGACCAGGGGACCTCTCCAGCAGAGTGCGGTGCTCGACTCCGATGTTCCAGCCAAGTGGATCGAGGGCACCATCGTGTCAGCGAGCGATGGCGGCCCTGGCACCTGGGCCCTGGATCCCAAGTTCATCTCGGGCGACATCATCACGTTCGAGGTCGGACTGGAGACCGAGATCATCACCAATGGAGCCACGATCCGGCCTGGCCTCTGGGCCAGAGTCGAACTCCTGAGCCTCCCGGATGGCGTGCACGCCAAGACCATCGAGCTCCAGCCTAACCCGCGTTCGATCACGGTCGAGGGACGGTTGACGTTAACCGACGACCAGCGGCCGGGCCTGTGGGCCCTGGGCCCTTATGCCTTTGCGGTCGTTTCCGAGACGCAGATCGAAGCCAACGGGATCCGAGCTGAACCCGGTGTCTGGGCCCGCGTTGAGATGCGCAAGCTGCCCCCCAATGTCCGGTCGATCTCGCAGCGCGAGGCCAAGGCGATGGAGTTGCTCAAGCCCAAGGGCGACCAGGGGCCGCCCGTGGAGCTGGTAGATCGGGTGACCTTGATCGACGGCGCCGCGGACCAGCTGCGGGTCGGCAACACCCAGGTGTTTGTGGTTTCCCCGGGGGTGATCCCGTCGGGGCTTCAAGAGGGCGATCTCGTGATGGCCCGTGGCACCTGGGCCTCCGAAGGGATTGCGGCCGAGGAGATCCAAAGGCTGACGGAAGGCCGGGAGGTCGGGTTTCAGGGTGAGATCCTTGCCATAGGCGCAAGCAGTTGGCGCATGCGCAGTCCGCAGGGGCCGGAGATCACCGTCCAGGTGCAGGGTGCCCTGATCGAGGGCGATCCCGCAGCCGGTCGCCTGGCGCAGGTCCAGGGCCTGGAGACCGGGCCGGGCCAGGTGGATGCCTTCACCATCCGGGTCGTCCCGTCGAATGGCCCCGAGGAGCTGGTGGGCTGGCTGGAGGGGATAGATGGGGCGGGCGAGGTGACCACCTGGCGCGTGACGTTGGTGGATGATCCCCAGCCGCGGCCGGCGCAGTTGCTGGTCGGGCCTAATACCTTTGTGGACGAGAGTGCCACTGAAGCCCGGCCACAGGCCTGGCTGGAGATCGTCGCCGCGCCCCAGTCCGGCGGCGTCTACGCTGCGCAGAGCATCCGGGTGCTGGCCAATCCACCCAAGCGAGTCGTGCAGGGGGTGGTCGAACAGCTACCTGCCGGAGGGCTGTTGGGCACATGGCAGGTGGCCGGCTATCGGGTGATCGTCACCGGGGACACCGGGATCAAGGGTGTGCCCAGCGTGGGGGCGTTTGTGTGGATCAACGGTTATTCCAACTACGACGCCACGGTTACGGCAGACCTGGTCGAGGTGGTCGCCGACTAGCTCTGTAGGCCGGCGCTGTGGGCCCCTGGTTCCCCCGGCCCCTACCTGAGTTCCCGATGCATATATAGGTCTTCCAGCGTGAAGCCCAACCGGCGGTAGTATGGGCGGGTGCCGACGGCGGCAATCACGGCGATGCGCTTGAATCCGGCCTGTCGCGCGATCGCCTGGGCTGTATCGATCAACTGGCGGCCGGCACCCAGGTGCTGGGCCTCCCCGTGGCTATCGGCTCCCAGCTGCAAGGCAGGGCCATAGACGTGGACCTCGCGGATGAGGGCACTGCCGGCAAGCTCTTCCGGGCTCTCCGCTGCGGTAGAGGCAGCCGGCAGGTAGAGGCGCAGGAACCCGGCCAGCCGGCCGGCTGGCGTCTCCATCGCCAGGAACTGCTCAGTGCCGGCTCCGGCGGCGTAGCTGGTGCTGGTAAGGCGCAGGGCCTGGTGATCGACAGCCCGGTCTCCCACCTCACGGCACCGCATGCACCGGCACTGGCGGCCGGTGGCAGCCAGGTGCCGTTGCGCCGCCTCTCGCAGGTTGCTGAGCCGGTTGCCGGCCACGATATAGGTGGCCGGGATATCCCGCACGACGCGGCTCAGCCGGCAGTAAACCGGTACCTCGGCCTTGAGGTCAGCCAACAGCTCCACCAGGGTAGTCGCTTCATAGGGCGTGTAGTCTCCCTCGACCCAGACCTGGTAGAGGTCCGTGCCGGCCAACAGCGAGCACGGGTAGATCTTCAGCTCGTCCGGCCGCAGGTCCGGGTCGGACCACAGGCGGGCGAAGTCTTCCCGGTCGCTCTCCGGCGTCGCGCCCAGCAGGTTGGGCATCCAGTGCAGATGGATCTTGAAGCCGGCCGCGCGCAGCCGGCGGCAGGCCCGCCGGGTGGCCGCCACGTCGTGCCCGCGGCGGTTGAGGGCCAGGATGCGGTCGTCCAGGCTCTGCGCCCCCAGCTGCACGCGGGTGACCCCCAGCCGTCGCAGGCGCAAGACCTCCTCCGGTGTGATCCAGTCCGGCCGGGTCTCTACGGTCAGCCCCACGCAGCGGGAAGTCGCTACCTCATTGGCCGCCTGGGCCTCGGCCAGGCTGGCCGAGGCGGCTCCATTGAGGGCATCAAGGCAGCGCTGCACGAACCATTCGGCGTAGCTGGCCGGATAGGCGGACCAGGTACCGCCCAGGATCAGCAGCTCGACCTTCTGCACGGCGTGCCCGGCCACGTGAAACGCCTGCAGCCGGCTGGCGGTCTGCCGGTACGGATCGAAGTCGTTCTGCAGGGCCCGCTGCGCGCCCGGCTCCTCGGCCAGGTAGCTCTTGGGCATGGCCGGGTCATTGGGACAGAAGATGCACGCGCTGGGGCAACCGGCCGGCCTGGTCAGCACCGCCACCGGGGCCACGCCCGATCGCGTGCGCACCGGCTTCATCTGCAGCCGGTAGAGCGTCTGGCGCTCGAAGGGCACGAGGCCGGCCTCCACCAGGCTGCGGTAGCCCGCCACCAGCTGGGCCTTGCCGTAGAAGCCCTTCCCATCGCGCGGGTGGCGGCGCAAGATCTGGCGCAGCACCCGGGCGTCAAACGCCGGCGCCGCGGCCACCTCGGCGATGATCGCCTGCAGGGCCGGGCCGTGCTCGGCCAGGTCCAGCGCCGGGCTCGCCGGCCGGCGTCTCCTATGCTTGCTCATAGCCTTTCTCGAGAGCGTTGACAAACGGTCATGGCAGAGCCTCCCAACACCATGAGTCCTGACGTGGGGCAGCAGCTGCTGCACCTCAACCAGGAGTTCTATCGCCGCTTCGCCCGGCCTTTCTCGGACACGCGCGACCCGCAACACCTCAGCCAGCCCGGGTGGCAACGGCTCCTGAACTGGCTGCCGGCGCAGGGAAGCCTGCTGGACGCCGGCTGCGGCAACGGTCGCCTGGCCCACCAGCTGGACCGTACTGGGCGGCCGTTCGTCTACGTCGGCGTCGATGCCACGGCCGAGCTGCTGGTCGAGGCTCGCTCTCATGCCAGCAGCTTGCAGCACGTGCGAGCTAGCTTCGTGCTGGCCGACCTCGCGCTGCCGGGCTGGCAGCAGTATCTGCCTCAGCCGGCGTACACGGCTGTGGCCCTGCTGGCCGTGCTCCACCATCTGCCCGGCTGGCGGCTGCGCCAGCAGGTCATGGCCAGCCTGGCCGCGCTGCTCGAGCCTGGCGGCCTGCTGGCCATCTCCACCTGGCAGTTCATGAACAGCGCCCGGCTGCGCCGCAAGATCGTGCCCTGGGAGGCCGTCGGGCTCACCCCGGACCAGGTCGAGGAAGGCGACTACCTCCTGGACTGGCGCCGGGGCGGCTACGGCCTGCGCTACTGCCACCTGGTGGATGAGGACGAGGTGCTCCAGCTGGCCGCAGCCACCGGCCTCGCCGTGCAGGAGATGTTCCGGGCCGCCGGCGACCTCAATCTGCTGGCAGCACTTGAAGTAGCATAGCATATTCCCGGGGAGTTGCCAATCGCCGATCGAGGGAGGAGGGAGCCCGGACTTCTCAAAAGCCCCTCCCCAAGCCTTCCGGTGCCCACGCCCGTGTCCGTCCGTGTTCCGGGCAACCCAACCCACGCCTTCGTGCTTCGCGGCTCCGGATTTCGTGCTCCGTGCTTCGTGCATTCGCCTAATCTTCGCGCCTCGGTGATCCAGGGACTCCCCCAATGTAAAAAAATCTGCCAACTTGCGTTCAACTTCATAGGCCGTTTATGGCGGTCTTTGCCTGCACCATCGAACAAACGGTTGGGGGTAAGGAGCTGTGATGTCTATCGTAAAGGACTGGCGTGTATTTCTATTTGGCAGATTTCAGGTCCGTGTCGACGACGATCCCATCCCCAGCCTGGAGGCACGTAAGGTCCAAGAGCTGTTCTGTTACATGCTCCTGCATCGCGGCCGTGCCCACTCCCGGGAGCACCTGGCCAGCCTGCTGTGGTGCGACAAGCCCACCCCCCAGGCCCGCAAGTATCTGAGGCAGGCCCTGTGGCAGCTCCAGGCCGGCCTGGAGAGTGCCGGTGAGCAGGCCGTGGAGCGCAAGTTGGTGGTCGAGGATGACTGGGTCACCATGAGCCGTGACAGCTCCTTTTGGGTGGATGCCGCCCTGTTTGAGCAGAGCTACCTGCTGTGCAAGGGCCGGCCGGGCCGGGATCTGACCCCGGACATGGTGCAGGCCCTCCAGATGGCGATCCAGCTGTACCGGGGCGATCTGCTGGAAGGGTGGTACCAGGAATGGTGCCTGTTCGAGCGCGAGCGCTACCAGGGGCAGTACCTGGTGATGCTGGATAAGATGCTGGACTACTGCGAGGCCGCCTGCGACTATGAAGGGGGTCTGGCCTACGGCGAGCGGGTCCTGCGCTGTGATCGTGCGCGCGAGCGCACCCACCGCCGCCTGATGCGGCTGCACTGGCTGCTGGGGGATCGCACCGCAGCGCTGCGCCAATATGACCGCTGTGTCGCCGCCCTGGCCGAGGAGCTGGACGTCAAGCCATCGGCCCGCACGTTGGACCTGGTCCAGCAGATTCGCGCCGATCGCCCCGCCGAGAGCCCGCCTGCTCGCCCCGACCAGGCCCAGCCTGCCCCCGCACCGGAATCCCCCGTCCTCGCCGACGTGCTGGTCCGCCTGAAGCAAATGCACGCCCAGCTGGCGACCCTCCAGGTCCAGGTCCAGAGCGACATCCAGGCCGTGGAGCAGATGATCTTCGGCCGCTAGCCGGGCTCCAGGCACCCCTGCCGCAAGGCCATGGTTGGCAGGCATCCGTTCCACCTCATGCCTTCCCTTGGCCAGCCATGCCATCCCCTCATAGGGCGCGTGCTTCCGTGCCCGTTCCGGGATGATGCGCCCGCCCCTCCCTCGGCCAGGCTGTGACCCCGCGTAGGCTATGACCCCGCGTAGGCGATGACCCCGCGTAGGCGATGACCCCGCGTAGGGCGCGGGCCTCCGTGCCCGCCCAGTCCTGGCACCCGCGTGATCTCTCCTATGCCCCGTACCTCCCCCCCTTCCTTCGACTGCGCCAAAACCCCCATCCCGCGTAGGGCGCGGGCCTCCGCCCCGTTCCCGGACGGTGTGCCCGCCCAGTCGTTCCTTCACCGCGCCTCGCCCTTGACCCCGCGTTGCGCCACCCCCACTTAACCCCACCAGAACCCTCACCAGCGCCAGGCTCGACCAGGTCGGCATTAGCTGGAATGGATGGCGGGGCTGCCGCAGCCCGCCTGCCCCTCTCTGCCGTGCCTGCCCCTCCATTCATGATCGCATGACGGGGGCCGGCCGATTCGCAATCCAGAAAGACGCTCCAAAAGACGCCCCCCAGACGCGCCCCAGGATGGCCCGGTGATACGCTCTGGCCTGTGTTGGCTGCGTAGCTCCACCTGGTATCGCCCCAAGAAAGGTAAGACTCGGTCCAAATGGATGAGCCTGAGGCTACCAGCCACTCGTTCATAGTGCGGGTCTGGCTCGAGGAAACTGCCGAAGAGACGGGCCGGGCCGTCTGGCGAGGCAGCATCACCCACGTGCCGAGTGGCAAACGGAAGTACCTCCAGGAATTGGGCGAAATCATTGCGTTTATCCGAGTGTACCTGCGCGGCATGGGCGTCGAAGAGGACCGACGCTGGTACCGGCAGGTGCGGCGGCGTTCCCGAAGCTAGGTTACTGCGGCATGGATTGAGGACAGGATGGCCAACTATCGCGCCATCAGCGCGGTCTGCGAGGCCGTCGTGCGGTTGCTCCAGCAATCGTGGCGGCCCGAGCTGTTCGATGGCACCAATCTACAGTTCAGGGTCTACCGGACCAAGAACTTCGACTCGCCCATGGACGCCGGCGTGTCGCTGTATCTCTACCGCGTCGTGCCCAACGCCACCGTCCGTACGCCGCCGCCGAAGCCGGTGCCGGGGCAACCCGAGGGCCGGCAGCGGCGTCCCCAGCTGCCCCTCGATCTGCACTTTCTGCTCACGCCCTGGGCCAAAGAAGCGTCGCTGGAGCACGAGATCCTGGGCTGGATGATGCGCACCGTGGAGGATACGCCCACCCTCCCGGCCGGACTGCTCAACTCCCAGGTCGCCGGCGTCTTCGAGGCCGACGAACAGGTGCAGATCGTCCACGGCCAGCTCTCCAACGAGGAGATGTTTCGCATCTGGGATGTGCTGCCCAGCGATTTCCAGATCTCGGTCCCTTACATGGCGCGGGTGGTCTACATCGACTCGACCCTGGACCGGCAGGTCGGTGCCCCGGTGCTGACCCGCCAGCTGGACTTCGGCGTGGTGAAGGACTCCCCATGATGGAGGTGACCCGTCTCGAGACCATCGTGCGTCGTGCGCCCCTGGGACTGCGGTTCCTGGACTTGGCGCGCGGGGTGCCGGTCACCGATGGCATCGAGGTGCGGGCCTGGCCGGTGGCCGGTACCGGGCCCGGGCACCAGGCCATACGCTCTCCCCTCTCCGGAATCTACGGCTTTCGCTCGCTCCCCGGCTTTCGCCTCTTCGAGACGGGTGAGCGGCCCGCCAGCGATTGGTGCGACCCGGCCGGGGGTTCGCCCCCAGGCGACACCGAGCCCAATTTCGTGGTCGCGGTCGAAGACCGCCAGCAGCGCTTCCTGCCCCAGGCCCTGCGCCTGTGCCTGCCCAGGGAGCGCTTGATGGAGGTGCCGCTCTTCTCGGCACCGGCCCGTGCCCCGTTACCGGGACTGGCCGTCATCCGCGGCGAGCTGTGGGACCGCGTGCAGGCCCGCCCCGCCGCCTGGGCCATGGTGACGGCCAGCACCGACGATGCCGCCACCTACGTGGGCCTGGCTGATGCCAGAGGCATCTTCACACTCTTTGTGCCTTACGCCAGCGCGCTGCCACCGCTGCAAGGCTCGCCACCCCATGGCAGCGGCGACGTCGACCAGCTGACCTGGCCGTTGGTGATCCAGGTGTTCTACCAGCCAGCCCAGCAGATTTCTGTGCCGGGCCTGGACTGGCCCGAGACTCGATCCGTCCTCGAGCAGCACCGGGCTGAGGTCTACGACACGCCCGCCAGCCACGGGCCGGCCGTCACCCGTTCTCTCCATTTCGGACAGGACCTGGTGATCAGCACGCAGGGCCTGGATCCTCCCCATCAATCGCGTTTGCTGGTCGATCCAGCGTGACAGTTGTGCCGATGTTCCACCGCCCGCCACTGGGCGGCCCCATGACCACTCGTAAGGAGGCGACCTGATGCCCGAGTACCTTGCACCCGGTGTGTATGTGGAGGAAACCACGTATCGTTCCAAATCGCTGGAGGGCGTGAGCACCAGCACGGCCGGCTTTGTGGGCCCGGCGCGTTACGGGCCCACCAGCGGCGAGCCGGAGCTGATCACCAGCTTCCTCGACTTCCAGCGCATCTACGGTGGGCTGGACGACCTGCAGTTTGGCTCCGATCCCGGCCAGCCCAACTACCTGGCCCACGCTGTGCGGGCCTTCTTCGAGGAGGGCGGCCGGCGATTGTACGTGAGCCGCGTGTTTGGCTTCGCCGACGACTTTGTCGTCGATGCCAACGGCGTGCCCAGCCGGCACTACGGCTCCACCGATACCGCCGCCATCTCACCGCCCGCGCCGCAGATCGCTCTGCGGGCCCGCTTCCCGGGAGCGGCCGGGAATATGCGCATTACCCTGACCGCGCGGGTGGGCGCCAATGCCCTGAACACCGCTGCCCCGGATGGACCTGCCCTGACCAGGGTGCGGGACCACGATGTGGTCTTCGTGCACGACAACGGCACACCGGTGGGCGCTGACGGCCTGCACCTGGCCCGTTGGGACCCCGTGCAGCGACGCTGGGCCCTGCGCGGCAACGGCGGTGAGATCCTGCTGGACGATGTGCAGCTGGCTACGGCGCAGATCCGGCCGCTGAGTGTGACCGTGGACGTAGAAATCCCCGACTCCTCCAGCGCCACCGGCTTTGGCAGCGCACAGACGCTGGGCGAGTTTGGCTTCGATCCGCGCAGTACCGCCAGCCTGACCGACACCTTCGCCAGGGCCCCGTCCACGCGTTTCCTGGCCCTGACCGTGCCCTTCGCCCTGGAGGTACCCGACGGCTTCGACGCCGACGCGGAGAACCTTCCCCTCTCCCTGGCCCGGGAGCTGCTGGGCGATGCCGTAATCGCTACCCTGGGCGACGACCGCACGCCGCTTGACCGGCGCCGGGCCGTCTACACGCTGCAGGGCGGGGATGATGGCGAGCACCCTGATGAAGATGCCTATCGCGGTATCGACGACTTAACCCAGTACAGCGACTACATCGACGATCCGTTGCAGATGCCCAAGAATGGCCTGCTGGCCTTTGAGGGTATCGAGGATATCTCCATCGTGGCTGCCCCGGGATATTCCTCGGGCTACGTTGGCAACGAGGACCGCGTGCTGGCGACCCAGAACTACCTCATCAACCATTGCGAGCGCATGCGCTACCGCATCGCCGTGCTTGACACACCACCCAACCTGCTGCCCACCGAGGCCCTCAACTACCGCAACCTGCGCTCCTCCCTGTATGCTGCACTGTACTATCCCTGGGTGACGGTGGCGGATCCTTTGAGCGATGGCCGGCTCAACCTCCCCCCCAGCGGCTTCATCGCCGGCATCTATGCCCGCAACGACGTCGAGCACGCCGTGTTCAAGGCCCCAGCCAACGAGATCGTGCGCTCCGCCATCGACTTCGAAAGCCGTCTCAACACCGCCCAACAGGAGCTGCTGAATCCGCAAGGCGTCAATTGCCTGCGCTACTTCCCCGGGCGTGGCTTCCGGGTATGGGGCGCGCGCACCATCAGCGACGACCCGGAGTGGAAGTACGTCAACTTGCGGCGCTACTTCGCCTACCTGGAGCACACCATCGATCGCGGCACCCAGTGGGTCGTGTTCGAGAACAACGGCGAGCAGCTCTGGGCCAACGTGCGCCGTACCGTCGAGGATTTTCTCTTCAATGAGTGGAAGATGGGCGCCCTGATAGGCGACAAGCCGGAGAAGGCCTACTTCGTGCGCTGTGACCGGTCCACCATGACCCAGAACGACCTGGACAACGGCCGGCTGGTCTGCCTGATCGGCGTGGCCCCGGTTCGGCCAGCCGAGTTCGTGATCTTCCGCATCGGCCAGTGGACGGCGGATGCGACGCGCTAGTGAAAAGGAGCGAGCAGCATGGCTACGGAACGAACCAATCCGTACGGCACCTTCAACTTCCTGGTGGACCTGGGCACCGGCGACACCGGCAGCATCCGGGCCGGCTTCCAGGAGGTCAGCGGCCTGAACGTCGAGGTCACCAGCGCCGAGTACCGCAATGGCAACGAGATGGTCAACCACGTGCGCAAGATCAACGGTATCTACAAGGTCGGCGACGTGACCCTCAAGCGCGGTCTGATGGGTGCCCTGGATCTGTACGAATGGATCAAGCAGGTGCGGGAAGGCGATCAGGACGCCCGGCGCAACATCACCATCCAGCTGCGTGACGAGTCCGGTGCCAATACCGTGATGACCTGGCGTCTCACCAACGCCCGTCCCATGCGCTATACCGCGCCGAGCCTGAACGCCAAGGGTGGTACCGACGTGGCGATCGAAGAGCTGGTCCTGTCCTGTGAGGACCTGATCATCGAGTAAGCATAGCACGGGAAGCGTGGGTTCAGGTATGGCGACGTTAACCTTCCACGGGCGCTTGCCGGGTGTGGTTTGCCAGGCCGCCCTGCCTCCAGTAGGCGAAGAGCCTCTGCGGCTGGATGTGGCCGCGTTCGTCGGCTTTGCCGAGCGCGGCCCGCTGCACACGCCCGTGGCCCTGGAGGACTCCAGCCAATACCAGGCGCTGTTCGGCGGCGACCTGCA
>JAULUH010000535.1:0-2484 GCA_032111745.1 Anaerolineae bacterium | reverse complement strand
CGGCGGCTGGCCGCTGCAGTGAGCCAGAACAGCCCCGGCACCACCAGGAGATTGAGCGCCAGGAAGCCCGTGGCATAGGCCAACCATGGCCACAGGGCTGCCAGGTTGGCGGCGTCCTTGAGCGCACCCCATGGCCCAAGCAGCACGGCCGAGTAGGCCAGGGCGCAGCCCAACATGATGAAAGCTTTGTAGGCCTCGTCCAGGCGGCGGCCCTTGGCCACGAACAGGTCCGTGCCCGGAGCTCGCAGGTTGATGGCCACGTTGTTCATGGTGCAGCTCTTCAGGCACTCCGTACACAAGCCACAATAGGTGTTGCGGGTCAAGCTGCCCGGGAAGACCAGCCACGGACAACCGAAGCCGTGCTCGTTGCCGAGGTAGCAGTCCTTGGTGTCGTGGGTACGACAGACCTCGGCGTCCTTAACCCGCACCTCGATGGGCGCGGTCATCGCATAGAGGCCGATGAAGCCGCCTACCGGACAGACGTAGCGGCAGAAGGTGCGGCGCTCGTAGAGCAGGCTCAGACCCAGGGCCAACAGAACAAAGCCCAGCAGTACCACGCCGGTGGCCCATGGCCTGGTCAGGATCACGGCACTGAACAAGGCCACGCCGAGAAATGCGAAGTTCTGGATCCAGATGTTCTTGAGCCGCCGCGGCCAGCGCCGGCCCAAGGTCCACAAGGTCCGGCGTCGCGGGTGCACGAAGCTCTGGCGCTGCAGCCACTCGCCCGGCGCCGGGATGGGACAGATGGCACACCAGCCACGCCCCAGCGCTGGCACCAGCAAGATGATCACCAGTGCCCACCAGACAATCCAGACGAAAATGATGCTGAAGGGTCGATTGGAGCGCTGGGCTACGCCTCGGCTACGCCAGCCCGGTGCGAAGACTGAGGGACAGCAGGGTGTCCGTAGCCACGATCAGTAGGGACGCCGCAGCCCGCCAAAAGGGAATGTTCGGCCCCACGACGAGCTCGCCGATCATGAAGGGATGCATAGCGCCACAGGTGACGGAACAGCGAACCTTGAACTTGCCCAGCCGGTCGGCGATGAAGGAGGCCTGCACGGGCTGGCCGGGCTGGGCCTTAATGTCGATGCCGTAGCCGTCGATGTATGGCCCATGGACGACATCCTCTGACTGCAAGGTCACCGTCACCCGGTCGCCACGATTTACCCGCAAGCGGCCGGGTTCGAAGGCGTACATCCGGGCCTCCAAGCGGGGCGGTCAGCAGCCCTCGACGACCTGAGCAATGGGGGAGTAGCTAAACCTCAGGGACTCGTCGCCCACATTGCTCAGGGTGAATGAGGCTCGGACCATCTGGTTAACCGGCACGTCGCCGAAGTCGATGGCCTTGCGATCCAGGGACAACCGGGGGCTGCCGCTGACTTCCACGGGAACACCTGGCTGAGAGGGCTCGGGCTGGGTGAAGAGCAAGGCGGCAACGGTGATCACCAGGATACTGCCGACAATGACCAGAGGCAGCCAGAGGTTGTGGCGGCGGGTTGACTGGTGACTCCTGGCGGTAGAGCGTTTGCTCATGACGCAGGCTCCCTGGTGAGGGGCTCAGATCAGCCCTGGCTGATGGTGGCAATCACCATCTCGGCGTGCATGATCATGTGCCCGGCGTGCTCAGCATCGATGGACTTGCCCGCTTGAGCTTCTACCTGATTGATGAAGGCCTCCAGGTTGTTCACCGCCACGCCGGGCTGTCCCCGATCCAGAGCAGCCTGGGCGGCGTCCAGCTTAGCGTGCAGGGCCTTGGCCACGCCAGCGTTGGTGATATGGCCCATCTCCTCAGCGTGGTGGACACAATGGTGCAGGGACTCGATAGTGGGCTCGTGATGGTGAGGGCACTCACCCTCCATGCCGTCCATCGCCAGTGCCGAGGGAACGACGAGCATGCTCAAAACCGCCACCAATAGCAGAACAGAAAGGATCTTCATGGGTTAGCCTCCTCATGGGCAGTGATTGCCGGCCAGTTTAGCCGTTCGATACGCAGTATAGGCGGTCGACATGACAGGCGCTTAACGTCTGTATGACAATATTGTGAAGAAACACACGCTCAAGAAAGTCTCGGCACCCGCCCGGCTACTCCAAGAGCTTGGTGCGCATCTCGTCGTACTCGGCCCGGGAGAGCTCGCCACGCGCATAGCTCTGCTTGAGGATATCCAGCGGGTTCGCCGATGGCTCGCCGGCGTCCTCCCGGGAGGGTGGCCAGGTGAGCCCGGGGAGTGCCGGAAAGAGACGGCTGAGCAGCGCCACTCCCAGCAGCACGACGACCACCCAGAACAGGAGCATGAGCAGGATGCCGAGACCGCCGAAACCCATCATCATCGTGGCACCTCCTTTTCGGCCCGAGTGCGGCTGAATAGCCTAGCTACACTATAGCCGGCGCCTATGACAGCCACGTGACGCCTATGTAACAACTATGTGAAAAAGGGGCAGCCTGTGGTCATGAACGGCCGGGCATGGATGGCGGTGCGCGAGGAC
>JAULUH010000534.1:23851-53251 GCA_032111745.1 Anaerolineae bacterium | reverse complement strand
AAGGCATTCCTGAATTCGCTGGCATCGGACGTCGCCAACGCGGCGAAGGAAGGCGGATTCCTGGGCATCGGCGCCAAGCAGGTGACGTCTGAGGAGGCGGCTGTCCTGGAGACGATTCGCCAAGCGGTGGGCTGAGCCGAAATTGGTTGTTGAGGGCAGTGTTGGCCGCCGAACGCGGCCAACACTGCCCTTCCTTTTCTGGCGATGCTCGCCGTCAACGTGTTGATCGCCCTGCTGCTGATTTGGGCCCTGCCGGTCACCGGCGGCCAGGTGAACGGCGGCAACAAGAGAGATTATGACAACACTTGATCCATCTTATGACCAGACCCATGGCCCGCAAAACAGCACCAACAACCAACCGCTCGTGCCCAGGGGAACCGAACTCGACTTCTCGTCCGGAAAGTGCTTCGTCAGTGTGGGCGGCTTTCAGTTCCTGGACACGCGCGTCATGGGCGTCGCCGTGCCGTTCCATCGGGACTTCGAAGAGGTCAACCTCCGCTTCTACGTCAAGCGTCTCGCCGGTGCCGAGACGCGCCGGGCGTCGTCTTCGTGAAGGAAATCGTCCCCCGGCGCGCCCTCGCCTGGGTCGCCAATGCCCTGTACAACGAGAAATTGGTTGCGCTCCCCATGGGACACGAAGACCACATGGCGGATCCCACCCGTACCGTCAGCTACTGTTGGCGGCACAAAGGTCGTTGGTCCACCTCCGCGCAGTCGTGGACGGCCAGCCGTACCTTCCGGACGACACGTCCCATGAGGCGTTGATTACCGAGCACTACTGGGGTTACACTGCGCAGCGCGATGGATCGACCCTGGAGTACCAGGGCGAGCATCCCCGGTGGCATATGTGGAGAGCGACCGACCAGGAGTTCGTCTGCGATATCGCAGCACTCTACGGCCCCGCCTTCGCGCCTTTCCTCGCGGGACCACCAAGCTCGTGTTTTATCGCAGACGGTTCTGAGGTCGTCGTCCGCCGCGGTCTGTCCCTACCAGGTCCCCCTCACTTGGAGTTGTAGCTGACAAGGTCCGCTGGGGCTGTTCTGGACGGTCGGCGTTCGCATGCCCGCGATGCCGCAATACACTGGCCGCGAAATCGCCGGCCCGCGGCCGGCCGCTGGACCGAGCTCGAGGCCCTGCAGGTCCGGCTCAAGGGCGGCCGGCCGGCCTGATCCAACCAGCGCACCGCCATCAGAAGCGCATCCTCGCCAAGGCATGGGAGACGGGCAGTGAGTCGCCGGGTTTGGGTCGCAATCTGGGGGCTAAATATGACCTATATCATGTTCGGAAGGGGGAATGTGTGTTATCTTGGTCTGTGAAACTCAGCACATCTCACGAACGAACGCGAACCCACTCTTGATCGCGCCGTGGCCGGCGCTGGCCGGGCGGCGCGGCGGCGCGTTATGGATCCCCAGTGCAAGGAGAACAGGTATGCTTGCCACCAGGCAACAGAAGGCAATAGACAGCATCCAGCATCCCAGCGGAGATCCTCGTTTTGCCTTGATCGACCGCACGCTCAAACGGATGCAGTATCAGCAGGATGCCCTGATCGAGGTCCTGCACACGGCCCAGGAGGCCTTCGGCTTCCTGGAGGAGGATCTCCTGATCTACGTGGCTCGCCAGCTCAAGCTGCCCCTGAGCTGGGTTTTTGGCGTGGCGACGTTCTACCACTTCTTCTCCCTGAAACCCCAGGGAGAACATAACTGCATCGTGTGCATGGGCACTGCCTGTTATGTCAAGCGCGCAGCCGAGATCGTGGCTGCCCTGCAGGCGGCCTACGGCATCGAGGCCGGCGGGACCACGCCTGACGGCAAGCTCAGCGTGCTTACCGCCCGCTGCCTCGGCAGCTGCGGGCTGGCACCAGTACTGGTCCTGGACGGCGACGTGCTGGCCCGGCAGACCCCTGAGGAGACTCTGGCCGCCGTCCGGGGCCGCCTCACCGGCATGGTGGCCGCCGGCAGCCAGGCGGCGGCAGCCGTCGAGGTTTCGGTAGACGAGGAGAATGGCGAACTATGAACCGAGTAGAGTTACAGGCTTTGGCCCAGCGCGAGGTGGAGCGCCAGCAGCGCTTCCGCTGCCGGCTGTTGTGCTGCGCCAGCACGCCCTGTCTATCGTCGGGTGGGCAGGCCGTGCAGCAGGCCCTGGAGGCCGCGGTGGGCGAGGCTAAGGCCGATGCCGAGGTTGCCGTGGTGGCGACTGGTTGCATGGGGCCATGCAGCCGCGGCCCCGTGGTGACTGTGCAGGTACAGGGCCAGCCCGATGTGATCTATGAGCAGGTCACCCCTGATATTGCCCGGCAGATCGTGGCTGACCATGCCATGCAGGGCCAGGTCGTAGCGGACCGTGTGCTGCCCAGCGACCTGCCCTTCTTCACCAAGCAGACCAAGGTCGTGCTGGCCAACAGCGGTGTCATCGATCCCGAGCGCCTGGAGGACTACATCGCGCGCGGGGGCTATGCGGCGCTGGCCTACGTGTTGCGGGAGATGACGCCGGAAGAGGTGTGTGCCGAGATCAGCAAGAGCGGGCTGCGTGGCCGGGGCGGTGCGGGCTACCCCGTGGGCTTGAAGTGGGACCTGGTGCGCAAAGCCCCGGGCGAGCGCAAATACGTGATCGCCAACGGCGACGAAGGCGATCCTGGAGCCTACATGGACCGCACCCTGATGGAGTCCGACCCGCACCGGGTGCTGGAAGGCATGGCCATCGCCGGGTATGCCACCGGGGCCAGCCAGGGGTTCCTGTATGTGCGGGGTGAGTATCCCGTGGCGGCCAAGCGGCTGGAGCGGGCTATCCGTGCTGCCGAGCGCCGGGGCCTTTTGGGCACGCGCGTCCTGGAAAGCGGGTTCAGCTTCCGCATCGACATCCGCATCGGCGCGGGAGCCTTCGTCTGCGGCGAGGAGACTGCGCTGATGGCCTCGATCATGGGACGCCGCGGCCAGCCCGTGCCCCGGCCGCCCTACCCCGCCCAGAGCGGCCTGTGGGGCCACCCGACCCTGATCAACAACGTGGAGACCTTCGGCAACATCGTGCCCATCATCGCCAACGGCGCCGACTGGTTCGGCGGCATGGGCACGGCCAAGAGCAAAGGCACCAAGATCTTCGCCCTGGCAGGCAAAGTGGTGAACACCGGCCTGATCGAAGTCCCCATGGGCATCACCTTGCGGGAAATCGTCTATGACATCGGCGGTGGCGTGCCTGACGACAGGGATTTCAAGGCGGCCCAGACCGGTGGCCCCAGCGGCGGCTGTGTCCCGGCCGAACACCTGGATACGCCGGTAGACTACGAGAGCCTGCGCGCGCTGGGCTCGATCATGGGCTCCGGCGGCCTGATCATCATGGATGACCAGAGCTGCATGGTCGACGTGGCTAAGTACTTCATGGAGTTCTGCATGGACGAGAGCTGCGGCAAGTGTGTGCCCTGCCGCGTCGGCACCGTGCAGATGTTCCGCATCCTGGAGCGCATCACCAACGGCAATTCCACGCCCCAGGACCTGGAGACGCTGAAGGAGCTCTGTGCGCTGGTGCGCGAGACCAGCCTGTGTGGCCTCGGCAACTCCGCACCCAACCCGGTACTGAGCACCCTACATTACTTCGAGCAGGAGTACATGCAACATATACACAACCGCCACTGTACGGCAGGGGTCTGCGAGATGACGGAGGTCCCCCTGGTCGACCTGGTCGAGGAATTACCTCGGCGCATACGGGCCGGCCGCGCTGAGGCCGCTCAGGAGGTGTACTCATGACTGTCATCACCCTGACCATCAACGACGAGCTGGTGAGCGGCCTGGAAGGCCAGTCCCTGCTGGCGCTGATCCGCGAGCGGGGCATCGACCTGCCGACCCTGTGCCACCTGGATGGCCTGGAGGCCCGCGGCGGCTGCCGCCTGTGCATGGTGGAGGTCCAGGGCACCAACCGCCTGGTGGCGGCCTGTGTCACCCCGGCGCAGGAGGGCATGGTCATCTACACCCATAGCGAGCGGCTGATCAAATACCGCAAGATGATCCTGGAGCTGCTTTTCTCGGAGCGCAACCACATCTGCGCCGTCTGCGTCATGAATGGGCGCTGCGAGCTCCAGGCCGAGGCGGCGGCTATCGGCATGGACCACGTGCGCTACGACTACCTGTCGCCCAGCCTGCCTATCGACGCCAGCCACCTGCGCTACGCCATCGATCAAAACCGCTGCATCCTGTGCACCCGCTGTGTGCGGGTCTGCGACGAGGTCGAGGGCGCCCACACCTGGGATGTGATGGGCCGGGGGGTGAATAGCCGGGTGATCACGGACCTGGCCCAGCCCTGGGGCAGCAGCCGCAGCTGCACCAGCTGCGGCAAGTGCGTGCAGGTATGCCCCACGGGTGCGCTCTTCCTCAAGGGCTCCACCGTGGCCGAGATGGAGAAGCATCACGACTTCCTGCGCTGGATCCTGGACGGCCGCGAGAAGAAACAGTGGGTGGCCCGGAACGGAGAGACGGAGGTACGGCGATGACCACGCTGGCTGGCAAGAAGACAGAGCCTGTGCGCAAGCGCGCGGAGGCCAAGAACGCCGCCGGCAACGGCAAGGTCCGGCTGGCCACGGTGTGGCTGGGCGGGTGCTCGGGCTGCCATATGAGCTTCCTCGATCTCGACGAGCTGTTGATCGATTTGGCCGAGCTGGTCGACCTGGTGTACAGCCCCATCGCCGATATCAAGGAATTTCCTGAGGACGTGGACGTCACCCTGGTCGAGGGGGCTGTGGCCAACGTGGACAACCTGGAGCTGGCCCTGCTGATTCGGGAGCGCAGCAAGGTGGTGGTCAGCTTCGGCGATTGCGCGGTCACCGGGAATGTGCCCAGCCTGCGCAACAGCCTGCAGGTAGACGACCTGCTGACCCAGGTGTATCGCGAGGGACCGGGAGCGGTGCCTCGCGGGGGTGAGGTCGACAAGATCCTGCCGGCGCTCCTGCCCAAGGTAGTGCCGCTGCACCACGCCATCCAAGTGGACGCATTCATCCCGGGTTGCCCGCCCGACCCGCCGCGCATCTGGGCAGCAGTCTCGGCCCTCCTGAAGGGGGAGCCGGTGATGCTGGAAGAGCCCATGCGGAAGTTCGGCTAGACCAGAGGTCCTGACATGACGCAACTAGTTACCATCGATCCCGTGACTCGTATCGAGGGCCACGCCAAGATTACCATCCATCTCGACGACGCCGGGCAAGTAGCGGATGCCCGCTTCCACGTGGTCGAGTTCCGCGGCTTCGAGCGTTTCTGCGTGGGCCGCACCTTCTGGGAGATGCCGGGCATCACAGCACGGATCTGCGGCATCTGCCCGGTGAGCCACCTGCTGGCCAGCGCCAAGGCTGGCGACAACATCCTGGGCGTGCGCGTGCCCGTGTTGGCCGAGAAGCTACGCCGGGTGATGAACTGGGCCCAGATCGTCCAGAGCCATGCGCTGAGCTTTTTCCACCTCAGCGCGCCGGATCTGTTGCTGGGCATGGAGAGCGATCCGGCCCAGCGCAACATCATGGGTTTGATCCAGCAGCGGCCGAACATCGCGCGCAACGGCATTCGCCTGCGCCAGTTTGGCCAGGAGGTTATACGCCTGCTGGGAGGGCGCAGCGTGCATCCGGCCTGGGCCGTGCCTGGCGGCGTGCGCGAGCCCCTATCACCAGAGAAGCGCAGCCAGATCAAGCGCATGTTGCCTGAAGCCTTTGACATTGCCGAGCTGGCCCTCGATCTACTGAAGGACTCCTACGACAGCTTCGAGCGGGAGATAGGTACCTACGGCGACTTTCCCAGCCTGTACATGGGGCTGGTGACCCCGCAAGGTGGCCTCGAGCACTACGACGGTATGTTGAGGGTAGTAGACAGTGACGGCCGCGTGCTGGAGGAGGCGGACCCTGCTCGCTTCCGGGATTTCCTCGGCGAGGCTGTGGAGCCCTGGACCTACCTGAAATTCCCATACTACAAGCCCTATGGTTATCCGGACGGCATGTACCGGGTGGGGCCGCTGGCCCGGCTCAACATCTGCGACTTCGCCGGCACGCCGCGGGCGGACCGCGAGCTACGCCAGTTTCGCCGGGCCGGGCCGCGCGGCAAGCCGGTCAGCGGCAGCTTCCACTACCACTACGCCCGCCTGATCGAGATCATGTTTGCCCTGGAGAAGATCGACGAGACACTGGACGACCCAGGTATCGTCAACAGCCACGTCCGGGGCAAGGCCGCCGTGAACGAGAGCATCGGCATCGGCGTCAGCGAGGCGCCCCGCGGCACCCTGTTCCACGAATACGAGGTGGACGAGAACGGCATCCTGAAGCGCGCCAACCTGATCATCGCCACCGGCAACAACAACCTGGCCATGAACCGCACGGTCAAGCAGATCGCCCAGGCCTATATCAATGGCAACGGGCTGACCGAGGGCATACTCAACCGAATCGAGCATGGCATCCGCCTGTACGATCCCTGTCTGAGCTGTTCCACCCATGCGATAGGCCAGATGCCGATGCACGTACAGCTCCTGGGGCCGGACGGCCAGGTACTGGAGGAGATGGTTCGGGACTGAGGGCCAGATTTCGCGGCAAAACATGATCTTAATCATAGCGTTCGGCAACGATCTGCGCGAAGATGATGGCGCCGGCCTGGTGTTGGCCGGCCTGATGCAGAAGGCATGGCAGGCCAGAGGGACGGCAGTGCGCCTTGTCGCCGTGCAGCAGCTGATGCCTGAGCTGGCCGTGGACATCACCCAGGAGGGCGTGGCGGCAGTGGTGTTCTGCGACACCCGCATCGCGCAATCGCCGGATGACTGCAAGGTTACGGTCACACCGGTGGCAGGCCCGGGAAGCGCGGCCAGTGTGCTAGGGCATCGGTTCGACCCTGGCCTGGTCCTGGCCTACGCCACGTCCCTGTCCGGCAACAGGGTACCTCCGGCATGGCTGGTGACTGTTCCAGGCACGCAGTTTGGCTACGGCCAGGGCCTGAGCACGGCAGCCGCAGCTGCCGTGGCTCGAGCTTTGGCGGACCAGGACGGTGTTCTGAAGTCTATTGGGCCCGGCTTGCCCTGAGTCCCGTCGAGCCTGAATAGCCGGCAAGGATAGTGATATCGTCCGGTTCAGAACCGCGCCACGAATCTCTCGAACAGGAGAGTCCTGATGACCGATACCAGCGACCGGCCAATCGACCGCAAGGAGCGGGTACACCAGCTGCCGGAGAGCTACGCCAAGCGCCCCATCGAGGAGCGCATCCTGGACTTCGACGAGGTCACCCTGGGGTTCGACCCGGAGACGGCGGCCAGGGAAGCCTCCCGCTGCCTGCAGTGCCCGGATCCACAGCCGTGTATCCTGCGCTGCCCGGCAGGTAACGACGTGCCACAGGCCCTGTGGTTGATCAGCCAGGGGGACTACATCGGTGCGGCGCAGGTCTTTTCTGCAACCAGCCCGCTGCCTGAGGTTTGCGGCCGCGTTTGCCCCAATCTATGCCAACAGGGCTGTGTGATGGGCCGGGTGTATGGGTCGATCTCCGTGGGCAAGCTGGAGCAGTTCGTGGCCGACGTGGCCCGGCAGGCCGGGGCGCTGGCGATCCCTGTGCCGGAGCAGAAGTCCGGCAAGCGGGTGGCCGTTGTAGGCTCAGGCCCGGCCGGCATCACCGTGGCCGAGGATCTGGCGAAGCATGGCCACAGCGTCACCGTCTACGAGGCCTGGCCCATGGCGGGTGGTGTGCTGATCTACGGCATTCCAAACTTCAAGCTGGACAAGGCAGTGGTCGCCGGCAAGATCCGTGACCTGGAGGATGCCGGGGTGCGCTTCATCACCAACACGCGCATTGGCGAGACTATCGCCGTCGACGAGCTGTTACGGCAATTCGACGCCGTCTTCCTCGGCACAGGCGCGGGCGTCGAGGCGACCATGGACATCCCGGGCGAGAAGCTGCAGGGGGTATACAACTCCACCGACTTCCTGGTACGTTCCAACGTGCCGCCGGAGATGTTGCCGGTGGAGAAGCGCCAGAAGCCCACGGTGGGCCGGCGGGTTGCCATCATCGGCGGAGGCGACACTGCGGTGGACTGTGCCCGTAGCTCTCTGCGCCTCGGTGCACAGGAAGTCACCATCGTCTACCGGCGCACCGAGGCCGAGATGCCCGGCAACAAGGTCGAGCGCGGGGTAGCCATCGACGAGGGCGTGCGCATTCGCTACCTGGAGGCGCCCGTGGAGCTGCTCGGCGATGAGGCTGGACGGGTGCGAGCGATGAAGAACATTCGCATGGCACTCGGCGAGCCGGACAGGTCGGGCCGTCGCCGGCCGGTGCCCATGGAGGGCTCGGAGTTCGTGGAGGAGATCGACACGGTCGTGCTGGCTGTAGGCTATTGGCCTGATCCGCTGCTGGGTGAGACGACACCGCAGCTGGCCACGCGCAAGTGGGGCTTGATCGTGGCCGACGAAGATACCGGGGCCACCACCCGGGAAGGGGTGTTTGCCGCCGGCGACAACGTGCACGGGCCGGACCTGGTGATCACCGCCGTGGCCACCGCCCACAGGGCCGCAAAGAGCATCGAAGCCTATCTGAAGGGCGAGCGTATTCCGCTGCCTATGCCAAGCGAGAAAACCGGAGGCTAAGCATGGAGTTCGGAGTGCCGAAGGAGGTCCGTGATCTGGAACGCCGGGTGGGCGTCACGCCGGCCGGTGTGGATGCCTTGACCAAGGCCGGGCACACGGTGTACGTGGAGCGCAATGCCGGGGCCGGCGCTGGCTTCAACGACGAGCACTACCGGTCCGTCGGGGCCCAGATCGTCTATTCGCCGGCTGAAGCCTATGGCCGTGCCGACCTGGTGGTGAAGGTAGCCCGGCCGGCCAAGGCCGAACACGGCCTGTTTCGCCCCGGGCAGGTCATTGCGGCCTTTTTGCACCTAGCCGTAGCCTCTCCGGATCTGCACCAGGCCCTGTCGGGGCACCAGATCACCGCTCTTTCCTATGAAGAGATCGAGGACGCCGATGGGACCCTGCCTGTGCTGGTGCCTATGAGCGAGGCAGCAGGACGCCTGGCGCCGATCATCGCCGGCCAGATGTTAACCAGCACCAAAGGGGGACGCGGTATCTTACTCAATGGCCTACCAGGCGTGCCGCGGGCGATCGTGATCATCGTCGGTGCGGGAACCCTGGGCCGGGCCGCGGCCCGGGCCTTCGTGGGCATCGGGGCCCAGGTGATCGTGCTGGACAACGATACCCACAAGCTGCGCGCCATGGACGAGCTGTTTGGAGGCACCGTGTCGACCATGGTTGCCAACGAGTACAACCTGAACCGTGTGGTAAGCTTTGCCGACGTCCTGGTGGGCGCCGTACTGCGAGCTGGCGAGCGCGCACCGGTACTGATCACGCGCGCTATGGTGCGCAATATGCGACAGGGCGCAGTGATCATCGACTTCTCAATCGACCAGGGCGGCTGCGTAGAGACCAGCCGGCCCATGCCGCTGCGCGATCCAACCTTTGTGGCCGAGGGGGTGACCCACTTCTGCGTGCCGAACGCCACGGCCATGGTAGCCCGGACCGCCAGCCATGCCCTGACCAACTCCTCCCTGCCCTACCTGCTGGAAATCGGCGAGCAAGGCCTGGAGCAGGCCCTGGCCCGCGACATGTCCTTATGTAGAGGGATCAAGGTCTACCAGGGCAGGATCGCCAGTCACCGCCTGGCCGCGGCCATGGGCCTGGAAGTTGAGGTCGACCTGGCGGCCATCGTACGTAGTCTGCCAGCCGTATCCAATTAGCCCCGCGGCTTGCTGCCGTGGACCATGTTGCTGTGATTAGAGAAAGACCATTTCATGTCCTGGGAAAGCGTTTATCGTAGCAAAGTCACGGATGCCGACTCGGCCTTAGGCTGCATCGCCTCCGGCTCGCGCATCTACATTGGCGGCGGCGCCGGGGTGCCCATCGAGCTGGTGCAGGCTCTGACTCGCCGCGCGCCAGACTTGCAGGACGTCGAGATCATCCACATCCTGACCTTCGCCGAGGCCCCCTACACAGCACCCGAGCTGCAGAGCTCATTCCGCCACAATGCCCTCTTCATCGGGCACAATGTGCGCAAGGCGGTGCAGGAAGGCCGTGCCGACTTCACACCCGTCTTTCTGGGTGAAGTGCCCAGCCTGTTCCGCGAGGGTGGTACCCTGCCCCTGGACGCTGCCCTGGTGTCCCTATCTCCGCCGGATGAGCACGGCTTCTGCTGCTTTGGCGTCGAGGTGGGCACTACCAAGCCGGCCGCAGAGGCGGCCAAGTGCATCATCGCCGAGGTCAACCAGCAGATGCCCCGCACGCTGGGCGATTCGTTCATCCACGTCAGCAGGCTGCGCGCCATCGTCGAGGCAGATCACCCGCTGCCCGAGGCGCCCCAGGGAGGCAGCAGCGAGCTACACATGACGGTGGGGCGAAACATCGCCGAGATCATCCCCGACGGCGCCACGCTACAGATGGGCATCGGCAGCATTCCCGATGCCGTGCTGCAGAACCTCACCAATCACCGGGACCTGGGTGTGCACACGGAGCTCTTCTCCGATGGCGTGGTCGGCCTGGTGGAGCAGGGTGTGATCACCTGTGCGCGCAAGACATTCCATCCGGGCAAGATCATCGCCGGCTTCCTCTTCGGGACCCAGCGCCTGTACGAGTTCGTCAACAACAACCCCATCATCGAGATGCACCCTACAGATTATGTCAATGATCCCTTCAACATCGCCCAGAACAACGACATGATCTCCATCAACTCGGCGTTACAGGTGGACCTGACCGGCCAGGTATGCGCGGACTCGATCGGGCCGCGCTTCTACAGCGGCGTGGGCGGCCAGCTGGACTTCGTGCGGGGTGCCGCGCGTTCTAAGGGCGGCAAGCCCATCATCGCCTTCCTGTCGACGGCCAAGGACGACACCATCAGCCGCATCGTACCCATGCTGTACGAGGGCTCAGGGGTGGTGACGACACGCTACGACGTGGACTATGTGGCTACCGAGTACGGCGTGATCCGCCTGCGGGGCAAGACCGTGCGCCAGCGGGCCCAATCCTTGATCGGTATTGCCCATCCCAAGTTCCGCGACGAGCTGGAGCACGCGGCGAAAAAGCTGGGTTTCCTCTAGTTACGGGCTGCGAGAAAGCACATACGCCTGAAGGCCGCGCAGGGTGCGCGGTCCTCAGGCGTATATTGTGGATGCGATCGGGGGCTGATCTATGGATTATCCGGGGGAAGCTCGCCCCACACCGGATAGAACATCATCCACTGATCGGGATGGGCCCGGATCAGGGCCTCGATGACCTGCAGGACCCGCCGGGCGTTGTGGATAACGTCCTGTTCCCGGGTGCCCACGCGCTCCATCTCCAGCAGTCGAGCCATATGCACAAAGTAGGTATCCTGCTGCGGGCGATATTCACAGGACATCACGACGACAGGCACGTTGGTCTGCAGGGCCAGGCGCACGTGGCCTACGGGCAGGTAGGCGGGCTGGCCGAAGAACGTCAGCCACTCGCCGCCGCTGGGCACCGGGCGATCCACCCCGGTCATGATGATGCCACCGCTGCGCAGAATGCCCAGGGCCTTGCGCAGCACCGAGACGTCGATAGGCAGGAACTCCTGGCCAATGGCCTTGCGGATCTCGTTCTGCACGTTGTAGCCGGCGGTTGGGCTGGCGAAGGCCAGGGCCACAGCGCGGTAGCCCAGGGCACCCAGGGAAAGAAGGGCCAGGTCGAAGTTGCTGAGGTGGCCACCGACGACCATCAGACCCCGTCCCTGGCGCTGTAGCTCGGCAAAGACCTCTGAGACCTTGGGGCTCACCTCCACGGCCGTGGCCAGGGCCTCAGGGCCCCGGCCCAGGGCCCGATACAGGTCGAACAACACCCGGCCATTGTGGTGGAAGACCTGCTGCACCGTGCGCTCGAACACCTCGTCTGGGGTATCGGGCCCGAGCACGACGCGCAGGTTATCGCGCACGGTACGCACCAGGGGCGAGTCATGGCGGCGGGCGATGATCCCGGTGGCGGCATCGGCGAGGGCATGGCCGAGGGTTGGCGGAGTGATCCGGCCCAGCCAGAGAGCGAGGTGGATGGCTGACCCACTATCGAGAAAGCGCTGGAGGAGTGACATCGTTCAGTGAGAGCAGAATTCACTCGGCCATGGCCGGGGCGGCCTTGCGCCGGCCGAGGGGCAGGGCGCGCCAGACCCGTTGCAGGTCCTGGTCCCGGAAGGTGCCCAGGGCGAACAAAAGCAGGCCGTAGACCACCCAGGCCACACCTGTGGCCAGCCAGGGCCAACGGCCCAGCAGATACGCCACCAAACCCATGCCCGCGGCGGCGGCCAGCGGGCGCCACAACAGCTCAAACCAAGGCATGGGGGCCACGTGCCGGCGCACGGCGTAGTAGAACGGGATGAGCAGGCTGATCTCGCTGAAGACTGTGACCACCGCCGCGCCCCGGTAGCCAAACCGGGGAATCAATAACAGATTGGCCAGCACGTTAAAGCTGACGCCGATGACGAAGGCCTTGGTAAGGAAGCGCTGCTGCCCCACGGCGATCAGCACATATTGAGTTACGCTGTTCACAAAGCCCACGGGAATGGACCAGATCAGGATGGTCAGCGCGATCGCCGAGTCGGGCAGATACGCCGCCCCGCCCAGGATGCGAATGAGGGGCGTTGCCAGCACGGTGACGCTGATGGCTATGGGTAGAGCCACCATGATCAGCAGCCGGACGGCCAGCTTATAGGCCCGCACCAGCGACTCGTGGCTGTCCCGGGCATAGCGGCTCATCAGGGGAAAGATCGCCAGGGTGAAATAGCTGGGGATCACGTTAAAGCCATCCAGGTATTTGACGCCCGCGGAGTAGATGCCCACGGCCACCGTTCCGGCCAATAGCTTCAACAGCCACAGGTCGATCCGCCAGAAGATGCTGGCCAGCAGGTGGTTAAGCATCAAGGGATAGGATTCGCGGGCCATAGAGCGTTGCAGGCTCCAGTCGACCGGAGCCCGCTCCAGCGGGATGTGCCGGCGCAGACTCACCCATAGCCACACGCATTGGACGACATTCATGACCAGGCTCACACCGGCCAGGCCCACGAAGCCCCAATTGAAGGGGGGCAACAACACCAGGGCACCCAGGGCCACCTTGGCCGTGGCGATGGCGGTGGCGATGCCGGCCGGGACCTCCATCTTCTCGAAGGCCATGAACACGGAGCTCAGGCTGTCGGAGAGAGAAGCAAAGAGCAGGGCACCGGCAAAGAGGGCCAGGGCCTGAGCCTCTGCTGGAGAGAGGTTCCCTGTGCTGGCATAGATCCAGGCAACCAGGACCAGCGCAGGTAGAGATAGCAGCCATAGCAGCAGGCGCAGGCTGAGTACGTTGGTGAGATAGCGCCCGGCGTTTTGCCGGTCCTGGGCCACATCGCGCGTCAGCAGCGTGCCCAAGCCGAAACGAATGACCACCTCGAAGAACCCATAGATGGCGATCACGAAGGCATAGCTGCCCTCGCCGTAGGGGCCCAGCACTCGCAAGCGCAACATGGCAAAGGCGAAGTCGATGCCTCGATTTAGCAGCGATAACGCCATCAGCACGCTGCTGTTCTTGGCCACCGTGCGCACCTCAGCCCCCTCGCCCTCCACCTCGCGGTAAAAACGACCCCAGGCCCACCAGCCGGCCAGCAGCATCAGGGTCACCGCGGCCAGGAAGCTGGCATAGATCCCCAGCTGCACCGAGCGCGGCGAGTAGACGAAGCGCACCGTCCACTGACCGGCTGCGGGCAGGTAGACGGCCCGGAAGCCTCCGTTGGCTCGAAAGATCGGCAGCTCCTGCTCGACCGGGTTACCCTCGGCATCTATCCCCTCGCCTTCAGCGCCAAAAGGCCGCAGGTAGGCCTTCCAGCCGGGAAACCAGGCGTCGGCCAGCACGAGCCAGCCCCGATCGCTCAGGTTGACGTCGACCAGGACCTGGCGCGTGCCATAGCTGCTCACCTGGGCGGTACGCAGCTCCGGCGACGCGGGTGGGGGCAGCTCCTCGGGAGGGATGGGGCCGGTGTAATCGACGGCTGGCCGGGCAAAGCCGGAGGCCTCCATAGCCGCCGGTGCCGGGCCGGCCCGGGCAGCCGGCCCGAGCTCCAGCACCACCACGTTTTGCAGGTCCACGGCGCGGGTGCGGGCCAACACCTCAGGAGCAGCAACGGCCTCGGCTATGCCCACCAGAAACGCGCGCGGGAACGCGGCGTCGTTGCGGTAGATCTTGACCTCGTCGTCGTAGACCAGATCCCAGCCGGCCACGGCCAGGGGTAGCTCGGACATCACATACTTGATGCCCAGCAGGTCAGTCAGCGGGTCATCCAGGCTGGCCGGATCGTAGAAAGGCGAGATGCGGTTATATAGCAGCTGACCCTGGGGCTCGATGGACTCCATGAGCCCAACGTACTGCCTGGGGATGATAGAGTCGTATCCCCGCACGTCCTGCATGCCGCTCAGCCACGGCAGGTTGGCGTTGAGGGTCTTGGTAGTGCCCTCGCCCTCAAAGCTCGTGACGCGCCATAGCCCGGTATCCTGCTGCAGGAAGGCCACGCTGGGGGGCGTCACCTTCAGCCAGGCCGGGTCGGCCGCAGCGTTGAACCTGCCCAGGATCAGGAAGAGGTCGAGCAGCAGCAACGCGATGGCGCCCCCCAGCACCAGCAAGGGAAAGCGCGCCGGGCGCGCTGTTTCAGGGGTTGCTGAAGGGCGCCGGGTGGCCAGAAGCAGCAGCAGGCCGGCCAGGGCGGCAAATGCGCCGAAGTGCAGCACGTTGCGCCACTGATAGCTCCAGAAGTCCGCGCCGTCGGCAAACACGTTGCGGGCCAGGTCCGAGGAGTCGACCATCTGCTGGCCCAGGGCTGCCAGAGGCCCGGGGGCCGCGAGGCTCGCCAGGGCGACAACCACCGTCCCCACCCCTACCAGGAGGCTGCTGGAACCGATCAAGCGCACCCATCGCCGGGTGGGCGTGGCGGCGGGCGCGGACTGCCACATCCAGTTGACCAGCTGTTGCAGGCCGAAGCCGGCCAGGGCGGTCATGGCCAGGGTGTAAGGAAACACCCAGCGGAAGGCTGAGTGGAGCTGCTTGTAGCCGGGCACGCCGTAGAACAGCACCGCGTAGAGGGGGGTGCCAAAGGCGAAGAGCAGGCTGGCCACGGCCAGCAGGGCCAGCAGCCATACCTGCGCGGACGAGCGCGCAGGGGCGATCGGGGCCACCCCCGGCGCGCCCGGGACCTGCTGGATCGGATCGACAACCCCAGGCCCGTGGCGGCGCCAGGACGCCACCAGTGCTCCCCCGACGGCTACGACGGCCAAGACCAGGGTAAGGATACCCAGGTAGTTGCCCCCTTCGACATAGTTCTTGACGCCCCAGAAGACCTCGTTCACTGGCTGGCCAGCGGCATTGGGACCGGCCGGCCGCCAGCTGCGCAGGAAGGGATCGAACCAGCCGTGATGGCTGGGATTGCCAAAGAAATCGGGCAGGAAAAAGGTGATGATCTGCCGGGCCGGCCACGCCCAGCCCACCACCTGGTCGTAGCTGGCCGAACCCTGGCGAAAGCTAGTGTTAGCCAGTTCCAGGAGCGGGATCAGCTGCACGGCACCCAGGGCCAGGCCGAGGGCCACCATCACGACCAGCCACAGTCCCAGGCGCAGGGACCGGCCGGGACTGCGAAGGCGGTACCACAGGATGAGCAGCCGGCCTGCGGCATAGAACGATGCGGCCAGCAGGGTGATGACCACGATCTCCGGGTGGCCGGCCAGCACCTGGAGTCCGAGGACGATGGCGCCAGCGATCACGTAGGGCACGGGCGAATAGCTGCGGTCCCCTCGCTCCTCCTGCTTGCGGACCATGATCTCGATGCACGCCATGATCCAGGGCAGCCAGGAGGCCGCGGCAATGATCATGGGGAAGACGACGCTGACAATCAAGAAGCCGCTGAAGGCATAGGCCAGGCCAGCGAAGAGGCTGGCCCCCGTGCCAAGGCGCAGGGAGCGGGCGAACAGGAACATTCCCAGGCCGGCCAGCCCGAGTTGGAGCCAGGTGAATACGCCGTAGGCCAGGGGCAGCGGCAGGACCAGGAAGACAATACTCAGGGGATAGAGGGCGGAGTGCTGCCCGGCGGCCAGGAAGGGCACGCCGCTGAAGAGATAGGGGTTCCAGAGCGGCAACTCGCCCGCAGCGATGGTCTGGCGCAGGAAAGTCTTCCAGACGAAGTTCTGCAGGACGAGATCGCTGAGCAGCTGGTTGTGCGGGATGGTGATGCCCTGGGTTGCGGCCTGAGATGCCCAGGGTTCGAACTGGTAGAGGTTGTCTGCGGGCAGCAAGGTGCGCCCGCCGATGACGACCGGCGCGAACCAGAGCAAGGGCACCAGGAACAAGCTGGCCCCTACCAGCAGGCTGCGTTGCAAGCGGCTCATAGCGCAGATATGCGATTCTGGAGAACCCGTCCCAACCCGGTGCTCAAGGGGTCTCTCCTGCCGGTAGCTGGTGGCCCGTCAGGCGATCCTCGCGGCCCAGGTGCCGGTGCCGCCAGCGGATCTCCAGCACCCGCCATGCGGCCTCGACCTTCACCTTCATGGTCATCTTGGAACGGCCCACCCGGCGGTCCTCGAAGTGTATCGGCACCTCCACCACGCGGTAGCCGAGGTGCTCGGCCACATAGGCCATCTCCACCTGGAACACGTAGCCATTGGCGCAAATCCGCTCCAGGCCCAGGCCCAGCAGGGTCTCCCGGCGCCAGCACTTGAAGCCAGCCGTAGCGTCGCGGGCGCCGATGCCCAGAAAGGCCTGGGTATACACGGCGTTGGCCCACCAGCTTAGAAAACGGCGCCACCAACTCCACTGCCGGTCCAGTTCCCCCCCGGGAACATAGCGCGAGCCAACGGCTACATCTGCGTCCGCCACAGCGTCGATCAACCTGAGGATGTCCACCGGGTTATGCGAGAAGTCCGCATCCATCTGGATGACGAACTCGCAGCCCTGCTGCAAGGCCCTGTTGAAACCGGCGACATAAGCCCGCCCCAGGCCGCGGTCGTGATCCCGGTGAATCACCTCAATGCGGCCAGGATGGTGCCGGGCCAGCCGGTCCGCGATCTGCCCGGTGCCGTCTGGCGAGTCGTCGTCTACCACGATCACCCGCAGTCCGGGCAGGGGCAGATCGAGCAGTGCGGCGAGGATGGCCGGGAGGTTGTCCGCCTCGTTGTAGGTGGGAAGCACCACGCAGATCGCCAAAGCGGTCGGAGGGGCCGGCAACAGGCTTGCTTCCGCTGCGGAGGCCACGATGTCGCCTGGTGCTTGCGGTGGTTTCATGAGACTCGGATTATACTATCGGCCAGGGCAAAGGTCAATGGCCGGACGATCCGATGATCGCCTCAAGAGGATGGTTGCCAGCAGACGAGCCGTGATGTATAATGCCCGGGCCAGGATCCTCGAGGAGCACACCAGGACACGTATGACGGGCCGGATTCTCTTTGTAGGTCGCTACCCAGACCACTTTGCGCCGCTGTGGCGCCATCTGGGCAGCCAGGACATGGACGTGGCCTTTGCTGCCAGCCAGAAAAGCGCCATGCGTGAGCTTGAGCGAGAGCCTGCGGACGTCATCATCCTCGATGCCAGCTCCCTGCGCTCCGCAGGAGCCCAACTGTGCCGGGCCATGCGCCAGAGCGCGCCGGCCGCGCGTATCGTGCTGATCTCAGATGGCCCTGGCCCCACCAGCATCTGCTACGACCTGCAGCTGATCAAGCCGGTGGCTATGGAAGAGCTGTCACTGGCCGTAGGCGAGGCCCTGCAAAGCGAACGCCGCCAGGTGCTGAGCGCCGGGCTCTTCATGCTGGACCTCAAGGAACAAACCGTCATCGGCCCGGCCGGGGAGCGCCGGCTCACTCCCAAGCTGTACGAGCTACTGCGCCTTTTGCTTAGCCACCCGGACGAAGTTGTGCGGCGCCAGACTATCATGCAGCTGGTATGGCACACCGACTACCTGGAGGACACTCGCACCCTCGACGTGCACGTCAGCTGGTTGCGCGGCGTCCTGGAACCCGATCCGAAACATCCACGCTACCTGATCACCAAGCGGGGAGCAGGGTATATCCTCTATCCCGACGGCAAGTTGTAGCCGGACTGGCTGCAGTCCCCTGGCCGTGCCTCCCCGGCCACTCCTGACACACCATAAAAAGGGAACTGGTGAGTGACCAGTTCCCTTTCTTGTGCCGATAGGGTCGCCAGGTCCAGGACCGGCCGACCATCGCCGATTGGGCCTAGCCGGCAGTGGCCCTGATCTGATTGAGCTGCCGCATCAAGCGTGACTTGCGCCGGGCCGCGTTGTTCTTGTGGATGACGCCCTTCTCGGCTGCCCTATCCAGCGCCGAGACCGCGCCCAGTACAGCCGCCTCGGCGTCCTGCACCTTGCCAGCCTGCAAGGTGGTACGCGCCTTCCGCACCGCGCTGCGGGTGCTGCCGCGCACGACACGGTTGCGCTGGCGGCGCTTCTCCGAAGAGCGGATGCGTTTCAATGCTGATTTATGATTAGCCACGAATTCCTCCAGCTTCCAGAAGGCTCATACTTCTCGACCTGTTTTTTCCTGTCAAACGCTAGCGCAGCCTGCGTTGCCGCAGGCCGACAAAGCATAATTATACCCCAGCCGCCCCTAGGTGTCCAGTTTGGCCGTGGCTCGCATTTCCGTGCTGCGCCGGATGTCGTTCATGGCCTCCTCGATGAAGGGATAGGCCAGCCACACCGTGCCCAGGCCGAAGATGGCGCCGGTGATGGTGCGCAGCCACCAGGTGCTGGTGCGCAGGCCGACCAGTTGGGACAGCCCATCCAGCGCCACGGGAAGGAGGAAAAGCAGGTACACTTTGAACGAGAGCTTGGGCCAGGGGCCGCGGCGGCGTAGCAGTCCAAAGGCCAGGCCGCCGGCCAGCATGGCCCCATAGATGGCCACATCGCGCTGGCACAGGGCGGCTTTCCAGCCCAGCTGGGCGTCGCCGATGTAGCGGCGCCGCTCGAGGATTCCGCTGCCCTCCAGCACTCCGGCTTGCTCCAGCTCCTCCAGGGCGTAGACGCGCTGCTCGCCAAAGAGGAAGTACGAGCGGTCGGGCAGCTGATGGCACATGGGAGTGTAAACGAAGTAGATAGCCCGGGCCGGCCCGGTCAGCCCGGCGCGCATCAGCAAGGGGGCCAGGAACGGCAGGAACAGGTAGAGGGCCAGAGCTAAGTTGAACAGGGCCAGCCAATGCCGGCTGACCCACAACACCAGGTGGTCTGCCAGCATTGACAGACGGTCGGCGCTGTCGATGGCCGTGGGACTGGAGATACGCTCGTTCTGATCCGGCGTCTGGGCCATAGCTTTTCTTAAGGCCTTCACAGGATTTCAGCCAGGTACTGGTCGAGCAATTCCCTGGTCAGCAGGCCGGCGTGGCGCACGGCAATGCGCCCCTCACGATCGATGAACACCGTGGTTGGCAGCCCGCGCACCTGGTAGAGCTGCTGCACCTCCCCGCGGGAATCCAGCACGACGGGGAAAGTCATCTGGTATTGCTCGACGAACTTGCGCGCCTGTTCATCGGACTCCTGGGCGTTGATGCCGATGACCACCAGGTCCTCGTCCCGGTGGCTCTCGTAAGCCGCTACCAGCTCCGGCATCTCCTGGCGGCACGGGGCACACCAGGTGGCCCAAAAGTTGAGCACCACCGGCTTGCCCCGGTAATCGGCCAGCTGGCCGGCTCCGCGTTCCCCTCCCTGCAGAGCGAAGTTCGGTGCCAGGTCGCCCTGGTTCAGCCCGTGGCCCCGGTTGTCAATTTGGGCCGTGGACGCCACCGGAAACCCGGAGCCATCGCCCGCTTCCTGGCCGGAGCCGCCGCAGGCGGCCAGCAGGAGTACGGCCACCAGGATGGCAGCCAGCACAGCCTGGCTCGTCGATGGTCGGCGCGGCATGGTCATTCCCCCATTCCCAGGACGCCCAGCAACCAGCTCTCAGCCTCCACCTGGGGCACCCAGGTGCTCAGCAGCTGCAGGCCGCCGGTATAGATCACGACTCCCACGACGGCCAGCACCAGTCCGCTGACCATGCTGATGGTGCCCAGGTGGCGATTAAGACGCGGCATCATCGTCGTCAGCTGGCCAAACAACATACCGGCGATGAGAAAGGGCACGCCCAGGCCGAGGGAATAGAAAGCCAGCAGCAATGCCCCGCGGCCGATGCTCTGCTCGGTGGCGGCCAGGGCCAGGATGCTGGCCAAAATAGGGCCCACGCATGGGGTCCAGCCGGCGGCAAACACCACTCCGGTCAGGAAGGAGGTGCTCAAGCCCTGGGGCCGGTCGATCCCCAGGTCGATCCGCTTCTCCATGTAGAAGAGCTCGGTGCGGCTGGCCCAGGCCACCAGCAGCCAGATCAGGGCACTCTCGGCCAGGGCCACCAGGGTTGGCGAGAAGCCGCCCAGGTCCGGCATGCCGAAGAGCTGTGCCGAGCCATTCCAGGTGGAGACGAAGTTAAGGCCGGCGGCTATCCCGCCGAGCAGCACGTGAACGGCCAGGGACCAATTCATGCCTGCCACCACGACGACAAAGAAGAGCAGGGCCTGTAGCAAGCGGTTGGGTGGGGTCTCCCGCAGGTTAATCACATAAGCGACCACGGCGATCACGACGGCCAGGATCAGCCAGCGACTGCGGGGCCAGCGCAGGTGGGCAACCCGCAGGCCAAAGACCACCAGCATGACGCCACCCACGCGGATGATGGAGGGGATGGCCTGATTGAGCAGCTGGCCCAGGGCGCCACCCAGGGCACCCAGGGCGACAAAAACCACGGAAAAGCCCAGGACCAGCATCCCTGCATGCGCAACCACTACCTGTCGTGAGAACTGGCCCGTGGACCCAGCGCTGGCGGCTGCGGCGCCGCTGAGGTAGCCCAGGTACACCGGCACCAGCGGCAGGACGCAGGGTGAGAAGAATGACACCAGCCCAAACAGGGCGGCCAGGGTCAGGGTCAGGCTCTGAGAATCCAAGTCAACACTCTCCCAACAGCTACTGCGGCGGCTGCAGCTCCTCGACGGACTCCTGCAGCGCGTCCACCTCGTCCGCCAGCTGGCGGGTGCGCCGCATGGTCAGCATCACAAAGACAAAGGTCACCAGCCAGAAGACGATCATCGCACCGGTCAGGAATACCATAGTCGAAGCCTCTCTGGGTGTTTTGAATAGGCGGAGATGCCAGGGCTCCGCTCAGGCCAGATGCCCGGCCTTCAGCTCCTCGACCCGCACCCGCAGGTCCTCCAGAGCGAGGCGCAGGTGCAGCAGGACGGCATACAGCAGCGTAAAGGTCGCCAGGCTAAACAGAAGCGTGGTCACCATGTTGCCCGACATATCGAACCCGCCCTGGGCCGTCTCGCTGGCCGTGCCGATAACCGCGGGGTGGATGGTCCGCCACAGCCGGATCGACAGGAAGGTGATGGGCACGCTGATAAAGGCGACGATGCCGTACACCGATGAGAGCCGGCCACGGCGTGCCGGGTCGTCGATAGCGTTGCGCAGCAGCAGGTAGGCCACGTAGATCAGCCAGATGATGGCCTCAGTGGTGATGCGGGGATCGTTCCAGGGCCACCAGGTGTTCCACGTGGGCTTGGCCCACAGGGATCCACTGATCAGGTTGGCGGTCAGGAAAGTGATACCCACCTCTACCGACGACACAGCCAGCGAGTCCCAGCGACGCCGCTTGGTGATGAGATAGGCGATGCTCGCTACGGCGGTGACGAAGAAGGCGAAGAAGCCGACCCAGCCTGCGGCCACGTGAAAGTAGAAGATGCGTTGGGCCACCCGCTCGACCTCGGTGCCCAGGTTCCCGGCCTCGGGAGCCCACATCAGGACGAGGTATACGGCCACAACGATCAGCGCTCCGGCCAGTAGTGCCAACAGCATCCAGACCATGTCGCCGGTGCTGCGGCGCGGGGATGAGGATATCATGTTCTTCTAACCTCCTGAGGGGGTGCGACCTAAGGCTATTCCTCTACGACGTAATCAAACAGAAGAAAGGCAGCTGCGAGAAAAATCGCATCGTAAGCCACCATCAGGCGCAGCCAATGACCGATCTCACTGAAAGGCTCGCCATCCAGCAGGGCGCCAGTTGCGCGCACGCCGGCAATCAAGACGGGCACCATGATGGGAAAGAGCAGAATCGGCAGCAAGACCTCCCGCGCCCGGGTATTCACGCTGAGGGCCGCGAACAAGGTTCCTACGGCAGCGAAGCCGATGGTGCCCAGGATGATAACCAGGATCAGGCCTGGCGTCAGAAGCCAGGTGTTAAAGAGCACGCTAGCCAGGGGCAGTAGGAGCAGCTCCATGGCCGTGATAAAGAGCAGGTTGCCGATCAGCTTACCAAAATAGATGGCGCTGCGATCGACGGGTGCCAGCAGCAGGCCCTCCATCGACCCTCGATCCTGCTCCAGGATGAAGGACCGGCTCAGGCCAAGGGTTCCGGCAAAGGTAATCGCCACCCAGAGCACGCCGGGCAAGACCACCACGACGTTGTCGGCACGCAGGTCGAACGCAAACTGGAAGATGATCAGCGCCAGCAGGGCAAAGACCGACATGGACACGAAGATGTCTTTGGTGCGCAGCTCAGCTGTGATGTCCTTCCAGACGATGGCGAGGACCTTGTTAAGGTAGTTCATCTAGATTGACGATGCCAGCAGCAGATTCATTACCTGGAGCCTCGACCCATCTGCCATGTCTGGAGCCAATCCTACAGGGCCACGATTTCGGTATAGATCCTGCGGAATTCCGCGCCGCCCAGGCCCTGGGTCGGGGAATCGTAACCAATCCGGCCGCCATTCAGGATCAGAGCCCGATTCGCCCACTCGATGCCACGCTCCAGGCTATGGGTGGTCAGCAGGACCGTGCGGTCGCTGCTGCCCAGCTCAGTCAGCAACGAGCGCAGCATATCCGCGGCCTGTTGGTCGAGCCCGGTGTCCGGCTCGTCCAGCAGCAGGATGGGCGGATCGTGCAGGATAGCCCGGGCAATAGCCAGGCGCTGGATCATACCCCGGCTGTAGGTGCGTACCACGTCTTTGCGCCGGGACTTCAAGCCCACGCGCTCCAGGACCTCATCGATGCGCTGGGGCAACTCGGGCACGTCGTACATACGCCCAAAGAACTTCAGGTTCTCCTCACCGGTCAAGCTATCATAGACCAGCGGGTGATGCGAGACCACGCCGACATAACGCCGCAGGCTGTCGCTGGCCCGCCCTACGTCCACGCCGCCCAGCACCACACGGCCCGACGAAGCCTTGCTCAGCCCGGAGATGATCCGGATCAGCGTGGTCTTGCCAGCTCCGTTGGGGCCGAACAGAGCCACCGATTGCCCGGCCGGCACCGAAAGGTCGATAGTCCTGAGAACCGCCTTGCGCCCAAAGGACTTGACCAGCTTCTCGATCTCAATCACGGCTGAGCCTGGGCTTCCCCGCCGTCCACCACGGTGGCGGGCACAGCTGCCACCTCCAGCTCACGGGTTGTCAGCAACAGGCTCCGCTTGAGGGCCTGGCGCTCCCGCTCATACGCGGCATAGTCTACCTCGCCGGCCGTGTAACGATCGTCGAGGTTGGCGACGGCACGCAGGAGATGCTGGCGTTCGGCGGCCAGGTCGACGCTACTCGTCGTCACAGCTGACGCTGGCGGCCGGGTACTGCGCCCGAGGGCCAGGACCAACACGCCGAGAAAGGCCACGGCGGCCAGGGCAGCGATGCCGTAGAGTAGCGCTGGATGGTAGGCCAACACGGGGGTTGAGGCCGCGGGAGCCGCAGCACTGGCCCGGGCCAGGTCGCTGAACCTGATCTGCACCGGGTTACCAGCCGCAAAGTCGCTGGCCTCGTAGTTGACGAACACCCTGTCGCCGGCATCCTCAGTCCCGGCCTGCTCCAGCCCTCTCACACTCACCCGGGGACCCTCCCGAACCAGCACGCTGAAGCGGTCCACAGGATAGGGAATGCTGTGTTCCAGCTCCGTGCGTGTCCCGGAATAGGGCAATAGGTAGCGCATCAAGATCTGTTTGCCCCCGGGGGGCAGGGGCTCGGTATCCACGATGCCACCGTCGACCCTGATGAAGCGGCCGCCGACCTCGCCGCCGTCCAGGGCCAGGGAGGTGGCGCCCTCGGGGAGGTCGAACCTGAGCACGGCCGCCTTGCCAGGGGCGACCTCCTCACTGCCCACGTAAACCCGGTCACCCTCGTGGTTCACCCGGTACAGCTCACCCACCAGCAGCGCACCCTCCTCGTAGTCTATAAACCACTGGGCCAGCGCTATCTTGATGTCACCCGGCGTGGTGCTGGGCTCATAGATCTGTACGGGCGCCGCGGCCGCCGAGGTCCCATCGACAAACTGCACCGGATCGCTGGCGAACTCCACGCCTTTGTAGGCGGTCGTCACCAGGTACACGTATTCGGGACCGGTAGGCAGCTCGCCAAAGGTGAACGCGCCGTCCTCGCCCACCGTGGCCTCGCGCGGCGGCAGCTGCTCCATGCTCTGGAAGGGGCGCAGGGTCACGGTCAGCCCTGTCACCGGCCCGCCCTGCGGAGAGCCATTGCTGACCGCGCCGGCGATCGCGCCTGTACCCTTGGGCAGGCTGATGGAGACCATGGGCTCGTAGCTGAAGGTGCGCGCGTACTCGACGGATGCCCAGATATCCTGCTCGGGCAGGCTGCTGGCAAAGCCAGGCATGGCGTCCCGGCCGTTGGCCGTGGTCTCGTACCAGGAGTCAAGGGAGGTGCTGGCGACATAGGCCAGATCGGCCATGCTGGCCATCTCCCAGGCGTTGGCCGCGGCCTGCGGCCCATCCCCGAGGCCCAGATCGCCGTGACAGGCGGCGCACTGCTCGCCCCACACCTTTTGCCCGCGGCTGAGCTCGGCCTGGCCGGTATGCAGGGTGAAGGCAAAGGCCACCACATCCCAAATCTCAGCATCGGTCAGGCGATTCTTCCAGGGAGGCATCATGGCGCTCATGCGCCCCTCCTTGGTGATCTCGAACCACTCGGCCGGGGTAGCCAACCGGGCAATCGCCGGATCGGCCAGGGCCGGAACTCCGGCTGCAAGGCTGGCCGCGGTCGGGCCATCACCACCCCCAGTAGGGCCGTGACAGGGCGCACAGTTTTCCTGGTAGATGCCGTGGCCGTTACGGGCTGATGGAACCTGTTGGGGGTCCTGGATCGGGGGTGGTGTCTGGGCAACTGAAGGGTGGCCTGGCCAGACCATCGTTAACCCACCCAGGGCTAGCAGCAGCAAGGCCAGAAGAGTCAGGCGCAGTGGCCAGGTTTGGTGACGAAAACCCATGCAACCTCACAAGGTGGGGCAGTAACAACAGAGGCGGTCGCCCTGGTTTGCGGGCGACCGCTCTCCTGACAAATCCAAGCGTGAAGGCGACAAGAAGGGCACTGCCAAACCGCTAGCCGACCGCTTCGACCTGGATCTCCTCGTAGTCCACCGGCCTCTGCTCACCCCCGTACTCCTCGTAGCGAGACGGGCACTTCAGGAGCAGGGACTTGGCATAGAGCACGCCGTCGTCACCGTACTTGCCCTCGACAATGGCCTCGGCGGCCCGGCTGAAGTTGTCGGGCCGCGGGCCGTGGAAATAGACCGGCAACTGCTTGCCGGTTTCATCCGCGATGTTGAACCGCAGAATGAGCTCGGAGGCGTTGTAGTCCACGGTATCGTCGATGACGACCCCACTGACTCGCACGTTCTTGCCCAGGTATTCGGCGTTCTGAGCGGTCAGCTCGGATACCGTCATGTAGTACGCACCCGCATTGCCCATGGCCGACACGATTAGATAGGCGATGGCGCCGAAGATCAGGACTGCACCGGCGATGAACTTGATCTGGCGATTGGCTGGCTTCGCCTCCAGCTGGGGGGTGGTCAGTACCGTCGAGTCGTTCATGAATTCCATCTCCTGGACCCTGGAGTCATTCCGCTGCCTGGCACGGTGAAGTATATCACCAACGCTGTGCTATGTCAACGGCCGGCAAGCGGCGGGCGATTTCGTAGCTCTCCGCAGGGGAGTTCCGGTGGAACTCCCCTGCGGAGCCTATTGTGACACAGGTTGGCCACAAAAGGTATGATCTATGTCACATCTGGGCCACGAGATACGCCAGAATCTACTGGCCGGCCAGCTCGGCCTCGATAAGCTGCTGGAAAGCCTCGAAGGGGTAGGCGCCGGGCAGAGGCGTACGGTTGATATAGAAGCCGGGGGTGCCGCGCACGCCGTAGCCAGCACCTTCCTGCAGGTTCGCCTCGACCACGGCCTGGAACTTGCCGCTATCGAGGCAGGTGTCGAACTCCGCCTGATCCAGCTCTAGCGCGCCGGCATAGCCCTTGAAGCGCTCCACGGCGTCGGCCTGGCCAGCCCACTCCTGCTGGGCCTCGAAGAGCTTATCGTGCATCTCCCAGTAAGCGTCCTGCTCACCGGCGCAACGGGCGGCCTCGGCGGCCTTGAGCGCCTGGGGATGGATCATGGACAAGGGAAAGTCCTTGAACACATACAGGACTGTGCCATCGTCGATGTATTGCTGCAGCTGCGGCATGGTCTGCAGGAAATGGCGCTGGCAGTAGGGACACTCGTAGTCCGAATACTCGACGATGGTGATTGGCGCGTTGGGATCGCCCTTGATGCCGGCGGCGTCTTCCAGCGGCACATCCCCACTCAAGGGAGCCGGCGTTGGCGGCGGTTCTGGGGTGGGCTGGGGCGGAGGCATGATGCTGCCGCCGCCCTCGACGATCGCGATAGCCTGGCTGAAGTTCTCCAGGGGCTGGGCACCCACAAGCGGCTGCCCATTGATAAAGAAGGTTGGGGTGCCGCCCACGCCGAAGCTCACACCCTCCTCGAAATCGACCTGAACTGCGGCAGCGTGGCGGCCGCTGTCGAGGCAGGCCTCCACATCCTCGGCTGCTAGGCCCAGGTCGCCGGCATACCCGGCGAACAGGCCGGCGGCATTTGCCGCGCCGGACCACTCCTCCTGTGTCTCAAACAGCCGGTCGTGCATCTGCCAGTAGGCCTCGTCGGTGCCGGACAGTTCCCGCACACAGCGCGCGGCCTCCGCAGCCTGCTGGGCCTGGGGATGGATCTGGCTCAGCGGGAAATCCTTGAAGACCAGCTTGACCTTGCCGGTGTCTACGAACTGCTCGACCAGACTGGGCAGGGTCTCGTTGGCGAAGCGGCTACAGAAGGGACACTGATAATCCGAGTACTCCACGATGGTGATGGGCGCGTCGGGATCGCCCTTCACCGGGGCATCGCCCAGGGGGATATCCAGGGGTTGGGCAGGCTCCAACGCCTCGGGCTCCGGCTCGACAATGCTACCCCCAGCCAGGATGGTCTCCAGGGCCTGCTGGAACACCGCCGGCGGCTGGGCGCCCACCAGCAGCTGCCCGTTGATCACGAAGCTGGGGGTGCCACTGACCCCGGCCGCCTCCCCGGCGGCCATGTCCTCGGCAATAGCCTGGTCGAACTTGCCGCTGGCCAGGCACTCGCGGAAGGCGTCTGTGTCGATCCCGCTGGCCGTGGCGTAGCTGGCGAAGGCATCCGTGGGATCTTCGAGCTCGGCCCAGGCAGTCTGGTTGTCGAACAGGCTGTCATGCATCTCCCAGTATTTGCCCTGTTCGGCGGCGCAGCGCGTGGCCACTGCGGCATTGTCGGCGTTGGCGTGGAAGGAGAGCGGGAAGTCCCGGAACACCAGGCGTGCCTGGCCGCTGTTGATATACTCCTCCAGGATCATCGGATAGGTTTGCTCCACCCAGCGCGCGCAGAAGGGGCATTGGAAGTCGGAGTACTCCACGATGGTAACCGGCGCGTCCGCCTCGCCTTTGCTGCGGGGATCATCAGCCGCTACGGGTGGATCCTCGGCGCCAGCGGCGGCCGGTATGGCCAACGCCTTCTCGACTGCGGTAGCGGCTTCGCCCCCTGCGGCGGGGATGACGCTAGTGGGCGTCGTGCATCCGGCAACGAGCAGGGCCAGCAACACAACTGCGGCGCGCGCGGCGGCGCGCGCGCCAGGACTAATACGGGTAGGTAACCATGTCATCAGGCGAGATTTCCTTATTCTAAGCTTAAAGATTGGATACTTCTAACGTAAGGGGAGAATCACCGGAGTGAAGCCGGCGTCCGGGCTGATCTCGTCCTGCGACACCGGGGTGAGGGGCTGTGGCACCTCCTCCAGCATCTGCTGCGGTGGATCATAGCCGCACTCGCCTCCGGCCAACGGCGCGGCGGCCCGGCTGGTAGATGCATAGGCCGTCCCCAACAACGTTAACACCAGGGCCGCGCTGATCCAGATCGGCGCGCGATAGCGAATGCCGGGGGGTCGACCGCGGCGGCCAGACAGCAGGTGTTGCACCCGCGCGGCCGTGGCATTGACCGGCCCAATGGCAGCCAGGTTGGCCCCATCCGGCAAGGAGCTGCCAGTGCGCAAAAGCTTGAGCAGTGCTGCCGCCAGCGACTCATCGGCACCGCTGGCGGCGTCGGCATCGATCTCCTTGCCCAACAGGTAGTCGTCCCGCAACGAGGCCGCCAGCGGCAGAAAGAAGAGGCCCTGGGCCAGGCTGCGGCTGAGCAACACGCGCAAGGGATCGTGGCGCCGCAGGTGATGCTGCTCGTGGGCCAGCACGGCCCGCAACTCGGCGGGATCCAGAAGCTCCACCAGGCCGGTGCTGAGCCACACTCGAGGCCGGGCCAGGCCCTCGGTGAACGTGTAGGGGGCAGGATCGTCCACCAGCACCAGGCAGCGCTCAAGGCCCAGCTCAGCGGCCATGCCAGCCAGGCTGGATGGGGGGGCGATGCGCTGCCAGGTGAGCTGATCCACCAGGCGCCGCGTCTCCCGCAGTTGCACCAGCACCGACCAAGTGCCGCGCGCCACGCCGGTGGCGAGCAAAACCAGCGGTAGGGCCAGGGCTGGCAGAAAGGCTTGCATAAAGGACAGCGCGTCCAGGCAGGCCAGCCAGGCGCTCTGTAACAAGAGGGGCATCTGCCAGGCCAGGAGCGTCACCAAGCCGGCGCCGGTCACTACGACCAGCCCCACCAGGCTCCAGAAGGCCCGTCCGGCGTGATTACTGGCCGGCATCGTGGTCCTCGACGCCGACACGGCAGCGCCGCCGCTCCTGCACCAGGCGCTCCAGCTCGTCCAGCTGCTCCGGATCCAGCTCGTCCAGCGCCTCTACGAACTGGGCCACGGCCAGGCTGCCGAAATCGCGCACCAGGCCCCCCATCACGGCCGCCGAGACCCGCGACAGGAACACGTCCCGGCTCTGGCGGGCCACGTAGACAAAGGCACGGGAGCGGCGCTGCCGCGTCAGCACACCCTTGTCCACCAGGCGGTTCAGGACCGTCATGACGGTCTTGTAGTGGTGGTCAGGCCCCAGGTGGTCACAGACAGCCTGCACCGTGGGCTCCTCCAACTGCCAGACGGCGTCC
>JAULUH010000534.1:0-23841 GCA_032111745.1 Anaerolineae bacterium | reverse complement strand
GAAGATGCGGGCCAGGCCTTGCTGGTTGAGCCGAAAGGTTTGAACGACAAGGTGCATTCCGCTGCTCACCGGTGCTCCTGTGGCTGAGTTTGCGCCAACGCTCCCAGGGCCCCGGAAAGGCCTGGACAACGTGTGGGCCAGCCTGTTACCAACCTGGCCCTTGGCGCATCGAAGTCTTACATATTTTAAGAGCTTCCGGACATTTGTCAAGAACCGTCGCCGCCAACTCGCGACCAGGAGATGAGGACCTTGCTGCTACGATACTTCTACAATGAAAAGCTTGCTCATGCCTCGTATATGGTGGGCTGCCAGGCTACTCACGAGGCCATCATCGTCGACCCCGGCCGCAATATCGAGCCCTACCTGTGCGCGGCCGAGGCCCATGGCATGCGCATCGCCGGGGTGACCGAGACCCATATCCACGCCGACTTCGTATCAGGCGCGCGTGAGCTGGCCGCCCGCACCGGCGCCACGCTCTATCTCTCGGACGAGGGCGACGAGCACTGGAAGTACCAGTTCCTGGACAGCTACGGCCATGTGCAGCTGAAGAACGGCAGCAGCTTCGGGATCGGCAACGTGCGCTTCGACGTCATGCACACCCCGGGCCATACGCCCGAGCACATCGCGCTGCTGCTGACCGATACCGCCGGTGCCGACCGGCCCATGGGCATCTTCACCGGCGATTTCGTGTTTGTGGGCGATGTGGGACGGCCCGACCTGCTGGAGAAGGCTGCAGCCCTGGCCGGCACCGCCGAGATCGGCGCCCACCAGATGTTCCACTCGCTGAAGCGGTTCAAGGAGCTCCCCGACTACCTGCAGATCTGGCCGGCGCATGGGGCCGGCAGCGCCTGCGGCAAGGCCCTGGGCGCAGTGCCCTCTACCACGGTCGGCTACGAGAAGCTGTTCAACTGGGCACTGGCCCACGAGGATGAGGACCAGTTGGTGGCCGCGCTGTTGGAGGGCCAGCCGGAGCCCCCGCGCTACTTCGCCGAGATGAAGCGCATCAACAAGGTCGGCCCCCGGTTGTTGCACAGCGTGGCCGGTCCCGAGCACCTGCCCTTCAGCCAGCTCGACCGACTCCTCAAGGCGGGCGCCACCGTGGTGGACACCCGCCCGGCCATGGCCTACGCCTCGGCGCACGTGCCGGGCACGGTCAACATCCCTTACGACGGCTCCTTTGTCAACTGGGCCGGGTGGCTCCTGGATTACCAGCAGCCCTTCTACGTCATCGCCGATCGCCACCAGGCCGCCGAAGTCGCCCGCGACCTGGCCACCATCGGGCTGGACCAGCTGGCCGGCTACTTCGAATCGCCGGGCGTCGACGCCTGGATGGAGGCGGGCCAGCCTGTGCAGTCCTATCAAATGGCCAACGCGCAGCAGGTAGCCAGGCATCTCTTGAAGGACGATGTGCTGGTGATCGACGTGCGCGGGCAGGCTGAGTGGGAGGAGGGGCATGTGCCGGGCGCCACCCACGTCATGCTGGGCTACCTGCCCGAGTACGCGCGCCAGCTGCGGCCTGATCGGCCCGTGGTGGTGCAATGCCTCAGCGGCAGCCGGTCGGCCATTGCCGCCAGCATCCTGCAGGCAGCCGGCATCCCCGCGGTCATCAATATGGTGGGCGGCTTTCGCGAGTGGGCCGCCAGCGGCCTCCCTATCGAGCGCCCCGGCGCCAACGGCCATTAGGCCCACCTCAGTCGCTCCGGGAGCGGAGCCAAGGCTTTGGCCGGTCTTGGGGGCCCGGGTGGGCGTTTGGAACACGATGGCACGAAGGACGGCGAAGGTCACGCAGCGCGATGGGCACGAAGGAGGACATCCCCGGGGAATATGAAGTCGAGGCTTCAGCCGGAGACAACACGGGATCACCGGCTGAAGCCTCGACTTCGTGTGGCGGGAGGGTACCTGGTGCTCAGCCCGGCTGAAGCCTCGACTCCGTGTACGTGGGCCTAGCCCTCTGCCAAGAACGGCTCGTCACCCTCAGCCTCGACCTCTGTTGACGTCTCCAGATCCTGCGGCTGCTCAGGCTCCATGGCCAGCAGCTCCTGTGCCCGCTCGGCCAGGGGAGCCGGCACCATCACCCGCACCTCGGCCAGCGGCCCGACGGCAACGGCCAGCGTGGGCCCGATGGCCTCTGAGAGCAGCACCACCGGGATGCCGTTGCTCTCCAGGTAACCCTTGATAACCTGGGCCTCCATCTCGTGGGCGGCCACGTAGACCTCCACCGGCTCGCCGGACTGGATCTGTCCCCCTGTGCTTTCCTTGGGCCTGGCATCCTCCTGGGATCGGCGCCCGAGAAGCCGCCGCGGCCAACCGAGGGAGCGAATGGTCATGCGGAGGCCTCCTTGGAGCCCTCGGCAGGCTGGGTTTCCTCGGGATGCCACTTCCAGTGCCGCCAGATCAAGCCGATCAGCCCGACGGCGATACTGAACAGGGAGATCAACTGGGCCGTGGCCAGCCCTGGGATGCCGGTTACCCAGGCGTCCGGCCGGAACATCTCCACCCAGAAGCGCCCGAGGGGATACCAGATCAGATAGAACAGGAAGATGTCGCCATCCCGCAGCCGCGCCTGCCACCGGCGACCCAAGACCATCACCAGGACGAAGCCCAGCAGGTTCCACAGGGCCTCGTAGAAGAAGGTCGGATGGAAGCGGGTGCCAGCCACATAGGCCAGGATCTCGTCGCTGCTCCGGCCGAGCATCTCGGTAGGGGTTTGGAAGGGGAAGTTGGGGTTGATCTTGAAGCCCCAGGGCAGGGTTGTGGGCTGCCCGTACAGCTCCTGGTTCACGAAGTTGCCAAAGCGGCCGATGGCCTGGGCCAGCAGCACGCCGGGGATGATGATATCCAGCCAGCGGGGGACGCTGAGGCCTTTCCACAGGCAATAGAGCACCAGAGCCAGGAAGCCGCCGACGATGGCACCGTAGATGCCCAGGCCGCGGAAGCCGCCGTTCCAAAAATTGATGATATCGAGGGGATGCTCCCGGTAATAGCTCCAGCCCACGCCACCCACGGGGTCCGAGAACACATGATACAGGCGGGCTCCGATGATGCCGAAGATCAGCATCAGGATCAGGGCATTCCAGACGTGGTCGGGGTCCTCCCCGCGCCGCTTGGCCTCCAGGGTGGCGACGTAGGCCCCGATCACCGCGCCCGTCACGATCAACACGCCGTACCAGGTGACCTGGAACGGCCCCAGGGAGATAATTACAGGGTTCATCCGGCTGCTCCTGAGCTAACCATAAGTAGTGTCAGGCCTGGCCTGCCGGACGGCATTATACCACAGCCCAGCGCACGCGCCAGCGGAGCGCTGAAGCGCTCACTATGAACGCTCGCCCTCTCCCGGCCGGCGGCTACTCGCGCACCCTGGACCACGGTGCCAGCCGGCGCTCCAGCCAATCCACGGCAAAGTAGAGCAGGACGCCCATCACGCTCATGCATACGACGCCAGCATACATCTCAGGGTACGCCAGCCGCCCCCAGCTTTCCACGATGATGTAATAGCCGAGGCCGGAGGTCGTGGCAAAGGTCTCCGTGAAGAACAGCACGGCGATGGCCGTGCCGATGCTCACCCGCACCGCCGTGAGGGTGGCAGGCAAGGTGGCCGGCAGGTAGACGAAACGGAACAGAGCCAGGCGGCCGGCGCCGAGGGAGCGCACGGAGTAGATGGTCTCCGGCCGCAGCGCCCGGGCCCCATCGCGCACCACCACCACGATGGTGAAGAACAGGATGACGGCGATGATGAATACTTTGGACACGTCGCCGATACCCAGGAACAGCAGCACGATGGGCAAAAAGACGATCTTGGGAATGGGATACAGAATATAGACGAAGGGCGCGAAGATGCGGTCCAGGGCCGGGCTCTGGCCCAGGGCCAGCCCGGACGGGACGGCCAGCAGCAGCGCCAACACGATGCTGACCACGACCCGCCCCAGGCTGATCAGGAAATGGCCAGCCAACCCCTGGGGCAGCTCCATGACCAGGGCCTGCGCCACCGACCAGGGCGGGGGCAGGATATCCTCGTCGAGCACCCGGGCCACCACCGCCCACAGGAGCACCAGGGCCAGGGCCGCCAGCAGCAGGTCCCTCCGTCTCATAGCGCCACAGCCGCGGCGCCTGCCAGATGCAGCGGTGCACCCTGGCTACCCAGCGCATGGCGCAGCTCGTTGCACTTGGCCTGGAATGCCGGGTGCTCGCGAAACCCGCGATCCCCGGCATTGGGATTGTCGACGACGTGGGCACTGCGATGAGGCGGATGGCCCAGAACCAGGATCTGCCGGCCCAGGTAGGCCGCCTCCTCGATGTTGTGAGTCACCAGGACCGTGCTGACCCCCGTCTCAGCCTGCAGGCCCAGGGTGACCTCCTCCAGGTCTTCCCGGGTCAGGGCATCGAGAGAGGAGAAGGGCTCGTCCATCAACAACAGGGAGGGCTCCAGCACGAACGTGCGGGCGATCGCCGCCCGCTGGCGCTGCCCACCGCTGACCTGGGCCGGGTATTGGTGCTGCACACCCATGATGTCCAGCCTGCTTAGCCAGTGGTCCACTCGCTCGGGCGGGATATCGGGCGGCGGATAGGGCCGGACCCCGTTGTCGTCGGCCCCCTTGCGCCGGTAGAAGTGACCCAGCCGCTGGCCCAGGGCCACGTTTTCCCGCACCGTGGCCCAGGGCAACAGCCCGTAGTCCTGCAAGATCAGGCCCGTGCTGGCCCGGGGGCGGGGCACCGGCTGGCCATCCACCAGCACGGTGCCCGCCGTAGGCCGGCGCAGGCCGGCCAGGAGGTAGAGCAAGGTGCTCTTGCCGCTGCCGCTGGGGCCGATGACCGCCCACGAGTCCCCGGCCGACACCCGCCAGGAGAACTCCTCGAAGACGGGCGCCTGGCCGGGGTAGCCAAAGCTCACGCGATCGACGACGATCATCAGTTGCCCGGCATGTAGCTCGGATCGACCAGGTCCTGGTAGGGGATGTCGGCCGTGATCTTGCCCTTGTCCCGGGCCCACTGCACCACGTCCGCCATCTCGGCCTCGCTGGTAATGCTCCCGGTGGGGAAGGGCGGCATGCTGTAGGTGCCCTGGATAGACTCGGGCACGCGGCCGACCTGGATCAGCAGGTCGCGGTAGTCGTCGGGACTGGCGTTGATGTCGGCCGCGGCCCGGTCCCAGGCCCGGAGGAACTTCTGGACCGTCTCCGGCTTGGCCTCCAGGGCTTCGGTGCGGAACACCAGCACGCTCTGGGCCAGCTCAGGATACTTGGAATCATCGATGATCGTGCGCGCGCCGGCGGCCACTGCCCCCGAGGCCAGTGGATCCGGCAGATTCGCTGCGGCCAGCTCGCCCTTCATCAGCAGCTCAAAGCGCACCGGGATGGCGCTCACCTCGGTGATGGCGATGTCCTCGGCGGCCAGCCCTTCGGCCTGCAGCATGCGGTCGGTCAGGTATTCGATCACCGTGTTCTGGCTGATGCCGATGGGCACCCCCTTCAGGTCCGCCGGCGTGGTGGCGGTGCTGCCTGGCCCGGCCAGGATGCTGAACATGGGCGAGTCCGGGTAGGCCCGTCGCGCCGTGTACACGACCTTGGCCATGGGCTGATTCTGGTTCAGCAGCACCGGGCCGATCAGGTCGGTCAGCTCACCGTCCACCTGGCCAGTCTGCATCAACGTGTCTCGTTCCTGCGCGGTCTTGACCGGCACCGCCTCGACCTGGATGCCCTCCTCGGCGAAGTAGCCTTTCTGCTCGGCTACATAGAAGGGCAGCACATCCATGACCGGCAGCAGGGCGATCTTCAATCCGGTGTCCCCGGTCGTCTCCGCAGCCGGCGGCTGAGGTGTCTGCGGCGGCACACATGCACCGGCTATCACGGCCAGGGCCAGCAGTAGTCCCACCACTGGTAGAGCGGCTCTCCCGGGCCACCCCCTGCCACTATCGATACTCACAACCTTCACGTTCGAACCTCCACAGACAGATTAGCGAACTATCTCAAGCATTCGACGTGCTCAGCGCAGCTCGGCCCGGCTCAGATAGACCTGCTGGCGTAGCTCGTCGGATGCCTCCTGCAACACGTCCCGAACCACGAAAAAGGCCGCCTCGCTCAGGCCCAGTTGCTCGCTGGCGAGGATCTTCTGCAGCTCTGTCACCACGGCCAGCACGCCGCCCTCGATTTGTTCCACCGAGGTGCCATAGGCTGCGGGCGGCACCAGGTACACCATGAAGATCAGCATCGTGCTGATGCCCAGCAGTAGCATGAGGGGGAGCTGTTCGAAGACCCACGACCCAACCATGCTCAAGAGCAGCCAGACCAGCAGCACTGCCGCCAGCACCATCCAGCGCGTGATGCCGCGGGCCGGCCTCAGGCGAGCCAGGGGCTGGCGCAGCAGATCGTAGCTGTGCACATGGTCGAGAAACCGGTTGTACTCACGGCACAGCTCGCGATTCACCTCGCCCTGGTCATGAGTCGCCAGGCGGCGGGCATACTCCAGACACTGGTGCGAGAGCTTATAAAGCTCGCTGCGCGTGAGCTGTTGTGGTTGTTCCATAGTCCATGGCCCCACATGTTGTGCAGGCTATCACAACTGCTGGCGGCGGGACAGCAAGCAGACTTCCGATGTGCGAAAATTGTACCGCGAAGACTGGTCCTCGTCAAAGGGTAACATGCGTAGAGACGCAAGATTTTGCGTCTCTACGCACTGCTTGGTCGCAGGGCTTCTCAAAAAGTCCTTGTGAGTGTCATGCTGAGGTCCGCCGAAGCATCCCCCGTCGCATACCTAGACCCTTCGCTGGCGATTCGGCGTTGTGCAAGTTGCGTGCAAGACCCGCTCAGGGTGACAGGCGTGCCGTGTTTGCAACTTTTGAGAAGCCCTGACTTGATCGTCTGGCGCCTTGACAGGGTGGCACCGTCTGTGTACCATGCACGCTGCCTGTAGCCACCCGCGCCGCCCTGTGCGGGCCAGGCCATGAACCATGTACTCACTGGACGTCGCCGCTGCCCAGGCTATGCTCACTACCACCCTCCTCGGCCGGCCCTTGCACTACGAGGCACAAGTGGACTCTACCCAGGACCTGGTCCGGGTCGCGGCGGACGCCGGCGCCCCCGAGGGCCTGGCTGTGGTCGCCGGACAGCAGCTGGCCGGCCGCGGCCGCGCCGGGCGCAGCTGGTGGTCGCCCCCTGCCGGTGGGCTCTATCTGTCGCTGCTCCTGCGGCCCACCCTGCCAGGCACCCACGTCCCCTGGATCACCATGTGCCTTGCCCTCGGCACCGCAGAGGCCGTGGAACACATTTGTGGCTTGCGGCCGGACCTCAAGTGGCCCAATGACCTGGAGCTCCGCGGCCGTAAGCTGGCCGGCATCCTGGCCGAGGGCACCTTCAGTGGCGAGCGGCTCAGCCACGTGGTCGCCGGCCTCGGCCTGAACGCCAACGTCGACTTCAGTTCCCAGCCTGACCTGCAGACCATCGCCACCAGCCTGCAACAGGAGCTGGGATATACGGTGGACCCGTCCGCATTATTGGTGGCGATTCTGGAGCGCACCGAGGAGCATTACCTGGCCTTGCGCCGCGGCGTCAGCCCGGTGCCAGCCTGGTCCGCCCGGCTGGTAACCCTCAACCGGGCGGTTGAGGCTCACCTGCCCGGCGGGCAGACCATCAGCGGCACCGCGTGCGGCGTCCTGGACGATGGCGCGCTGCGCATTCGCCTCGACGACGGCCACGAGGAGATCATACGGGCTGTGGACGTGACATTGCGCCATGAGCATTGAGCTGAACTGGCAGGAAGGGGACGACCATCCGGACGTCGCCTGGACCGAAGAGACCGAGCACCCGTTTGAGTTGAGCACGCGCGGTGGAACCATCGCGGCCACCCGCCGGCCCGCGCCGGCCATCAGGCTGCCCTCAGGGCGCTGGCTGCTGCTCCTCATCCTGCCCCTGGCATTCGTGGTTGCCTTCGGCGGCGCCGTGCTCTGGAACGCCAACCAGGGCAACGAACGGGCCCGCCGCGACATTGAGGCTGTGGCCCAGGAGGCCCTGGACGCCCGCCGCCAGGGCAACCGGGAGCTGCTCAGTGCCGTGCTGGATCGCCGCGATCCCGTGTGGCATGACCAGGTGCTGGGCACCCTGGACGCCGGGACTCCCGGCGACCTGCCGCGCTCCGTCAGGGTAGCAGAGATCGACCTCGATGGCTATCGGGCTATAGCAACCCTGCAAGAGATCGGGGAGGACGGCTCGACCACCGAGAAGCTGGGATTCTTTCGGCTCTACAACTGGCAATGGCACCTGGCCCAGCCCTGGCCCGAGGCCTTCGGAGAGGAACAGACGGCCACCGCACCCCATTTTCGCCTGACCTACCGGCAACGCGATCAGCCCTATGTCGACGACCTGATCAACCTGGCCGAGCGCACCTACGTGGAGGTGTGCACGGAGGTTGGGTGTGCACCAGGCGGCAGGACCATCAGCCTGTGGCTCCACTATGCTGGCAGCCTGTCGGAGGAGCAGAAAGCTGCCGGCATCTATCTGCCGTCCCCCTCCCTGGCCGGCATCGATGCCATGGGGTCTATCGCCGGAGAGAGCCTGCGCCAGGAGTTGGTGCGCCAGCTGGCCATCCAAATCACCCAGGAAAAAGCACCGGAAGCTGCTCCTGCCTTTTGGCAGGCTGTTGGAGACTGGGCAGCCAGTGAATTGGCCGGCGCACCCCTGCCCGGCCTGCCCGTCCTACAGGAGCATCTCCAGGCCGGCAATCACCCTCTGCCGCTGGACATGGTCTGGCGAGAGGTGGTCCGTGACGGCAACGCCTCCAATGACCTGGCTGGCGCCCAGATGAGGGTATTCTTCAGCTTCGTACGCTGGCTGGCTGGCGATGACGCCCTGCGGACCGTGCTGGAATCGGGACCCCGGCCTTTTCACGAGCTGGCCAGCGCGGTCTTCGCCGAAGACCTGGGGACCCTGGAGGACCAATGGCGGTCCTGGCTCGCCACCCTGCCTGCGCCGCCTTCCTAGCCCTGGCGTCCCTGGCATGCCGTCATCCCTCGCCCCCAACCATCTCTATTACCTGGGACATGCCACCGGCCCCATTGTCGAGATCTGTACTGGCGAGCTGCTTCAACAGCGCGTCCCGCTAATATGGGCGGGTGCAGGCCGGCATGGCGACGAAAACCTGTGGATGGCTGACCTGGCCGGCTACCTGCCCGCCGGAGAATGGCAGTTTCGCATCGATCGCGGCCATGGCTCCTACGAGCATCCCGAGTTTGCGCCCTTCTATACCACCGCCCTGCACAGCCTGTGGATCCAGGACGGCCAACTCTACGCCTACCGCCCGGCTCCCGTGGTATCGCCGTCGCGCGTGCACAAGATCGAAGGGTTTCACGGCTCGCTGTCTGAGCGACCTCTTTATGTATACTTACCGCGCGGCTATGACAGCCATCCCGAGCACCGTTACCCGGTGCTATACATGCAGGACGGCCAAAACTGTTTCGAGGCCTTCGTAGACGATAGCTATGCCGGCTCCTGGCAGGCGGACTTGACCGCCGACCTGCTGATCCGCCAGGGCATGATGCGGGAATGCATCATTGCCGGCGTCAGCCACGGCTCGGAGCAGCGCATCCTGGAATACCTGCCGCCCTACAGCCGCGCCATGCCGCCGCCGCGCCACCCTGTGCAGGCTGCGCCGCCGTCGGACGCGCCGCCACCGCCCCGCCGTCCTCTCCAGCCCACGCCGGGCCAGGCTGATCTGACCTTCGCCTACTATCAGGAGTCGGTAGCACCCTATCTGCGCCAACACTACCGGGTCCTGTCGGGCCGGGACGACACTGCCACTTGTGGCTCGTCCATGGGCGGGCTCTTCTCGCTCTACATGGCCTGGGAGTACCCCGACTTCGCGCACAGCCACGCCGCCCTGTCGACGTCCTTCTGGACCACCCGGTCGGCCAACGGCAAGCTGGAAGCCATCGAGCGTATCCGGTACCTGCCCCGCCGGGATGTGCGCCTGTGGCTGGATAGCGGCACGCGCAGCTCCCCCTTTCGTGGCGACGATGGCATGGGCGACACCCGGCACGCCCGCCGGGCGCTGCTGGAGGCCGGCTACGTCGAGGGGGTCGACTTCCAGTACTACCTGGACGAAGGCGCCACCCACAGCGAGGCGGCCTGGGCAGCCCGGCTGCCCCTGGTATTCAGCTTCCTCCTGCCCGCCTGAGACCTCTCAGGACGACTTTTCACCGCTGGAGCTTTTGGGTACAATTCCGGGTAGTTTCCCACCCACCAGGAGGCACCATGTCCAGGAAGAAGATCGGCTTGCTCATTGGCGGCACAGAGGAAGACTGGCCCACCGCGCTGGAGATGATGTTCCGGCGCCGCGATCCGATCGCTACCGTCCGCGGAAAACCGCTGCACGTGGACGTCGAGCGGGTCCGCGTCCACCCTTTCGACCTGGCCGCGGACACCACCTACAACCTGATCATCGACCGGCTGTCCCACTGGCAGCTCAACCCGCGCGAGTGGCTGAAGAAGGCGGCGCTGATCAACGGGGTCTACCTGCTCAACAATCCCTTTACCTTCCAGAGCATGGAAAAGCACTCCGCCTACTGTGCCATGATCCGCCTGGGCTTCCACATCCCCAAGACCTGGCTCATCCCGCCCAAGGCCTATCCCGACAAGGAGGGCTACCAGCTTACGGCGGACAAGTACTATGATTTCTTCGATCTGCCCGGCATTGCCGAGCAGCAGTTCGGCTATCCACTCTACATGAAGCCCTTCGACGGCGGGGGTTGGCGAGGCGTCAGCCGCATTGGCAATCCGTGGGAGCTTATGCGGGCCTATGACAGTTCGGGCCAGTCCATGATGCATCTCCAGGCTGCCCTGGAGGACTTCGAGGTCTTTGTGCGGGCCCTGGGCATCGGCCCCCAGGTGCAGCCCATGCACTACGATCCGGCGCAGCCCATCCATGCCCGCTACCAGGTCGACCACGACTTCCTCAGCCCGGAGAAGGGCCGCGAGATCGTCATCATGACCAAGGTGATCAACGCCTTCTTCCGCTGGGAGCTCAATTCATGCGAGGCCATCCTGAAGAACGGCATCCTGCATCCCATCGACTTCGCCAATGCCTGCCCGGACATGCACCTCACCAGCCTGCACTACTACTTCCCCTGGGCCGTGAAATCGCTGCTGGCCTGGAGCACCTTCTGCCTGGCCACCGATCATCGCCTGCGCCTGGACATGAACACCGAGGACTACTTCGCCATTGCCGATTCGGAGCGCAGCTACGAGGAGAAGCTGGAGGCCTACGAGGCCCTGGTAGATGACTACTATGCCACCGGGCGCTTCGACGAGTTCCGGGCCACGGAGCTGGGCTGGCTCGACGAGGCCATGTGGGAATTCGTGCAGACCCCGGACTTCGACGGCATTCTGGTGGGCATCGTGCGCGACAAGTTCCCCGCCCACGAGCAGGAGCACTTCGTCGAGCACTATCGCGCTATCCTGCGGCACTGGGTGGACACCAATGCCGGAACACCCTCCAATCCCTAGGACACGGTAACGGATCACCATGGTCACCAAGAAGATTGGCCTGATGCTGAGCGACGAGGACGACTGGCCGGTAGCGTTCGAGCAGCTCCACCGCCGGCTGCAGCCTGCCTTTCCCTATCACGGCGATACCCTCGCCACCGAGGTGGAGCGCATCCGCATCCACCCGTTCAACCTGCGCGCGCCGACCAGCTACAGCCTGGTCATCGACCGTCTGGCCTATTGGCATTTCCACCCGCGCGAGTGGCTGAAGAAGGCGGCGCTGGTCAACAACACCTACCTGCTCAACAGCCCCTTCACCTTCCAGAGCATGGAGAAGCACTCGGCCTACTGTGCCATGATCCGGCTGGGCCTGCCCATCCCCGAGACCTGGCTCATCCCCAGCAAGATCGGACCGGACACCGACAAGTACCGGCGCACCGCCGCCCGTTATCACGACTGGTTCGACCTGCCGGGCATTGCAGCACAGATCCGCTACCCGCTGTACATGAAACCCTTTGACGGCGGCGGCTGGCGAGGGGTAAGCCGCATCGGCGACGAGTGGCAGCTCATGCAGGCCTACGACAATTCGGGGCAAGCGATGATGCACCTGCAACAGGGGCTGGAAAACTTCGACATCTTCGTGCGCGCCCTGGCTATCGGCCCGCAGGTGCAGGTCATGCACTACGACCCCGGCCAGCCCATGCATGCCCGCTACATAGTCGACAGCGAGTTTCTTCCCGCAGACAAGGAGCAGGAGGCCAGGACCGTCGTCAAGGTCATCAACGCCTTCTTCCGCTGGGAGTTCAACTCCTGCGAGTCGATCTTCAAGGACGGCGTCTTGCAGCCCATCGACTTCGCCAACGCCTGCCCCGACATCGCCATCCTGAGCCTGCACTACTACTTCCCGTGGGCCATCAAGTCACTGCTGGCCTGGAGCCTATTCTGCCTGGCCACCGATCGGCCTATGCGCATCGACATGGAGACGGCCGAGTACTTCCGCATCGCCGACTCCGACCGCACTTACGCCGAGAAGCTCGCCGCCTATGGCGCCCTGGCCGACCGCTACTTCGAAACCGAGCGTTTTGAGGAGTTCCGGGCCTCCCAGCTGGCCCACCTGGACGAGGCCATGTGGGAGCTCGCCCAGGCGCAAGAACTCGACGACCTGCTGGTATTCATGGTGCGCTCCACCTTCCCCGCCCACGAGCAGGAGCACTTCGTCGAGCACTTTCGCGGCCTGATCCGGCGCTGGGTACAAGCCGGCGCCCCTGGTTCGTAGTGGCGGCTTCAGCCGCTCCGGGAGCCGGGGTCGAGGCTTTAGCCGGGTCTTCAGCGCCCCTCTCATAAGGTGGAGCGGTCGTCCGGCAAGCATTGGCGTACTTCCGCTGCATGAAGTATAATCCGGCCAGTCTCGCCTTCCCCACGGGAAGGGTCCGGTCACTACAGGGAGAGTCGTGAGCCACGATCCGCAGCACGCCGACAGCCCCAACCCACATGCGATGCCACAGCAGCGCGCAGAGCCTTCTGAGCCCAGGCTGGATCTTCTGCCGCGCGGCAGGAAGGACCCGGACCGGCACCGTGTGGCGCGGGATCGCATCGTGCTGGTTGTGCTGGCCTTGATGGCAGTAGCCATTAGCTTCCAGTTGGTGCCCAACCTGCCAGGAGCCAGGGCCGGGAACCTCGCCATCCCCTTGCCGACCGACGATCCCAGCTCTGTCCTACCCACGCCAACCCCCACCACGCCATCGCCGCTAGCCACGCCCATCCCCACGCAGGCCAACGCCGGCGTGCCGGCAGCACCTACCAGCACCGTCCCGGCCCAGCCGGCGTTTGCGACCAGCACACCCACCGCCACCTGGACCCCTCCGCCGCCCGGTTCGACGCCCACCTGGACCCCGGTCTTGCCCCAGGACCAGTTCATCCCCAACCTGCCCCAACAGCAAGCGGCCACGATCGAGGCCCTCGAGACCGCGGCGTTCGAACAACCCGTGCCTCAGCCGCCCGGCGCGGCCACGCCGCTGCCCGAGACCGGCCTGGTCCCACCGCCGCCAACGCCGGCCGTCCCCACAGTACCCCCCGCTGCGCCTCCGCCCACGGCCACGCCGATCCTCGGCATCGTGGTCGTGCCGCCGCCAGCGCAGCCGGCAGAGCCAACGGAGCCGGTGGCGGACCGGTCCCTTGACCTGGCCCTGTTCATCGACAACCTGGTAGTCGCGTTCGGCTACGTCTGGATCGCCTGTGGCCTGCTCTTGCTGCCCCTGGCCGTGATCGGTGGCTTCTGGCTGGCCAGGCGCCCTCGCCCGCCTTACACGCCGGTCCAGATTCCGCAGCAGCCAACGCCTCCGGGACCCCAGGCTGGCGCCGCGTCTCCCCCACCACCGCCGGCACCCCCACCAGCGGCCAAACCTGCTGCCTCCGGTGGCTCTCAGCGGGTCGCCGCCCGCCATCGCAGCAACGGCGGCAACGGCGGTAACAACGGTGAACGACCGCCAGGATAGGCCGCGCCAGCTTGGATTCGATCTCTCGCGCATAGCCTTGCTGGCCTTATGCTTGCTGGCCTTCGCCTGGAGGCTCGCCGGCATCGGCTCGCAGAGCCTGTGGCGGGATGAAGTGGACTCCATTCGCTTTGCCACGCAGTCCCTGGCGGACCTATTGGGGAGCTTCACCAGGCCGGGCGAGAACGGGCCGCTGTTCTTCCTCTCCCTGCGCCCCTGGCTGGCGCTGGCCGGGCAGAGCGAATTTGCCCTGCGTTTTCCCTCGGTCATGGCCGGAGTCCTGGCCATTCCTCTCACCTTCATGCTGGCCAGGCGCCTCTGGCGCGCCAGCGGCCAGAGCCCGCCGGCTGCGGAGCGCGGGCTGGCCCTGGCCAATGTTCCCCTGCTCAGCGCCCTGCTCGTGGCAGTGAGCCCCTATTTGGTCTGGTACAGCCAGGAAGGCAAGATGTATGCCCCGTTGCTGGCCCTGGCGCTTGCCGCCAACCTGGCGCTGCTGGCTGCAGTCGAGCATGGCACCTGGCTTCGCTGGCTTGTCTACCTCGGCACCCTTGTAGCGGCTGTGTTGGTCCACGTGCTCGCCGTGCTGATCGTGCCGGTTCACCTGCTCTGGCTGGTCTTCCTGTGGCCGGCCAGCCGTCGCAGCTTTGCGCCGTTCATGGGGCTCCTGCTGGCGCTGGCCGTGCCCTATGTCGCCGTAGCGGGCTGGTGGCAGCTTCGCCTGTTCACAACCCCCGATTTTCAGACTGGCCATGCCTTCGTGCCCCTGCCCGACATGGCGGGTGTGTTGATCACCGGCTTCGCTCGCGGCATGGGCGTGCCCCGCACCCTGTGGGTGGTGGCACCCGTCATCTTCCTCGTGCTGGCCGGTGCCGTCCTGGGACCTGGCAGGGAGGGCGCCCCATCCGGCCGCATCCGGCTGGGGGGCTTGCTGTTGAGCTGGCTGCTGCTGCCGGCAGTTGGCCTGTTCCTCATCACGTTGCGCAAGCCTCTCTTCACCGATCGCTACCTGATCTGGGTCCTGCCCGCGCTGGCGATGCTGCTGGCCCTGGGCATCGCCGCCCTGGCCCATACCTGGCGCCCGTTGGGCTGGGCCATGCTGGCCGGGCTGATCGGCCTGGGCTTAGTCGGCGGCTGGCGCCAGATGCATGTGCCCATCAAGTCCGACTTTCGCGCCGCTGCAGCCTACGTCGAGGCGCGGCGCCAGCCGGACGATCGCCTGCTCTTCCTGATCCCCTATAGCCGGTATCCCTATGAGTACTACGCCGGTCCGGGTGCCGGCTTCGCCGAGGGACCCTATACCAATAACGACAACCCGCTTCGGCAAGTGGAGGACGAGATGGCACGGGCCACCGCGGATGCGCCCGCGGTGTGGCTGATTGCCTCAGAGGAAGAGATGTGGGATAGCCGGGGACTGGTAAGGCAGTGGTTGGAGCAGCACGGCCGGACCATGGACAGCGCAGCCTTCACCCGCGTGCGCGTCGATCGCTACGACCTGCTGGCACCGGCCGTGCCGTAAGTGCCAGGCGCTGGACGCGCAAACGCCGACTTGTGGGTTGGGGGGAGGATCTCCACAAACCGGCGTTTGTTCCCTACTATTGTACCTTCTCTCGCCTGCTTTGTCAAGACAATCTTCGCTCAATCTTGCTCAACATTTTGCTCAATGTTTCTAAATGTTCTGCGGTTGCGCCCTGGCTGTGGCCGGGCAAACCGGTCGACATCTGGTCCAGCTCCGTGGAGCCTTGGATCACAGTCCCCTAACCCCGGCTATTGGCCTATTGTGCGCAGGATGCGCTCCAGGTTTTGCTGCCACTGCTCGTCCGCCAGGTCGCCCAGGGGCATCCACACCGCCCGGCGGCCGACCCGGGCCAGGCCACCCAGCCGCGCCTGCAGCCGCGTGCGGTCCACCTGCTCCAGGGCATCGGACTTGAGGACCAGCTGGTCCGCGTCGCGGCCAATGGCCGTGATCCCGGCCCGCAGCGCCAACACCTTGATGCGCACCTGGTACATCAAGTTCCTCAGCTCCTCCGGCAGGGGCCCAAAACGATCGACCAGCTCCTCGGCCAGCACGTCGATGCTGGCCGTGTCGGTGAGCCCGGCGATGCGCCGGTACAGCCGCAGCCGCAATCCCTGGTCGGGCACGTAGCTCTCCGGGATCACCGCCAGCAGGGGGAGGTCAAGGGTCACCGCAGGCGCCAGGGGATCATCGTAGGAGACGGCTTCCGAGGCGGCCGCAGCCGTAGCTGCCTCCGCAGCCTCAGCTCCGCCGTTTTGCCTGGAGCGCTGCGCGCCCGGGCCATCCGTCGCTGCGCTGCCGGCCCCGCGCTGGTCCCTGAGCTCTTCCACCGTCTTGGCCAGCAACCGGCAGTACAGATCGAATCCAACGGCGGCGATGTGCCCGTGTTGGCGGGCACCGAGGAGCTCACCGGCGCCGCGGATCTCCAGATCACGCATGGCGATACGGAAGCCTGCGCCCAGCTCGCTGGCCTCCTGCAGGGCCGCCAGGCGCTCCCGGGCCACAGGCGTGAGCTGCTGGTTGCGCTCATAGAGCAGGTAGGCGTAGGCTCGCACCGCGCCGCGGCCGACGCGACCCCGCAGCTGGTAGAGCTGGGCCAGGCCGAACTTGTCTGCCCGGTTGACGACGATGGTGTTGGCGTTAGGGATATCCAATCCGCTCTCGATGATGGTGGTGCAGACCAGCACGTCGAAATCGCCGTTGGCAAAGCTCAGCATCACCCGCTCCAGCTCCCGCTCGGGCATCTGGCCGTGGGCGATCATGAAGGTCGCCTCCGGCACCAGCTTTTCCAGGCGGCGGGCGATCTGCGTGATGCCCCGGACGCGATTGTGCACGAAGAACACCTGCCCACCCCGATCGATCTCGCGCAGGATAGCCTGGCGAATCAAGGTCTCGTCGTATTCGGCGATGGTGGTCTTGATGGGCAGGCGCTCCTCCGGTGGCGTCTCGATGGTGCTAAGGTCCCGCACGCCGGTCAGGCTCATGTGCAACGTGCGCGGGATGGGGGTGGCCGTGAGCGTGAGCACGTCCACCTGCTGCCGCATCTGCTTGATGCGCTCCTTGTGGGTCACCCCAAAGCGCTGCTCCTCGTCCACCACCAGCAGGCCCAGGTCCTTGAACCCCACATCCCTGGACAACAGGCGATGGGTGCCGATGACGATGTCGACAGAGCCATCGGCCAGCTTGTCCACCACCTCGCGCTGCTGGGCCAGGGTACGGAAGCGGCTGAGCATCTCCACGGCTACCGGGAAGGGTGCCAGGCGCCGGCTGAAGGTCTGGTAGTGCTGTTGGGCCAGCACGGTGGTCGGCACCATCAGGGCCACCTGTTTGCCGTCCATGACCGCCTTGAAGGCCGCACGCAGGGCCACCTCGGTCTTGCCGTAGCCCACATCGCCGCAGATGAGGCGGTCCATGGGCCGCGACTCCTCCATATCGTGCTTGACGGCCTCGATGGCGACCAGCTGATCGTCGGTCTCCTCGTAGGGAAAGGCGGCCTCCAGCTCCGATTGCCAGGTGCCGTCGGGGGAGAACGCGTGGCCCTCGGCCAGCTCGCGGGTGGCGTAGAGCTGCAGGAGGTCGTCGGCGATATCCTCGACGGCCCGCTGGGCTCGCTTCTTAACCAGTCCCCAGTCTGCTGTGCCCAGGCGGTGCATCATGGGCACCATATGCTCGCCGGCGCCGACGTAGCGGCTCAGGCGGTCGGCCTGGTGCACGGGCACATAGAGCTTGTCGCCCATGGCATAGTCAACCTGGAGATACTCCCTTGGGCTGCCCTCCTCGGTGGGTAGCCGGACCAGGCCCATGAACTGGCCGATCCCGTGTTCCATGTGGACCACGAAATCACCCGGGCTGACGTCGGCGAAAAAGGCTTCGGGAGCCATGGCCCGGGGCTGGGTCAGGCGCCGGGTCCTGGGTTTGGTCCAGCCAAAGAGCTCGGCGTCGCTCAGCAGGTAGAGGGTGGTCTCGGTTTGTTCGTCCCCCGAGCTGTCTCGCACCCCCCGCAGCACGAAACCCTCGTCCAGAGTACCCTTGACCAGCCGTATGGCCCGCGGGGGGACGGGCTCGGCGAGGTCCTCTTGCACGGTGACAGCCGCCCCGGCCTCTTCCAGCAGCAGGTCGGCCAGGCGCGAGGCCTGGCGGGTGACGAGAACGGTGCGGTGTCCCTGGCCCTGCAGCTTCTGAGCCTCAGCCAGGATCTGCTGCACCTTGCCGCCAAAGCGGGGCCCGGGCACGAAATGCCGTGCCAGGGGGGCGGCCGCGGGCGCCAGCCGGCCCTCGAAGTCGCCGTGGCCGAGAAGCAGAGGGTGGCGGGCCACCAGCTGGGCTTTCAGCTCATCCCAGGTGAAGTGGGGGGCGAGGGGATTGGCCGGGAGCTCGCCCCCAGTGGCCAGATCGCGTTGGGTCTGGCGGGCCTGGGCCTCCAGCTCGGTCACCAGGGTCATGAGCTCCGCGCCATCGTCCACCACCAGCAGGTCTTCCGGCAGCAGGTAGTCCAGCAGGCTGGCCGGCTGCGAGTAGAGATAGGGCGCGTACCACTCCTGGCCCTTGAAGCCGGTGGCCGCCAGCAGTTGCTCCCGTTCCTGGTCGAACTCATGCCGCGCCGGCGGGTGCAGGGGTCGCAGGTCGAGGGCCTCCAGGCGGTCCCGGGCGGCCTCGCCCAGGCGGGGCAGGGCTTCGCTGGCCGGCCCGATGGTAACCTGCTGGACCCGCCGCGCCTCAGGCAGGGTGCGCTGGGTGCCGGGGTCAAAGAGGCGCAGGCTTTCGACTTCGTCGCCGAAGAGCTCGATGCGCACCGGCCAGTGCATATTGGGGGGCCAGACGTCGACGATTCCGCCGCGGCGGCTGAACAGGCCGACCTCCTCGACCACGGTTTCGGGCCGGTAGCCAAGCCCCAGCCAGCGGGTCAGCAGCTCGTTCAAGTTGATCAGCTGGCCAACCCGGAGGGCCTGCACCGACAGGCGTAGCTCCCGGAGCGGCAACGTCTTGTGCATCAGGGCCCGGGCCGAGGCGACGACGATCAGGCGCTGGCCATCCGTCGTGCCTGAGGTGCCCCCAGAGAGGGCCAGCAGTGCGCTGATGCGGGCCTGGCGCGTCTCTCTGGCCCAGGCGATGCGCTCGAAGGGCAGGGCATCGGGGTCGGCCAGCAGGTGCACCTGGGCCAATCCATCGCGTGGGGGTAGCCAGACCTGCAGCTGGTCGTGCACCTGGCGCGCGCGCTCGCTGCGCGCCACCAGCAAGACCACGCGCTGAACCGCGCTCTCAGCCAGCACCGCCACCAGGAAGGGCCGGGCCGACTCGTAGATGGCCAGGGGGACGCGGTCGGCCTGGCCGGCCTGGAGGTCGGCGGCGAACTGCCGGTAGGCGGGCAGGGTTTGGAGCAGCGGTAGGAGTCCGGACAGGTTCACGGTAGGGCCAATTGCCTGGTCTGAATCAGAGGATCACGCACTACAACAGGGTATTGTCGCCAGTTTCGGCGATTCTGCCAAGCCTGGCACGTCGGCGGTTGTGAATTAGCGAGGATTGCCTTGCCCCACGCCACAAATGTGGTATAATCGCGGCAGTCATAGCTCACATAGTCACGGAACGATCGCAGTGCTTTCCTCACTCCCCATTCGAAACCTCGTTGCGTATTCGTCGCCACCTGGGCACCCTGCTGCTCGAAGGTCACCGCCCACCATGAACGGTGCGCCTCTTGGCTAGGGAGCAGGGCTCGATAGTGTTACGACAGACCAAGTTCTTTCGTCCGGCGGTTCCCCACGATCTCGTGGTTCGACCGCGCCTGTTCGACGCACTCAACCAGGGACTGAGCCGTCCACTGACCTTGATTTGTGGCCCGGCCGGCTATGGGAAAACCATTCTCGCGAGTTCATTCCTGGAAACCTGCAGGTTGCCCAGCGTCTGGCTTTCGCTCGACGAGAGCGACAATGACCTTCGTGTGTTCCTGGACTACCTGCTCGCCGCGATAGATTCCGTGTTTCCCGGGTCGGTGCGTCGCACTCAGTTGATTCTGGCCGGAACCAGTCTGCCCCCGGTTTCAGTCATTGCCGACAGCCTGATCAACGAGCTGGCCGAACTTGGGCGCGCGTTCATCCTGGCACTGGACGACGCCCACGAGATCCACGAACTAGACATCTACATCTTGCTTTCTGCTCTGCTGCGACATCCCCTGAAAGGATTGCACGTGATGCTCCTCACACGCCACGAGCCGTTGCTGAGGTTGGGGAGTCTAAGAGCGCGTGGCCAGATGAGCGAGATCCGGTCCAGGGACCTGCGTTTCTCCGCGGAAGAGACGGCGACCTTCATGGACCATGCTATCGATACCACCCTCCAAGATGAAGCCATTGCGGTGCTGGCTGAGAGAACGGAAGGCTGGGCCGCCGGCTTGCGCTTGGCAGCATTAACGCTGCGCTATGGCGGTGACGTCGACCGCCAGGTCGCCACCTTGCACGCCGAGAACCGCTACGTGATGGACTACCTGACGACCGAGGTGCTGTCCCGCGTTCCGCCCGCGATAGAAGACTTTCTCGTCAAGACCTCGATCCTCGACCTGCTTTGCGGGCCGCTGTGTGATGCGGTCATGGATCCGGACGGCGTGGCGCACCACGGGCAGGCCAATCTGCAATGGTTGGAAGAGACGAACCTGTTCACCATGCCCCTGGACGAACAGGGACTCTGGTATCGGTACCACCATTTGTTCCACGAGATCCTGCGCAGCCGGCTAACGCGCAAGCTCGATGCTCACGAGATAGAGACTCTGCACATCCGAGCCAGTGCGTGGTATGCCAGCCAAGGATCCATTGAACAGGCTTTGCGGCACGCACTGGCTGGCAACGACACTCTAGGGGCTGTGCAACTGGTGGCGCAGCACCGCCATCACCTGCTGGATACCGAGCAGCGGCCCCGCCTCGAGCGCTGGCTGCGCCTGTTTCCGGCAACGACACAGGCCCAGCATCCTGACTTGCTGCTAGCCAGGGCCTGGATCGCCGAGCTCGGCCGGGCCGATTCCCGAACAGTTCTGGATACAGTCGATCAGGCTCAGACGCTCGTCGATCAGATGACAGGGCAGCGTGAATACGCCCGGCAACTGCAGGGCGAGATCAACACCCTGCGCAGCATCGAGAAGGGCTTCGCAGCCAATGATCCGCAGGGCGTGATCACGCTGGCAACCAGCGCCCTGGAGACGATGCCGCAGGAGTGGTACATGGCACGCGTCGAGGCATGGCTACAGCTGGCCGGAGCCTATCAGATGTCCGGACAGGTCGATCGCTCCTATGCGATACTTGCGGCCGCCCAGAGGGAGGACACCACGGGCATCGCCGCGCCGCGAGCACGCCTAACGGCTTCGCTCAGCTTCATCCATTGGATGGCTGCGGATCTACACGGCACGTTGCAGTCGGCTCAGCATGCTGTAAGGGTCAGCCAGGCCACCGACCAGCAGCGGGAGACTCTCGGTTGGGGGCACTATTTCCTCGCCAGTGGTTACTATCAGCGCAACGACCTGGCAGCCGCCGAGTGGCACGCCCACGCCGTGCAAGAGCAGCGCCATGTGTGTCATCGGATCACCGTCTTGCAGAGCGCCATTGTGCTCGCGGCGATCCATCAGGCGCGCGGCAGGCCCGACGAGGCGCGCCGCGCGCTCGACCGGGTGAGCAGCTATTTGGCGGAGATACACAGCGAGGCACTGCTGCCACTCGCGCAGGCGTTTGGAGCTGAACTGGCCGCGATGCAGGGCGACCTCGAGACAGCTGGTCGTTGGGCAACGACTGTTGGCCCCCTGGTCCCGCTCGGGATCATGGCGTTCTTCTACGCACCTCAGCTGACATTGCCAAAGGTTCTTCTCCTCATGAACACGCCCGCCAGCCGGCAGCAGGCGGCAGAAGCGCTTTCCCGGCTGCACGCTTTCGTCACGTCGACCCACAATACGCGCTTCACCATGGACGTGCTAGCCCTGCAGGCCTTGTGCCATAACGCGCAGGGAAACGAGCCGGCCGCGCTGCAAGCGCTGGAACAAGCGGTGGCTCTGGCCCAGCCGGGCGGCTTCATCCGCGTTTTCGTGGACCTGGGTCCTGCCATGGCCGGTCTAGTGGAACGACTGGTCAGGCGAGGCATTGCTCCAGGCTACATCGAGCAGATCCTGAACGCTTTTCCCTCGCTGCACTCGGGACGTTCCAGTCCCTCGCTGCACTCGGGACGTTCCAGTCCCTCGCTGCACTCGGGCCCTTCCAGCCCCCCTATTCCCTCGTCGTCATCCCACCCGCTCTTACCGTCGACTTCGCTTGCCTCTCAGGCAAACTTGATCGAGCCCTTGACCAACCGCGAGCTTGAAATCCTGGCGCTCCTGGGCCAGCGGTTCAGCGCCAAGGAGATTGCGCAGCGTCTGGTGATTTCAGAGGCGACAACCAAGAAGCACACCGCGAACATCTTTCAGAAGCTGGCTGTGAACAACCGGAGAGAAGCGGTAACCGCGGCGATTGCCTTGGGCCTGTTGCCAGCACAACCCTGACCTTCTCCACCGCCATCCGCAGGCCTTTCCCAACCTCCCCCGATTCGGCATAGCTCCGCCGGCGCCTGGCGCCGGTCTCTTGGGCCGCGAACTTGCTCTTCCCTATACTACTTTTCTACATCATTTCGGGCCTTGTCACTGCCTGGGGTCTATGATAGTGTCAAGGTATGGTTTGATCTATTGTTTTCGTGACGCGCTGTTGTTTTGGTAGGCTGGAGAATTTACTGCGTCACTATCACCCAGGGTAGAATCGCCGGAAAGGGACCTGATGCAAACTTATAGAGGGCTCACTGTCGACTCTCCGGCCACCTACAGGTTACGCATCCAAGGCTACCTGGCCGAAAGCTGGTCCGAATACATGGGTGGCGTCATCATTCAGATTCAAAGCCAACCCCATGAACCACCGACAACGCTGATCACCGGTTATTTCCAGGACCAGGCCGCGCTGGCCACCGCCCTGAACCTTCTCTACGATCTGGGCCTGCCGCTATTGTCCGTGGAGTGCATTGGTTTGGAGCCGAACAAACTGCCCTGAACCCGCACGCTTACTCGAAAGGAGCATCCAGCTATGACCCGGTAATGGCAACACCCTAGCCCCTTACACCTCAGCCACTACAGTGTAGTGGGCCGCCTGTCGCAGATAGATTTCTGGAGGAAATGACAAATGCTTAAACGTGGACCAGTAGACGTGCTCGTCATGGCTGTCGGAGTGCCGCGCTTCGACGGCAGCGTCCTGGCGGAGCTGGAACGGCTGTCCGCAGCCGGGACGATCCGGGTTCTGGACGCCATGGTGCTGCTGAAGGACGACAAGGGCAGGCCGTGGAAGCTCGAGCTCAAGGACCTGCCACCGGAACAGGCCGCCGCCGTGGGCTTCATCCCGGAGGAGACGCGAGGTCTCTTCGACTCCGAGGATGCCGCCACGCTGTACGAGGGCATGGTGCCCGGCTCGGGCGTCTTCGCCCTGGCCATCGAACATACCTGGGCGATCAACCTTGCCAATGCGCTCCAGGCCGCCGGCCTGGAGATGGCTGGGCACTTCCGCGTGCCGGCGACCGTCGTCGACGAGGCCTTCGCCTCGCTTGCCACCAACACCTAAAGGAGGCTGAGATGCCAGGATTAATGCGAGGAATGGCTAGAACCGCCGCCGTGGTCGGCACGGCTACTGCTACCCGCAATGCCGTCAACCGCCGGCAGGCGGACAAGAACGCGCAGGCGTACGCGCACGCCGCGAACACGGCCGCGGTCGAGTATGCGCCGCCGCCGCCGCAGGCAGCCCCACCGGCCCAGGAAGAAGACGTGATCACGCAGCTCGAGCGCCTGGGCGCGCTCAAGGCCCAGGGGCTGCTCACCGAAGAGGAGTACGCC